>NZ_JAKUZW010000069.1:0-550 GCF_030128605.1 Klebsiella sp. K5-45 | reverse complement strand
GCCAGGCCTCAGCATTTTATTATGGTGATCCCCTGGGCGAAATGCGCCTGGTAAGCAGAGTTTTTGAAATGTAAGGCCTTTGAATAAGACAAAAGGCTGCCTCATCGCTAACTTTGCAACAGTGCCCTATATCGTTGGATATTACAGCGCACTAAGACCGCACGAATATAATGGTGGGTTACCACCAAACGAATCAGAAAACCGATACTGGAAAAACTCTAACGCGGTGGCCAGTTTTTGTTGACCACTTCAATCACCACCGTTCTGGTCATGAAACGCGTGTTCATGTTGACCCTGCGGGCTGCACAGGGTTTTATTGATTCCATTTTTACACTGATGAATGTTCCGTTGCGCTGCCCGGATTACACCAGTGTCAGCAAGCGCGCAAAGTCGGTTAATGTCAGTTTCAAAACGTTCACCCGGGGTGAAATCGCGCATCTGGTGATTGATTCCACCGGGCTGAAGGTCTTTGGTGAAGGCGAATGGAAAGTCAAAAAACACGGCAAAGAACGCCGTCGTATATGGCGAAAGTTGCATCTGGCAGTTGACA
>NZ_JAKUZW010000068.1:0-563 GCF_030128605.1 Klebsiella sp. K5-45 | reverse complement strand
GGATCAGGCAGAGTATGAGTCGGCGTGGAAACTGCTGGGATAACAGCCCAATGGAGCGCTTCTTCAGGAGTCTGAAGAACGAATGGGTGCCGGCGACGGGCTATGTAAGCTTCAGCGATGCAGCTCACGCAATAACGGACTATATCGTTGGATATTACAGCGCACTAAGACCGCACGAATATAATGGTGGGTTACCGCCAAACGAATCAGAAAACCGATACTGGAAAAACTCTAACGCGGTGGCCAGTTTTTGTTGACCACTTCAAGCATACCTGTTCCAGCCTGCTGCATGCCTTCGCTCAGCGCCTGTTGCTGTTGCCAGTTTGCAACAGACGAAAGGTAGAGCTGTTTTTGCACTCCAGACAACATCAACTGCTTGCAACTTTCCACTTCAATTTTCTGTGGTAAATCACGCGCAACCTCTTCTTTAGTTCGGGGCTTTGTTGAATAAATCAGATTTCGGGTAAGTCTCCCCCGTAGCGGGTTGTGTTTTCAGGCAATACGCACGCTTTCAGGCATACCTGCTTTCGTCATTTTGTTCAGCGCTCGTACCAGGGCCATAG
>NZ_JAKUZW010000067.1:0-596 GCF_030128605.1 Klebsiella sp. K5-45 | reverse complement strand
GAGTCAAAGCCGTAGTTGGCGTACACCTCGACGTCGATCGGCCCGGCCTTGATGTTGTGGGTTTTAGTGGTCAGCGCGTAGTGGCCGTTGTCGCCGGTGTCGGAGCTGCCGGTACAGGTGATGCGCGACGGGTTGGTCTCGTCGGCCATCACTTCCGGGCTACAGGATTTCACCTGCGACACCGCCGCCACGTCGAACTGCACGCCGCCGATATCAAAGTTCTTCACCCCGGCGCCCTGGCCGTCGTGGTTCATCCAGAAGTAGTCGTTGATCCCCTGTTGCGGACGCTGGTGGAAGTCGCGGCCGGCCCAGATATAGGCGTTGGGGTTGGAGTCGAGGACGTTGGTGACGCCGACGTAGGCCTTCTTCAGGTTAACCTCGTCGCTCCAGTGGTCGAACATCACGTTAAGATCCCAGATAGCCCCCTGCGCGCTTTTGAAGGCCTTGCTGATCTGGAATTCGCCGCCGTTGCTTTCGTTGCCCAGGCGGCCGATCGCCGAGGCGCCGTTATAGGAGCCGTCGACGCCGACATATTTCTGGTCGCCGGTCTGGAAGTGGGCGCCATAGCGGGCGTAGCCGCTGAACTTGAGGCCGAA
>NZ_JAKUZW010000066.1:0-670 GCF_030128605.1 Klebsiella sp. K5-45 | reverse complement strand
CGTCAAAATCGAGGTCATCCGCTACCGGCGTCACGGTTTTATCTGTAGCCTGTGGCGCCGAAATCTGATCACCGGTATGCAGAATACGCTCCGGTAGTGGTACCGGCCCGCTTAGCGTCAGTGGTCCGTTTGCACCAGGTGCGTCAAGTGCACTAGATTTCACCAGGATGGCGCTTAATCAGGAAAAATACCTCGATGACTTTACATGGAAAGAACTGAACGACGTTATCAACTTCATACGCAAAGCAGAAGGTAGTGCATCTGACCACAGCTATGCACTCCAGTTACTGGAGATTAATTTCAAGGCAAACCCACTGGATCTCATCTATCACCCTGACTGCTGGTTCAATGATGAAGCATTGTTTCATGCCCGGCTGACTACCGAAGAAATTGGTGGCTACTTAATGAAAAAATCAGGTCGATGGCTCAACGATGCACCGGATATCCAACTGGTGTATGCCATCCCCCAGGATGTTTATGATTAACCAAGTCACCATTTACCATAATCCCTTAATTGTACGCACCGCTAAAACGGCCTCAGGACGTTTCTGACGGGAAACCGGTAAAACAGGCAACAAACCACCCGAAAACCCGCCAGAAACGCGCAGGCTCTGTTTTTACGGCATGCATGAGTATGCGCGCAAGTGCATAGCGCGGAAATTCACGCCAT
>NZ_JAKUZW010000065.1:0-681 GCF_030128605.1 Klebsiella sp. K5-45 | reverse complement strand
AGCTGGTCTCGCCGCTGGCCACCAGATGATAGGTGCCGGCCAGCGCCGGATTACGCAGCGTTTCACGGATTGCCGTCGCCGTGCAGTCTGCCAGCAGCTCAGCGCCGGTGGGCGCCCCGTGCTGGTCATCAATGATGGTGAGGGTCTCTTTCTCCCCCGCCAGGCGGAGCATGGTTTTGGCAAAGTTGGCGCCGCGGGTGGCATACACCCAGCTGGTACGGAAAATCAGGTGACGCGGGTTGCCCTGCTCCAGGGCCAGTTCACCGGCGCGTTTGGTTTCACCGTAGACGTTAAGCGGGCCAGTCGCTTCATCTTCCCGGCGATAATGGCTGCCGGCGCCGTCGAACACATAGTCGGTGGAATAGTGCACCATCAGGGCACCGAGCTTCGCCGACTCCGCCGCCAGCACCGCCACCCCTTTGTCGTTCAGCAGGTCGGAAAGCTCCCGCTCGCTTTCTGCCTTGTCCACGGCCGTGTGCGCGGCGGCATTCACCACCACATCCGGGCGGACGATACGCACCGTCTGCGCGATGCCTTCCAGGTTCGTCAGGTCACCGCACAGCTCTTTGTCAAAGTAGTCCACCGCGACCACGTCGCCGAGGGTGGACAGGGAACGCTGCAGCTCCCAGCCCACCTGGCCATTCTTGCCAATCAGTAAAATCTTCATTCTCTGTATCCTGT
>NZ_JAKUZW010000064.1:0-727 GCF_030128605.1 Klebsiella sp. K5-45 | reverse complement strand
AAACCGGTAAAACAGGCAACAAACCACCCGAAAACCCGCCAGAAACGCGCAGGCTCTGTTTTTACGGCATGCATGAGTATGCGCGCAAGTGCATAGCGCGGAAATTCACGCCATTCAGCCAGGGTAAGTCCTGTTTCCGGCGTTCTTCTGATCCGAAAACGGTGAACGGGGACGCAATTTATTGCGTGGCCGTGAGGCGTTGCCGGCGCAGCCGGAAAACCGGTTTTCAGCACGTTCAGGAATCGGGTTCGTCGACGGCCGGCAATCACGTTATGGCAAGTCGCCGGACGACTCACCACACGATTCACCGGCGATTCGAATCGTGAATTGAATCAAGAGTCACCATGAACAAAAAACGCCCAAATTGATGAATTGAATCAAGAGTCGATTCATCATAACAACATGATAATAAAGCGTGATTCACATATGAATCGTGGGCAATTCGTAAACGATTCGCCATAGAGTCGTCCACGACTTGGATCTGCACTTTGTAACACATCACTGCACATTAATTTTTCATTAACCAATTGTTTTAAATAAGGAATCTGCAAAATTTTAATTTTGCGTAGTGTGTGGGTATTTTTAGTCGTGAGGAGCGTTCAGAGATCTGGCGATTTTTGGGAAGGTTCAGGAACTCCCTGGGATGGCCGGAGAGGAAAACTCAAGCATGGCAGGATCAGGATTTTTTCCAGAATTTCCACCACGGGGAATGGGGTGGTGAAGAAGG
>NZ_JAKUZW010000063.1:0-732 GCF_030128605.1 Klebsiella sp. K5-45 | reverse complement strand
GCTGCACATGAACCCATTCAAAGGCCGGCATTTTCAGCGTGACATCATTCTGTGGGCCGTACGCTGGTACTGCAAATACGGCATCAGTTACCGTGAGCTGCAGGAGATGCTGGCTGAACGCGGAGTGAATGTCGATCACTCCACGATTTACCGCTGGGTTCAGCGTTATGCGCCTGAAATGGAAAAACGGCTGCGCTGGTACTGGCGTAACCCTTCCGATCTTTGCCCGTGGCACATGGATGAAACCTACGTGAAGGTCAATGGCCGCTGGGCGTATCTGTACCGGGCCGTCGACAGCCGGGGCCGCACTGTCGATTTTTATCTCTCCTCCCGTCGTAACAGCAAAGCTGCATACCGGTTTCTGGGTAAAATCCTCAACAACGTGAAGAAGTGGCAGATCCCGCGATTCATCAACACGGATAAAGCGCCCGCCTATGGTCGCGCGCTTGCTCTGCTCAAACGCGAAGGCCGGTGCCCGTCTGACGTTGAACACCGACAGATTAAGTACCGGAACAACGTGATTGAATGCGATCATGGCAAACTGAAACGGATAATCGGCGCCACGCTGGGATTTAAATCCATGAAGACGGCTTACGCCACCATCAAAGGTATTGAGGTGATGCGTGCACTACGCAAAGGCCAGGCCTCAGCATTTTATTATGGTGATCCCCTGGGCGAAATGCGCCTGGTAAGCAGAGTTTTTGAAATGTAAGGCCTTTGAATAAGACAAAA
>NZ_JAKUZW010000062.1:0-737 GCF_030128605.1 Klebsiella sp. K5-45 | reverse complement strand
GCTCTGTAACCGACGTGGAACCGCGCGTAAAGTTGCACAAAGCATAGGCGTCAGCGTCCCGGTCCTGTACAAATGGAAGAAAGACCTTATCAGTGACGAGGCTTATCAATCCATGCGCAAACGAAAGGCAGCCCCTCAGGATAAAAATCAGGATACTTTACTCGGTGAAATCCAGCGTCTCAGGAAGCAGGTTCATCAGCTGCAGCTCGAACGTGACATACTGACAAAGGCGAATGAACTGATAAAAAAAGATCTGGGCATCAGCTTTCTGAAACTGAAAAACAGGGAGAAAACCCTGATAGTTGATGCCCTTAAGAAAAAATACCCCGTTGCTGAGTTGCTAAGCGTTCTGCAACTTGCCCGCAGCTGTTATTTTTACCACAAAGCCAGCAAACGTCTGTACGATAAGTATGCGGAAATACGCGTGATCATGGCCGATATCTTTGAGGAGAATTACCGCTGTTACGGCTACCGGCGCCTTCACGCGATGCTTCGCAGTAACAACAGGGTTATTTCTGAAAAGGTTGTCCGCAGACTGATGGCAGAAGAGCAGCTCGTTGTTAAGCGCACCAGGCGACGACGATATAACTCTTACTGTGGCGAAATCGGTCCGGCACCGGAAAATTTACTCGCCCGGGATTTTAGTTCCTGCAGGCCAAATGAGAAGTGGCTGACCGATATTACGGAGTTCCAGCTTCCGGCTGGAAAAGTCTATCTGTCGCCGGTTATCGACTGCT
>NZ_JAKUZW010000061.1:0-802 GCF_030128605.1 Klebsiella sp. K5-45 | reverse complement strand
GGCGCCGTCGTGTGGAGGGCAAGACCGGTGATAATCAGGTTTCTCAGCAGATCCCCACGCAGACGGGATGACGCTTCCGTCAGCACACTTTCCACCCGTTCCCCACTCCGGCCATTCTGAAGCGTCAGGGTGTAACGCCGGCGCTGGTATTCTGTCTCCGGTGACACGGGCAGAGCTGCCTCACCATTTTCGGGCTCATCCGGAAGGCCGGTGAGTGAGGACCAGGTTCCGGAGACCAGGGCCATCACGGCGCAAAGGCGGACAGCGCTCAGTTGCCCGGCAAAGAACACCGGGATCAGCGCCGGTAAACGGGCATCCACCTGGTATACCACCGCCCCGGCGGTGGCGGCGGTACGGATGAACTCACCGCGCAGGGGCTGTGAGATGGTGCTGATGGTTGCCATTGCCGCGATGTCGGTGCGATCGTCGCTGTGCAGATAGAAAGAATACTGGCCGTCCGGCACGTTTAGTCCTCTTTATTGTAAAGGGCAATCTCCCTGGCCAGCGCCATCTGCGGATCGCCTATAACCTCGATACGGTCAGGAGCCAGAGGCCAGGCCTGACGGATAGCTTCTTCTATGAGGGAAGCCCCTCCCCCGACCAGGAATACCCGGTTAACGTTCCTGAAGGCCGTCAGCTCACTGGTGACACGCGCCCCCAGGGAAGTGATCGCCTCTGTTATTTTGTTCCGAACCTCGTCGATTTTACCGGCATCGTTGATCACACGCTGCAGATACTGACGATCATTGCGGTTGCGGATGATAGTGTCAGCGATGAGGGCGCTGGTTTCGCTGTCTGCCGC
>NZ_JAKUZW010000005.1:0-440770 GCF_030128605.1 Klebsiella sp. K5-45 | reverse complement strand
GCTTTATTGTAGGTGGGCCAGTTGGAGATTTTGAACTTTTGCTTTGCCACGGAACGGTCTGCGTTGTCGGGAAGATGCGTGATCTGATCCTTCAACTCAGCAAAAGTTCGATTTATTCAACAAAGCCCTATTCCGCATCTCTGCATATAATTTGCCAGGAAAACTCTTAAAGTAAAGTCGAGAACCGGTAGTGTGAGCGAATTAAAAACAAAAAGTGCCCGTGGCTGCTATGGTTAGGCGCCAAAGATTCTTTTACTTTCAGAATTTCCTTATTTCATATGAAGGTCGCGATGCCTGGCCGTGTTTTACCCGGCTTCTCCGCCCGCAGCGGGGGTGGAAGGCTTAACGCTTTAATGCCACAATACTTTTTTATCAGCTTGTGGGATGAATGATGAAACAGTTAGTTTTTGCTGGCATGGTGGTGGCGCTGGCCGGATGCGTGCAGGTTGATCGTTACGAAGACGTTGTTAAAGCCCCTGCGCCGGCAGGCCTGGAAGGCTACTGGCAGACGAAAGGGCCGCAGAGTGAGATGATGAGTCCGGACGCCATCGCCAGCCTGATCGTCACCAAAGATGGGGACACCTTCGACTGCCGCCAGTGGCAGCGCGTGATCGCCCAGCCGGGGAAACTGATGAACCGCGATAGCGATATCTACAACGTGACCGCTTCCCTGGATATCTACCCGATCGAGCGCGAGGGCAACACCCTTTCCTACGATCGTATGACGTTGACCCGCGTTGAACGTCTCACCCCGGAGTGCGAGAAAGCGTGGGCTAAAGCGCGTGCCACCGCTCCAGTCAGCGCGCCGACCACCGCGCACTAAGATTCCGGCGGGCCACCGCTGGCCCGTCCGGCGTCAGATGACTACAGCACCGCCTCCAGCACCCACACGCTGACGCTTCCTCCGTTACAGGTAAAGGTGGCGCAGCCTTCGCCGTCGGTTTCGACAATCTCTTCCCGATTGCCCAGGAAATCCCGCCAGCGTTTGTTGCCATAATTCTCGCCCAGCGTCAGGGTCTTTTCTCCCTCATCACCATTGGACATCACCACCACGCAGCCGGGATCCTCGTCCGTGCCGCTGCGGCTGAAGGCAATGCAGTTGGGGTGATCGAACCAGAGAGTCTGCACGCCGTGGGCAAAACGCTGACGGGCGTCGATCAGCTCGTGGAGTTGTTCGATAACGGGCATTTCTATGGCGTAGGTTTGTCCGTCGCCGCCGGTATCCTCATAGGAGGCGCCGAAGAGATCGGCATAGAAGACCGAGGGTACGCCATTTTCACGCAACAGGATCAGCGCATAGGCCAGCGGTTTAAACCATGGCTCAACAGGCGCCTCGAGCGCCTGCAGCGGCTGGGTATCATGGTTGGTGACCAGGGTGACGGCATGGAAGGGGTCGGCTTCCACCAGCGTCCCGCTGAAAATCTGGCTCATGTCGTAATCGCGCCCCTGGCGGGACGCTTCATGAAATTTCATCTGCAGCGGGGCGTCAAACAGCATCGTCTTGCCCTCGACCAGATCGATATACTGCTGGAGCTTTTCCACTTCATGGGACCAGTATTCCGCAACAATAAACAGCGGCTGCGGGGCTACCTCCTGAACATGCTCGATCCACGCTTTGTAAAACCATGCGGGGATATGCTTCACAGCGTCAAGACGAAAACCGTCGCAACCGGTTTGCTCCATCACCCAGCGCGCCCAGTATTTGATCTCTTCGGTGACGGCGTGATTACGAAAATCGATATTGGCGCCCATCAGGTAGTCGAAGTTGCCAAGCTCGTCATCGACCTGTTCATTCCAGCCTTCGCCGGTGTAGTCGTTGACGATTTTAAATACACCGTCTTCCGTCGGATTCTCGATGTGGTCAATGCCGCTAAAGCACTTGTAGTCCCAGACAAACTGCGAATACTGTCCGGCGCGCACCGGGAAGGTATAGCGAGTCCATGCCTCGCACTCGATGATCGTCTCGTCAATTTGCGTGCGATCCTGCTCATCAACGCGCTGCACGCGCAGGGCCTCTTTTTCATCGGCGCCCATTTTATGGTTCACCACCACGTCCAGCAGCACGGCGATGTCGTGCTCCTTCAGGGCGTTGATTGCCGCCAGCAGCTGGGTCTTATCGCCATATTTGGTGGCGACAGAGCCCTTTTGATCAAACTCGCCGAGGTCGAAGAGATCGTAGGTGTCATAGCCGACGGAATAGCCGCCCGAGGCGCCTTTGTAGGCGGGGGGCAACCAGACCATATTGATGCCGATTTCGTTAAGACTGGGGGCCAGCGCTTCGACTTCACGCCACAGTTCGCCGCCGGCGGGGTAGTACCAGTGAAAACATTGCAACAAGGTGGGGTTTTTCATCTTCCATGCTCCAGACGTCAACAGGCTGACCTTTGCAGTATGGGAGATATCCCGCAAAACGGGTGAGGAAAGCCCTGAATTTCGCTATACCCTAAAGCGGATCATATATAATAAATTTGCATAAGATGTAGCGTAACGATGTTGGTGTCGGGCCGTTAAGCGCTTTACACTACAGGAAAATCCTAACCTTCGGGGTATCTATGAAATTAGCACTTCTGGGTCGTCAGGCGCTGATGGGCGCGATGGCCGTTGTTTTGATGGCTGGCGTTAGCGTGAAAACTTTTGCGGCGGAAAACCTGCTCAATCAGATTAAAGAGCGCGGCACCCTGCGCGTGGGCCTCGAAGGCACCTATCCTCCTTTTAGCTTCCAGGGCGATGACGGTAAGCTGACCGGCTTTGAAGTGGAGTTCGCCAACGAGCTGGCGAAACATCTGGGCGTGAAGGCTGACCTCAAACCGACCAAGTGGGACGGTATGCTGGCCTCGCTGGATTCCAAGCGCATTGACGTGGTGATTAACCAGGTCACTATCTCTGATGAACGTAAGAAAAAATACGATTTCTCCACCCCGTACACGATCTCCGGTGTGCAGGCGCTGGTGAAGAAAGGCAACGAAGGCGCGATTAAAACCGCGGCGGATCTGAAAGGCAAGAAAGTGGGCGTCGGGCTGGGCACTAACTATGAAGAGTGGCTGCGTCAGAACGTCCAGGGCGTGGATGTCCGCACCTATGATGACGATCCGACCAAATACCAGGATCTGCGCGTAGGCCGTATTGACGCGATTCTGGTTGACCGTCTGGCGGCGCTGGATCTGGTGAAGAAAACTAACAACACGCTGGCGGTAACCGGCGAAGCGTTCTCCCGTCAGGAAGCTGGCGTTGCACTGCGCAAAGGCAACGATGACCTGCTGAAAGCGGTAGATGGCGCGATCGCGGATATGCAGAAAGATGGCAGCCTGAAGGCCCTGTCAGAGAAATGGTTTGGCGCTGACGTGACAAAATAAAGGCCAGCGGTGAAAAAAGGCGCTCCTGGAAGCGCCTTTTTTTATTTAGCGCGTAACTGTGTGCATAATGAAGCATAACTGAGTCAGGAGGGGCCATGTCACTGCAAAATTTAACCCGCTTTCCGCGTCTGGAATTGATCGGCGCGCCGACGCCGCTGGAGTATCTGCCGCGTCTGTCCGATCACCTCGGGCGCGAAATATTTATCAAACGTGATGATACGACGCCGTTGGCGATGGGGGGAAACAAACTGCGCAAGCTGGAGTTTCTCGCCGCCGATGCGCTGCGCGAAGGGGCGGATACTTTAATTACCGCCGGCGCGATCCAGTCTAACCATGTGCGCCAGACGGCGGCGGTCGCCGCCAAACTGGGCCTGCACTGCGTGGCGCTGCTGGAAAATCCCATCGGCACCCGTGCGGAGAATTATCTGAGCAATGGCAACCGCCTGCTGCTGGATCTGTTTAATACCCAGGTTGAGATGTGCGATGCCCTGACCGATCCCGCTGCGCAGCTCGACGAGCTGGCGACCCGTATCGAAGCGCAGGGGTACCGCCCGTATGTCATTCCGGTCGGCGGTTCAAACGCCCTTGGGGCGCTAGGCTATGTGGAAAGCGCGCTGGAAATCGCCCAGCAGTGCGAAGACGCGGTGGAGATTTCGTCGGTGGTGGTGGCCTCCGGGAGCGCCGGCACCCATGCCGGACTGGCGGTCGGCCTTGAACAGCTGATGCCGCAGGCGGAACTGATTGGGGTGACGGTGTCGCGCGCGGTTGCCGACCAGCTGCCGAAAGTGGTAGCGCTGCAGCAGGCCGTGGCCAACAGCCTTGAGCTGCAGGCGAAAGCCGACATCATCCTGTGGGACGATTACTTTGCCCCAGGCTACGGGACGCCAAATGAGGAAGGAATGGCCGCCGTGAAGCTGCTGGCGCAACTGGAAGGTATTTTGCTCGACCCGGTTTATACCGGCAAAGCGATGGCCGGACTTATCGATGGCATTACGCAGAAACGCTTTAAGGATGAAGGGCCGATTTTGTTCGTCCATACCGGCGGAGCGCCGGCGCTGTTTGCCTATCATCCTCACCTCTAATACAGAAACCACAGCATGCAAGAAAGTATTCAACTGGTCATCGATTCTGCGCCTTTTCTGCTGAAAGGCGCCGTCTTTACGCTGCAGCTGAGCATTGGCGGGATGTTTTTCGGCCTGGTGCTGGGCTTTATCCTGGCGCTGATGCGCATGTCGACCCTCTGGCCGGTAAAATGGCTGGCGCGCATGTATATCTCCATTTTTCGCGGGACACCGCTTATCGCCCAGCTGTTCATGATCTACTACGGCTTGCCGCAGTTTGGCATTGAGCTTGACCCGATCCCGGCGGCGATGATCGGCTTATCGCTGAACACGGCGGCCTACGCGGCGGAAACCCTGCGCGCGGCCATCGCCTCGATTGACAAAGGGCAATGGGAAGCGGCGGCCAGTATCGGTATGACCCCCTGGCAGACGATGCGTCGGGCTATTTTACCCCAGGCGGCGCGGGTCGCTTTGCCGCCGCTCTCTAACAGTTTTATCAGCCTGGTAAAAGATACCTCGCTGGCGGCGACGATCCAGGTGCCGGAGCTGTTCCGTCAGGCGCAGCTTATCACCTCGCGTACGCTGGAGGTCTTCACCATGTATCTGGCCGCCTCTCTGATCTACTGGGTGATGGCGACGGTACTCTCCTCGCTGCAGAACTATTTTGAAAACCAGCTGAACCGCCAGGAGCGTGATCCGAAATGAGTGCGATTGAAGTAAAAAGCCTGGTGAAAAAATTCCATGGCCAGACGGTGCTCCACGGTATCGACCTGGAGGTGCAGGAAGGCGAAGTGGTGGCAATCATCGGCCCCAGCGGCTCGGGTAAAACCACCCTGCTGCGCAGCATTAATCTGCTGGAGCAACCGGAGAGCGGCACTATCCGCGTCGGCGATGTGACGATCGACGCTGGTCGCAGCCTCGGGCCGCAAAAAGGGCTTATCCGTCGGCTGCGCCAGCACGTTGGCTTTGTCTTCCAGAACTTCAACCTGTTTCCCCACCGGACGGTGCTGGAGAACATCATTGAAGGGCCGGTCATCGTAAAAGGTGAAGACAAGCAGGAGTCGATGGCGCGGGCGCGCGATCTGCTGGCGAAAGTGGGCCTCAGCGGCAAAGAGAACAGCTATCCGCGCCGCTTCTCTGGCGGGCAGCAGCAGCGGGTCGCGATTGCCCGCGCGCTGGCCATGCGTCCGGACGTGATCCTGTTTGATGAACCGACCTCGGCTCTCGATCCCGAGCTGGTAGGGGAGGTGCTCAATACCATCCGCCAGCTGGCGCAGGAGAAACGTACCATGGTTATCGTGACCCATGAAATGAGCTTCGCTCGCGACGTTGCCGATCGGGCGATTTTTATGGATCAGGGACGCATCGTTGAACAAGGCGAGGCCAAAGCGCTGTTCGCCTCGCCTCAGCAGCCGCGTACCCGCCAGTTCCTCGAAAAATTCCTGATGCAATAGAGCAGGCGCAGGCGCGGCGGCTCGCCTTCGTGTGAGCCGCCGCAATGAGCCCAATTCCACGCTGGGGTAACACCCCATCGTCACGTCTTTGTGCTATTTACTCCCCTGGCCGTATACACCGCTTCCCATCCCCCCTTGTAGGGTGTAGAAAATGAAGGGAGGGGCCTTAGTTTCAGCGCAGCGAACTGGGAAAAGGCAAGTCTTCAGGCTAATAAATGCGACAGCTACGATATTTTATACATATAAATAAGATTTATGTGTTAGTTTTCTGTATTTATAATAATGATTATCAATCAGGAGTTATTTGCACAGCTATGAGGGACAATGATTTTTTCAGCTGGCGGCGGGATATGCTGCATCAATTTCAGTCCATGGCCGCCGCTCAGGAGGTTTATAATCTCCTGCAACGAGAAACAGAAACGCTGGAATATGATTTCTATACGCTTTGTGTGCGTCACCCGGTGCCTTTCACTCGCCCCCGCGTCACGTTTCAGTCGACCTATCCCCGCGCATGGATGTCTCATTACCAGGCAGAGAATTATTTCGCCATAGATCCCGTATTACGCCCGGAGAATTTTATGCGTGGCCATCTGCCGTGGGAAGATGGGCTGTTTCGCGATGCGCAGGCGTTATGGGACGGCGCGCGCGACCATGGTCTGCAAAAAGGGGTGACACAGTGCCTGACGTTGCCGAATCATGCTCAGGGTTTTCTCTCCGTCTCCGCGAACAACTGTTTGCCGAACGCTTATGCTGAAGATGAGCTGGAGCTGCGCTTGCGAACGCTGACGGAGCTGAGCCTGCTGACGCTCTTGCGTCTTGAAGATGAGATGGTGATGCCGCCGGAGATGAAATTCAGCCGGCGCGAACTGGAGATCCTCAAATGGACCGCGGAAGGAAAGACCTCTGCGGAGGTGGCGATGATTCTCTCGATTTCGGAAAATACGGTCAATTTCCATCAGAAGAATATGCAACGGAAATTTAACGCGCCGAATAAAACGCAAATTGCCTGTTACGCTGTGGCGACAGGGTTAATCTGAAGGCGCCTGCCGTTCTGCGTGCCAGACGTGATACCGGCTGTCAGTCATACTTTCAGCCGGTACAGGATTACTGCCGATAAGCTTGTTTAATTTGCTTAACGGTGCTGGAGAATACGGCGGCCTGAGCCTCATCTTCCATCTGCGCGATCTGCTTTTCCATTTTAATAATCACGCGACCCGCATCTGCCTGGCCCATCGCCTGCAGCATCAGCGTCATCATCGCTTTCAGGCAGGAGACTTCCTGCGCCAGTTCCTGATTATTTTCTGCAGTGGAAAAATCTGGTGTGCTCATCGATATCCTCGTTTACTCGCTGCGCTATTGCGCTCTACTCAATGTGAAGGCCGCGCAGTATACCACAAGCGACAGAAAAAAAAGGAGTGCTTAATTTCTGTTCTCTCATCTGAGCTGTGAATGGTTTTATGCTTCAGATAAGACGTAATAGCCATCGTCAGGCCAATAATTGCCACTATCTATTTAGTACGTTAATAATTGTTACATATTTAGCTTCGTATTTATGCGCTACGTAATCTGTTGTGTTTTTTGTGCCTTCTGTATGGGGATTGTTAAAAAATAAGACTCGTGCAACCGACTGTTCGCAATGACTTTCCACTGAGTGTGCACAGACATTGCCATAAATGAGAGCCAAATCGAGGCGAGGGCATTTTTTTGCCTTTTAAAATAGCAATAAAACCCGGTAATATGTGGGAGATAAAGTATCAGTAGCGTTATCCCTCATTCTGGAGATTATTCCTTTGATCAACGTTCTTCTTGTTGATGACCACGAACTGGTGCGCGCAGGGATACGACGCATTCTGGAAGATATAAAAGGGATTAAAGTCGCTGGCGAAGCCTGCTGCGGCGAAGACGCCGTCAAGTGGTGCCGGGCTAATTCCGCCGATGTCGTCTTGATGGACATGAACATGCCCGGGATCGGGGGTCTGGAAGCGACGCGCAAAATTGCGCGCTCGGTAGCGGGCACGAAAGTGATCATGTTGACCGTGCATACTGAGAATCCCTTACCTGCCAAGGTCATGCAGGCGGGGGCGGCAGGTTATCTCAGTAAGGGCGCCGCGCCACAGGAAGTGGTGAATGCGATTCGCTGCGTCGCGTCAGGGCAACGTTATATTGCCTCTGATATTGCTCAGCAAATGGCGTTAAGTCAGATTGAACCGGAAAAAACAGAATCGCCGTTTGCCAGTTTGTCTGAACGCGAATTGCAGATTATGCTGATGATCACCAAAGGTCAGAAGGTGAATGAGATCTCAGAGCAGCTGAATCTGAGTCCTAAAACGGTTAACAGCTATCGCTATCGGATGTTCAGCAAATTGAACATTCATGGCGATGTCGAGCTGACCCACCTGGCAATTCGCCATGGCCTGTGTAATGCGGAGTCGTTAGCAAGCCAGTGAGTGATGTTTTTGACGCAAAAGCTTTCCTGAAAACGGTAACTAGCCAGCCCGGTGTGTATCGGATGTATGATGCTGGCGGAACCGTCATCTATGTTGGCAAAGCCAAAGATTTGAAAAAGCGGCTCAGTAGCTACTTCCGCAGCAACCTCGCGTCGCGTAAAACGGAAGCGCTGGTGGCGCTGATCGCGCAAATCGACGTGACCGTCACCCATACCGAGACGGAAGCGCTGCTGCTTGAGCACAACTATATCAAGCTGTACCAGCCGCGGTACAACGTGCTGTTGCGCGACGATAAGTCGTATCCTTTTATTTTCCTCAGTGGCGATACCCATCCGCGTCTGGCGATGCATCGTGGCGCCAAACATGCGAAGGGCGAGTATTTTGGTCCTTTTCCCAACGGCTATGCCGTGCGCGAGACCTTGGCGCTGCTGCAGAAGATCTTTCCCATCCGTCAGTGTGAAAACAGCGTCTACCGCAATCGCTCCCGTCCCTGTCTACAGTATCAGATTGGCCGCTGCCTCGGGCCGTGCGTGGCGGGGCTGGTCAGTGAAGACGAGTATGCACAGCAGGTGGAGTATGTGCGGCTGTTTCTTGCCGGCAAAGATGACCAGGTGCTGACTCAGCTCATCGCGCGGATGGAGAAGGCGAGCCAGAACCTTGAGTTTGAAGAGGCGGCGCGCATTCGCGACCAGATTCAGGCCGTCCGCCGCGTGACTGAGAAACAGTTTGTCTCTAACACCGGCGACGATCTTGACGTGATCGGGGTTGCCTTCGATGCCGGCATGGCTTGCGTCCATGTACTGTTTATCCGCCAGGGTAAAGTACTGGGCAGCCGCAGCTACTTCCCGAAAGTGCCTGGCGGCACCGAGCTGGGCGAGGTCGTCGAGACCTTTGTCGGCCAGTTCTATCTGCAGGGCAGCCAGATGCGCACGCTGCCGGGGGAAATTTTGCTCGACTTTAACCTCGGAGATAAGACGCTGCTGGCCGAGTCGCTGTCAGAACTGGCGGGGCGTCGAATCCATGTGCAGACCAAGCCGCGCGGCGACCGGGCGCGTTATCTTAAGCTGGCGCGCACCAATGCCGCGACGGCGTTAACCACCAAATTGTCTCAGCAATCGACCATTCATCAGCGTCTGCAGGCGCTGGCCTCCGTGCTGGAGCTGCCGGCGGTGAAGCGGATGGAGTGCTTTGATATCAGCCACACCATGGGCGAACAGACCGTCGCCTCCTGCGTGGTATTTGACAGCAATGGTCCGCTGCGCGCGGAGTACCGGCGATACAATATCGCCGGCATCACCCCGGGCGATGACTATGCGGCGATGAATCAGGTCCTGCGCCGTCGCTATGGCAAAGCGATTGATGACAACAAGATTCCTGATGTGATCCTGATAGACGGCGGCAAGGGGCAGCTGGCGCAGGCGAAAGCGGTATTTGCGGAGCTGGACGTCCCCTGGGATAAACATCATCCGCTGCTGCTGGGCGTGGCGAAAGGTAGCGATCGTAAAGCCGGCCTGGAAACGTTATTCTTTGAGCCGGAAGGCGAGGGGTTTAGCCTGCCACCGGATTCGCCGGCTCTGCACGTGATCCAGCATATCCGCGATGAATCGCATGATCATGCAATCTCCGGCCATCGCAAAAAACGGGCGAAAGTGAAGAACACCAGCTCGCTTGAGACTATCGAGGGGGTGGGGCCGAAGCGTCGCCAGATGCTGCTGAAGTACATGGGTGGACTGCAGGGGCTGCAGCAGGCCAGCGTCGAAGAAATTGCCAAAGTACCGGGCATCTCTCACGCTCTGGCAGAAAAGATCTTCTACTCGTTGAAACATTAGGGGCTCTGTAGCAACATAGGGCTAATTTTTACTTACAACAGATAGTTACCCGTCACTATGCAATTTAATATCCCTACGTTGCTTACTCTGTTCCGCGTCATCCTGATCCCGTTCTTTGTGCTGGCGTTTTATCTGCCCTTTAGCTGGGCGCCGTTTGCCTGCGCGCTGATTTTCTTTGTTGCCGCTGTGACCGACTGGTTTGATGGTTTCCTCGCCCGACGCTGGAACCAGAGTACCCGGTTCGGCGCCTTCCTCGATCCGGTGGCCGATAAAGTCATGGTGGCTATCGCCATGGTGCTGGTCGCTGAGCACTATCACACCTGGTGGGTCACGCTGCCGGCGGCGACGATGATTGCCCGGGAAATTATTATCTCCGCGCTGCGCGAGTGGATGGCGGAGTTGGGAAAACGCAGCAGCGTGGCGGTCTCGTGGATTGGCAAAGTAAAAACCACCGCTCAGATGACCGCCCTGGTGTGGATGCTGTGGCGTCCTTATCCGTGGGTGGAATGGGCAGGGATCGCGCTTTTCCTCGTGGCGGCGGTGCTGACGCTGTGGTCGATGCTGCAATATTTGAACGCGGCGCGCGGCGATTTGCTTGATCAGTGATCGTTTCGCCGTTATTTTCAGCAAACGATGCAAAGTTGCGAAAAATACCGTTGACTCACCGCGAGAGATAAGTAGAATGCAACGCATCGAACGGCGGCACAGTCTTCCAGACGATAACAAAATCAAGTGATTAGCAAATAACTTGATGATGCGGGAATAGCTCAGTTGGTAGAGCACGACCTTGCCAAGGTCGGGGTCGCGAGTTCGAGTCTCGTTTCCCGCTCCAAATTAATAGCATCGGCATAGGCGGGTGCTTCAGTATCAAAGGCGCGTTAGCAAAGCGGTTATGTAGCGGATTGCAAATCCGTCTAGTCCGGTTCGACTCCGGAACGCGCCTCCACTTTATATCCCGAGCCCGGATGGTGGAATCGGTAGACACAAGGGATTTAAAATCCCTCGGCGTTCGCGCTGTGTGGGTTCAAGTCCCACTCCGGGTACCATTGGGATAAAAGCAGAATAATCAAAGCAATAAGCAGTGTCGTGAAACCACCTACGGGTGGTTTTTTTGTTTTTAAATCCCTCTTCATCACGACATGTCATCCTGTTTCTCTTGTCCATCTTGCGCTACACCCGAATTATTGTCACTGGTTAAGCCTGCGCCTGGAGATACGGGGTGCCGCTCTGAATCCGGGCAAGGAGAAGCTTGAAGTCAAGGTCTGTGACCGGCACAGACTTCTGGCGTAAAGGCTTACCGTCGCGAAGCAGGTCCGAGTCGCGGTGGATAATCGGCTTAACGGGTGGGGGATAAGGCGTTCGGGACGATCTCGCTCCCCCAGGCCAACAGGGAGGAAGCGAGTGGGAAGAATACGAGACAGCGGACCGGTGTTGGAACCGTCTCTATAGTTCGAGTTTGAAAGAAAGTACTTTCGATATAAATACCATCTCATCCGTAAGCGAAGGGAATTTGCCGGTAAATTTTTCTTCAGACTCCGGGGTAAAACGATATAGCGAATAATTATCCCCGGACGCGATGCTCTCCAGCTGAAGGTGAGGGGGGTTCCGCAGTGAAAAAGCTAACAGATAGAAGTTCGTCGTGTGCTGAGCCAGTTCAGCGACTAATGCCGGGGGCACCTTTACAAGATTGATCTCTTCTCTGCAGCAAATGACAAAAAGCTTGCCATCCGCGCTTTTTAATATGTTCCTGAACCTCTTTACTGCCCGGACGTAATACGCCTAAACGGTTCGAGGGATCGCGATGGGTGAAAATCGTCCCACAGGCAATCGATGACCATCGCGGGGCAGGAAAAAATCCAGTCAAAAGGCAGAGAGGTGTTTTCAGATTGAATTTTTTCAGTGTCCGCGATGTTAAACAATGGCTTCCTGGCGACACAATGTGCTTTACAGCCAACCGCTCTTGAGTCTCCGTCCCTGATACACAATGTGGCGGGAGACACATATTCTCGAATGCCATTCTGGATGTTGTTAATCCCATGAACTCGTCACTGTTTATCAGCGATGCGTTAAGAAGTTGCGCTGATTCTGCAAGCGGCTTGTCAGAAGTTGCGTGATAATAGTTTTCAGGACCGTCAGGATCTCCAGGTCGACCCAGTAATATTTTATACGTTGACTTTATTAATCATATTTCTAGATATTTTTCCTGGTTGTCATCTGCCATTTTTTATCCATTTGAAGCCGTAGTGGTACCTTATTTAATTGCTGCTTATATATAACAACATCAATCATGCGGTCTTATGGCAAATTGATTTAAGATTGGCAATGCAGCAAAAATAGCGACTGCAGGGAACGGCGTCGTTGAATATCCTCGGCAGAATCGGGTGGCTATCGATGTCTGGGCTGAAAGCGGCAATATCGCGAATGGGATCACCCCGTAGTGGGGAACCACCCCATTGTCACCGGCAATCGCTGATTTGTCCCAGGACAAAACCATCTCTCCCTGCTACTATCGTCCGGACACTTCTCCCAGCCTGCCGGAGGCATCATGTTCACAGGGCTTTGCGCATTTCCGTTAACGCCGCTGCATCAGCAAAATATCGATGAAAAAGCGTTTATTCGTATTCTTGCTCGTCTTACCGATGCGGGAGTCGACTCCCTGGGCATCTTAGGTTCAACCGGCAGCTACGCTTATCTCAGTCGTGAGCAGCGCAAGCGGGTCGTGCAGGTGGCGAAGGCGCATGCCGGGTCGACCCCGATGATGGTCGGCGTCGGCGCCATCGCCACCAGCGAGGTGCTGCGGCTGGTGGAAGATGCCCAGCAGGCCGGGGCGGATGCATTGCTCCTGCCGATGATGTCCTATCAGCCGCTGTTTGCGGAGGAGATCTATGCTTTTTACGAGGAGGTCTGCCGGCATGCCTCGGTGCCGGTTTGCCTGTATGACAATCCCCGTACCACCCATGTGACGTTATCGGATGAGCTGCAGGGGCGTATTGCCGCCTTACCGGCCATCGCCTCGATTAAAATTCCCGGTCTGCCCGCGCCACAGGCCAGCGAACGGGTGGCGGCGCTGCGTCGTCATCTGCCTTGCGGCGTCACGCTTGGCGTGAGCGGTGACGTCCGGGCGACAGCGGGCTTGCAGGCCGGCTGTGAGGTCTGGTACTCGGTTTGCGGCGGACTCTTTCCCTGGATCTCACTGGCGCTGGTAAAAGCCATCCGTCACGGCGACGCGGAACAGGTGGCGGCGCTGAATAAGCAACTGGCGCCCCTCTGGCGGTGCTTTGACCGCTACGGCGGCAGCCTGCGGGTGATCGCCGCCGCTGCGGCCATCCTGGGATTGTGCGACCCTGACTCGCTTCCCCGCCCCTTGCTGCCGTTAGGGGAGGAGGCCTGTCGCGACGTGGCGGCGGCGCTACAAGGGCTGGCCTGATTGTGTCAGGGCGGCGCAGGCGCAATGGGCGCTGCCGGGTGGCTTTCTGCCGGCATTTCGGCTACTGTAGGCCCGATTTTTACCATGCGAGCCTGTGAATGAATACCGGACCCTTAAACGAAAACGAACTGGAATGGCTGGACGAGACGCTGGCGAAATACGCCACCGAAGGCGCTATTCTGGATGTCTCTGAACTGGATGGCCTGCTGACGGCGATCCTCTCGGCGCCCACCGCTATTGAACCCGCCCAGTGGCTGTTGGCGATCTGGGGTGGCGCAGATAATGTGCCACGCTGGGCCAACGACCGCGAGCGCGATCGCTTTGTCAATCTGACGCTGCAGCATATGAGCGATATCGCCGAACGACTTGAGTCTTATCCCGATCAGTTCGAACCGCTGTTCGGCACCCGCGAAGCGGAAGGTCAGGAGCTGACCATCGTTGAAGAGTGGTGTTTTGGCTATCTGCGCGGCGTGGCGCTGAGCGACTGGTCGACGCTGCCCGCTGAACTTCAGCCTGAGCTGGAGGCGATTGCGCTTCACGGTAGCGAAGAACAGTTTTCCGCGCTGGATAATCTGACGGCGGATGAATTTATCGCCAGTATCGAGCGTATCACCCCGGCGGCGCTGGCGCTTTACCAGTACTGGATGGTGAATCCGCAGCCGGAGGTGGTCCCGCAGCCGGTAAGAAATGAGACGAAAGTCGGACGTAACGATCCCTGCCCGTGCGGCAGCGGTAAAAAGTATAAGCAGTGTTGCTTAGCGAAATGAAAAAGGGGCCGGCTGGCCCCTTCTTTTATCCCACCGCCGGTAACAGCCCGGCGACGATGCAGAACTGGATCGCCACGATGCCGATCCCGCACAGCAGGACCAGCCACAGCGCCGGGGCGCCGCCGGCCACCCGCCAGGCGGCCTGCGGATGCAGTCGGCGACTCTTCATGACCAGCATGGCCGGTAACATCAGGGCCAGAACGGCCAACGCCACCCCGGCGTAGCCCAGGGCCATGACGAAGCCGCGGGGATAGAACAGGGCGAACGCCAGCGGCGGCAGAAAGGTGATCATCCCGCTCTGCAGACGCCCGCTGACGTTGTTTTTGCGCTGAAACATATCGGCCAGATAATCAAACAGCCCGAGCGAGACGCCGAGGAAGGAGGTCGCCAGCGCAAGGTCGGCAAACAGGTGTACTGCCAGCTCCACGTGCGGTGACGCTACCACTTCGCGGATCGCCTCCAGCAGACCGTTCAGACCGGCATGTTGCGCCAGCAGGGCGGTAAAGGCTGGGGCGTCGATACTGCCCAGCGTCGCCAGCTGCCAGAAAATATAGGCCACCAGCGGAATAAAACTGCCGATAATAAACACCCGACGCAGTTTACGGATATCGCCCCCCAGATAGCTGACGATACTCGGCACGCTGCCGTGAAAGCCGAAGGAGGTAAAGATCACCGGAATGGCCGACAGCGCCAGGCCTTGCTCAACCGGCAGCGTGAGCAGATTCACCTGATGAATGTGCGGCATCAGCAGGGCCAGCATAATCACCAGGAAGACGATTTTGGCGCTAAACAGGAAGCGATTGAACAGGTCGACCAGCGCGGTGCCAATGCACACCACCGCCCCGCCGAGCAGGGTGAAGATCAGTACGCCTGCGGCCGGCGGCAGCTGCCAGTCCAGCCACTGGTTTAGGCTGGAAGCGAGTAATTCGCCGGCGCCACTAATGTAGGCCGCCGTGAGGGCGTATAACAGAAACAGCATGCACAACCCGGTGATCCACTGTCCGTAACGGCCCAGATAGCGCGCCGCCAAAGAACCGAGCCCCATATCGGCAGGGACATGCTGGTAGACTTCCAGTAGCAAAAGGGCGGTATAGCACATCAATGCCCACAGGGTGAAAAGTAAACCCAGCGTGACGGTAAACCCGACGCCTGCGGCGGCCAATGGCATTGCCAACATTCCTGCACCGATTGTGGTGCCGGCTACGATTAAAATACTGCCCAGAGTGCGGTTCTTCACGCTTTTCGCTATCCCTACAGCAAATCACAATAATTTATGCCGCGCAGAGTAGGGGATATTGCGTCTTTCGTCAAATCAGGGTTACAAGCAGTGTAATTAAAACTTTACGAACTCGAAAGGGCGAAAGCCTGCGCTGGCGCAAGGCACGGGCCGCCGGTCTGGCCTAAGCTGACGTTTTTTCCGGAGGGGTTATGTCTTCTATTCATGGTCATGAAGTGCTGCAGATGATGCTGGCGTCGGGGGAGTGCTGGACGGCAGCTTCGCTGGAGGC
Organism: Klebsiella sp. K5-45; assembly: GCF_030128605.1. Taxonomy (NCBI): domain Bacteria; kingdom Pseudomonadati; phylum Pseudomonadota; class Gammaproteobacteria; order Enterobacterales; family Enterobacteriaceae; genus Klebsiella; species Klebsiella sp. K5-45. Next base: position 424,924 of record NZ_JAKUZW010000005.1, on the reverse strand, counting down.
GGCCATTCACCGTCGCTTTGGCGCAGAGGCGCGCTTTCATACCTGTTCGGCGGAAAATCTGAGCGCTGCGGAGCTGGTGGCGTTTTTAGAGCAAAAAGGTAAATTTATTGCCAGAGCGACAGGGTTTACCACCGCAGAAAATAAGATTTGCCAGCATTAAAAATGCCGCGACGGAGAAGCGTCGCGGCGCGAGCAATTAATTCTGCGTATCGAGAGTGGCCAGCTCTTTGTCGATAAAGTACAGACCTTCACCGCTTTTCCCGGCGAGGGTCAGTTTGTCAATTACCGATTTAAATAATTTCTCTTCTTCATGCTGTTCGGCGACATACCACTGCAGGAAATTAAAGGTCGGGTAATCCTGACTGGTCATAGCCGCGTGCGCCAGTTCATTAATTTTTTGCGTGATCAGCTGCTCGTGCTCATAGGTCTGGCGGAACAGTTCATCCAGTGACGCATACTCGGCAAACGGGGAGGCGATGGCGTTGATGCGCGGCAGGCTGCCGGTGTCGGTCAGGTAGTCGAACAGGCGCTGCATATGGGTCATCTCTTCCTGGGCATGGCGACGCAGGAAGGCCGCAGCCCCTTCAAAACTATGGTAACTGCACCAGGCGCTCATCTGCTGATAAAGAAGAGAAGAATAAAGTTCAAGATTCATCTGTTCATTCAGTTTGTCGATCATTTCCGTTTTCAGCATCGTCGCGCTCCTGGAATTAAAAAATAGATGTTATCGGCTGCCACTATAATTTGTTATTTAATTATTTGCAAAAAGTAAATTTAAAAATATTTTATTTAAAATGCTAATGGGAATAACACGCATTGGCAATTTAATAATAAATGAGAATAGTTTTAATTTATTATTAGTTTTTTGCGGAAGCGAAACGACGCCCTCTGCGGGTTGCCTGGTGGGGAGCGCCAGGCGGAGTCGTCCTGATGAGGGGCGACACGGTAACCTGAGCGGCAGAGGCGGTGAAAGTGTGAAGCGCTGCGTAATTTATAAAACAACTTTTCATAAAATTTGAAAGTTTGTTTTCCAGGTAGTAGAGTGCAGTCAACGCCAATGACATTCTGCGGGCAGGCCCGCACAGCATTCAGGAGAGTAAACCATGAAGATTGCACTGATGATGGAGAACAGCCAGGCGAACAAAAACGCCATCATTCTCAAGGAGCTTAACGCGGTTGCCGACGAAAAAGGATTTCCGGTCTTTAACGTCGGTATGAGCGATGAGAACGATCATCATCTGACCTATATTCACCTCGGGATCATGGCCAGCATCCTGCTGAATTCGAAGGCGGTTGACTTCGTGGTCACCGGCTGCGGTACCGGCCAGGGAGCACTGATGTCGCTGAACATCCATCCTGGCGTGGTCTGCGGCTACTGTATCGACCCGGCGGACGCGTTCCTGTTTGCCCAGATCAACAACGGTAACGCGCTGTCGCTGCCGTTTGCCAAAGGTTTCGGCTGGGGCGCCGAGCTGAATGTGCGCTTTATCTTTGAAAAAGCCTTTACCGGTCGTAACGGGGAAGGCTACCCGCCGGAGCGCAAAGAACCGCAGGTGCGTAATGCCGGGATCCTCAACCAGGTCAAAGCGGCGGTAGTCAAAGAAAATTATCTCGACACCCTGCGCGCCATCGATCCGGAGCTGGTGAAAACTGCGGTCTCTGGCCCTCGCTTCCAGCAGTGCTTCTTCGAAAACTGCCAGGATAAAGCGATCGAAGCGTTCGTCCGTCAGATCGTCGGGTAATCGTTATCAGGGCCAGCGCCGCTGGCCCTTCCATCATTCAGGTTTTCTTCGCCGACACGCTGCTGCCTGCCGTTTTAGCCAGATGCAGGCTGTCGATCATCCCCACCAGACAGATCACCGCGATAAACACAAACGCCAGGCGAAAGCTGATCCCCGGCACGGCGGAAAGGTGCAGCCAGTCGCCGACCTGTTCCCCCAGGCGAATGCCGATCGCCCCAAGCGTGATCCCCAGCCCCACCGCCAGCTGCGACGCGGTACTGAACAGGGTATTGGCATCGCTCATCTGCGCGGCGGGGACATCGGCAAAGGCCAGCGTGCTCACGCCCGTGAACTGAACAGAGCGAAACACCCCGCCGAGATAAAGGATCAGCATGATCGCCCAGACCGGGGTTTGCGGCGTGAGCAGCGCGCATGCCAGCAGCGAACAGACGTTCAGCGCGCCGTTGACCAACAGCAGGCGACGAAAGCCCAGCCAGCGGATCAGCGGCGTGGTGGCGGGTTTAATGGTTAAATTGCCGACAAATACCGCCAGCACCAGCAGGCCGGAGTGAAAGGGATCCATACCGAACCCCACCTGGAACAGCAGGGGGAGCAGAAAGGGCACCGCGCTGATGGAGGCCCGGAACAGCGAGCCGCCGTACATCGTCACCCGGAACGTCGGCACCTGCAGGGCGTCGAGACGAACCATAGGCGCCGCCGCCCGGCGGAAATGACGAATGGAATATAACAGACAGCCGAAGCCCAGCGCCGCGAGGGCCAGCGTGGGCCAGATCTCCGGCTGGCGAGCGCCGAGCCGTTCCATCGCGGTGACCAGGCTAACCATCGCCACCGCGGTCGTGATAAATCCTGTCATATCGAAGGCGCGCCGCTCCGTTTCGCGGATATCAGGAATGATGCGCAGCGACAGGATAATCGCCGCAACGCCCAGCGGGACATTGATAAAGAAGATCCAGTGCCAGCTGGCGTAGCGGGTAATAAAGCCTCCCAAAGGCGGGCCGATAATGGGGGCCACCAGCGCCGGCCAGGTGAGGGTGGCGATGGCCTTGATCAGCAGGTGTTTCGGCGTGGTGCGCAGTACCGCCAGACGGCCGACGGGGACCATCAGCGCGCCGCCGATCCCCTGCAGGATACGCATGGCGACAAAGGTATGCACGTCGCTAGAGAGGCCGCAAAAGATCGAGGCAAGGGTAAAAATGGCCAGAGCGAGGGTGAAGATAGCCCGGGCGCCGAAGCGATCGGCGATCCAGCCGCTGGCCGGGATCAGCACCGCGAGGGTTATCAGATAGGCGCTGATGCCGATATTAAGCTCGACGGCGGTGACGCCAAAATCTCTCGCCATGTCGGGCAGGGCGGTAGCGATCACCGTCCCGTCGAGAAACTCCATAAAAAAGGCGCCAGCCACCAGCAGCGCCGGGGCTGAAAAGGCACGTTCGTTACCGGAAGAGATCGCGGTGTTCATGTTGTCGCTGCCATCAAGAGGATCCTCGGCAAAGCGGCAGCAGAGGCGCCGCCAGCCACTCGGGTGGTGAAAAAAACCTGCCGCGGCAGGTTTTATTATCGTTATCGATTTAGGGTACTATTACGCTCCTGAAAAAAGGAGTAATTAATGTCTCAACATCTTACCGAACACGACGAGCTGGTTTCCGATGTGGTTGCCTGCCAGCTGGTTATCAAGCAGATCCTCGACGTGATTGACGTCATCGCGCCGGTGGAAGTGCGTGAAAAAATGACCAGTCAGCTGAAAGCCATCGACTTCGCCAGCCACCCGGCTTCTGCCGACCCGGTGACGCTTCGCGCGGTGCAAAAAGCGATTGCCCTGATTGAGCTGAAGTTTACCCCGCAGGAAGAAACGCATTAATAACCGGCCCCGCGGATTCCCGCCGGGGCCTTTTTCTTTAATGAGAAACCACGGTCTGCACTGGCGCAGACTCAGCGGTTTTAAACAATTTGCTGTTGCCCCAGCACTCTTCGTAGCGATGGCCAACCAGATCCTCAACGATTGCCCGCACCTCCGGCGCAATATCACTGATTTTACCGCCTGCTTTAATCCGCGCGACTTCCTGCAGAACCACCAGATGGGCTTTACGGTCCAGTTTCATCTGCTTACTGAAGACGATGGCGGCCAGGGCTAAGGCGACGACACCGACGCAGAATACCACCGCGATGGCGGTCACGGCGCTTTCCGGTTGGCTGTGCGCTTTTGACTGGAAACCGTAAAAGCTCAGGATGGCCCCCATCGAAAACACCACAATCGAGCGCAGAATTTTCCCTGAGAAGGTCATGGCGCCGGCATAGATGCCTTCCCGGCGGCGTCCGGTGTAGATTTCGTCGACATCGGCGAGGAAGGTGTAAACGGTCCAGGGAATATAGTAAACCCCGCCGGTCCCCAGGCCGAACAGCACGGTAATACCGAACATCAGCACTGTCGCCAGGCCTGACGGCAGATGGAAGAACCACAGCGAGGTATACAGCAGGACTGCGAAAATCACGATCCCCAGCGCGAGGATATAGGGTTTGCTAAAGCCCTTTTTCACACACAGGCCGATAAACAGCGCGGTGGAGATCAGCTGCAGAATCGAGTTCAGGCTGTTCAGCCCGGCCACCATTGCCGGATCGTGCTGCAGAACGAATATCACGAAATAGGTGAAGATGGAGGCAAACAGCCATTCCGCGCCAAACCCGCACAGGTACATACCGAGATGTTTGCGGAACACGCGCAGATAAAAGGTGGAACGCATGTCTTTCGCCAGCGACAGCAGGGTGCTCAGCAGCCGCTTTTTCGCGCTGGTATCCACGGCTTCCGCACGCTCGCGCTCCCAGCTGCACAGCCACAGGCAGGTAATCGCGACGATCAGGATCGCGCCATAGGTCAGCCCGGTGAGGAAGAAAGGGGTGGCGGAATCTTTGCCGTACAGCAGAATGAACTGTCCGGGAATAAACGCGGCGAGGAAGTTGGCCAGCTTGCCGAAGATGGCTTTATAGCCGGTGAGCTTTGAGCGTAGCGAGAAATCATCGGTCATCTCTGTCGCCAGCGTCTCATAGGGCACCATGATGGAGGTATAGATGATCTCAAACACCACATAGGTACACAGGTAGTACCAGAAACTCAGGCCCTCTACCCATAGCAGCGGGTAGAACAGCATCAGAGGAATGCCGATCAGCAAAAAGAAGCGCCGACGTCCAAAGCGCTTGCCTAACCGCGTTTTGCCAAAATTATCCGTCAGATAGCCCATCAGCGGGTTGCTGATGGCGTCGATGATGCTGGCGACGGAGAAGATAAATGAGGCCTCGATCAGCGTCAGGCCGCAAAAGGTCGTATAAAAATAGAGTAGCCATGCTCCGCTTATCGCCAGTGCGCCACTCCCTAACAGATTACCGCCGCCGTAGGCTAACTGATGGCGTAACAAGATCGGTCTTCCCTGCAGCCCTTCAGAGGCTGAAGCCGTGTATCTAGCCATAAAAAATAAACCTCGTGTTTTATATTTTTGAAACAGTGTTTTTATATTTCTTTATGACTCAACAAAAAGTGACCGCGCTCACTAATCCCCCCTAAGGGGTAACGGTGACGAGGGAATGGGATCGAGTTAAAACTTTTTTATTCGTTTGAGGAATAAATAGCAGGGGAGAATAGCAAGAACGGATTAATAAACAGGGCGGGGCAGCGCGAACGCGCTCCCCCTGACCGGGCGAGAAAGGCCCGGCGCGTCTGATTAGTGGGGGTTCTGTGACGCTCCGACGAGGGCCATCAGACGGCGATCGGTCTGTTCCATACCTATCCCGGCTTTGTCGGCATTGCGAATTTCCTCGAGCACGCTTTGCAGCAGCAGCCCATCCTGCTGCTGCTCTTCCGCCAGGCGGGTCAGAAAACGCCAGGTGTTGTCATCGCTCTGCGCTTTGGCTTCCTCGGCGAGACCGCTCAGCATACTGCTCCGCTGGCGGTAATCGACCAGGGTTTGGGTAAAGAGATCTTCCAGCGAGGTACATTCGGGATTACAGGCGCGGTCGGGATTGACTATCGGCCAGTTGCCGGCTTTTTTCAGATAGTCAAATACGCGCATGGTGAGGGTGATGCTGCATTGCGCGCGGTTGCGCAGAAATGTCGCGGCGCCGTCGAAGCGATGCCGGGCACACCACTCGCTTAAGTTCAGGTAAACGTTAGAGGCGTGGAACTCAAGGTTCATCTGGGTGTTTAGCTTTTGTGCCATTCCTGGAACTGCCATAAAAATATCCTTATTAACCGGGAAGGGGTTACTGGTGCGCGTCAGCGGTTCCTGGAGCAAACAACAGGATAAAAGAGTGACGCGCTGCACTGTTGCAGAATAATAAAACTCTACACATTCCGTATGAGTCGGGTAATTTTTCCACTTGCCGACAATTTAAGAATACTCGCTGAGTGCGATTAAGAAAACTCTCAAGATGGATAATTTACGTTTTGTTACACCATTATTCCTGCATGACGACATGCAGTGGGATTGCGGCTCAGGCTGGGGAATGAGTGCGGTGTGTCAGGTATAAGTTATAGATATTTGACTACGAGATTCATCGTATAACTCAAAGCTATAAGTTATTTCAGAGGGCAATGTTTCGTTGTGATGATAATTATTTTTATTTTTTGTTGCAGGCTTTCCTATGCAGCGGGAATATCTTTTATCAATTCGGAATAAATTACGCAAAAGATCCGTTTTATCGCGATATAAAACGGCCGACGCTGGACTGGCGGCGCGCGTCTGTTGCACAACAGCGCCGGCGGGCAGTCGACCGCCGCTGCGACCCCCTTAGCCGCTGGTTATAACAGTGCCGTAACCCTCTGTTAAACACCCACTGACATCACAAGGATAAGCCTGCTGGTGGTATAGATGATCCTGCTATTCACTGGTTAAATTGTATGACAATTATGTCTTTTTTTATGTCTTTTTTTGCTAAATCTATGTACGCAATTACTGTAATTTCGCGATGTGATAATGCTCTCGTATGGAGAAATAATTTCCGGGTATTACTACTCTAACAACGGCAGTAGGGGATGCGATTTTTCTAATGCCTTGTTTTGATGCTGATAAAAAAGTTAATTCCGATTTTTCCCTACATGAAAGCGAATTAAAGCTGGAGTTTACCATGCACAAATTTACTAAAGCGCTGGCGGCCATTGGTCTCGCAGCGGTTATGTCACAATCAGCTATGGCGGAAAACCTTAAATTGGGTTTTCTGGTGAAACAGCCGGAAGAGCCATGGTTCCAGACCGAGTGGAAATTTGCTGATAAAGCAGGAAAAGATTTAGGCTTTGACGTCATTAAAATAGCGGTACCGGATGGTGAGAAAACCCTGAACGCCATCGATAGCCTGGCGGCCAGCGGCGCGAAGGGCTTTGTCATCTGTACCCCCGATCCTAAACTCGGCTCGGCGATAGTCGCTAAAGCACGCGGCTATGACATGAAGGTGATTACCGTCGATGACCAGTTCGTCAACGCCAAAGGTAAACCGATGGAGAGCGTGCCGCTGGTGATGATGGCGGCCAGCGAAATTGGCGCCCGCCAGGGACAGGAGCTGTATAAAGAAATGCAGAAACGCGGCTGGGATGTCAAAGACACTGCGGTGATGGCCATCACCGCCGATGAGCTGGACACCGCCCGTCGTCGCACCACCGGCTCCATCGATGCCCTGAAGGCGGCCGGCTTCCCGGAAGCGCAAATCTACCGCGTTCCGACAAAATCTAACGATATCCCGGGGGCGTTTGACGCCGGTAACTCAATGCTGGTCCAGCACCCGCAGGTGAAACACTGGCTGATCGTTGGGATGAACGATAACACTGTGCTTGGCGGCGTGCGTGCCACTGAAGGGCAGGGCTTTAAAGCGCCGGATGTGATTGGTATTGGCATCAACGGCGTGGATGCCGTCAACGAACTGTCGAAGGCGCAGGCGACCGGCTTCTATGGCTCCCTGCTGCCAAGCCCGGACATCCATGGCTATAAAACCAGTGAAATGCTCTACAACTGGGTCACCAAGGGCGTTGAGCCGCCGAAGTTCACGGCGGTGACCGATGTGGTGCTGATTACCCGCGATAACTTCAAAGAAGAGCTGGCGAAAAAAGGGCTGTAACAGCCCGGTTGAACTGGCCCCCGCCGCGGCGGGGGCTGAGTGCAGAAGAGCGGAGTCGTTATGCAACAGTCTACCCCTTATCTCTCATTTCGCGGCATCACCATGACGTTCCCTGGCGTAAAGGCCTTGTCCGATATCAGTTTTGACTGCTACCCAGGACAGATCCACGCGCTGATGGGCGAAAATGGCGCAGGCAAATCGACGCTGTTGAAAATTCTCAGCGGTAACTACATCCCCACCGCTGGCCACCTGCAGATCGGCGGCCAGCAGATGGCGTTCACTAATACGATGGCGGCGCTCAACGCCGGCGTGGCGATTATCTATCAGGAGCTGCATCTGATCCCGGAGATGACCGTCGCCGAAAATATCTATCTTGGCCAGCTGCCGCACAAAGGCGGCATCGTCAACCGCTCGCTGCTCAACTATGAGGCCCGTCTGCAGCTGGAGCATCTGGGGCTGGATATCGACCCGGAGACGCCGCTGAAGTATCTCTCTATAGGCCAGTGGCAGATGGTGGAGATTGCCAAAGCGCTGGCGCGTAATGCCAAGATTATCGCCTTCGATGAACCGACCAGCTCGCTCTCCGCCCGGGAGATCGACAATCTGTTTCGCGTTATCCGCGAGCTACGGGAGGAGGGGCGGGTCATCATCTATGTCTCACACCGGATGGAAGAAATTTTTGCCCTCAGCGATGCCATCACCGTCTTTAAGGATGGTCGCTACGTCTGCACCTTTGACGATATGTCGAGCGTCAGCCACGACGCGCTGGTCCAGGCGATGGTCGGGCGCAATCTGGGTGATATTTACGGCTGGAAACCTCGTCCCTATGGCGAAGAGCGGCTGCGTCTGGAGGAGGTCAAAGCCCCGGGCGTGCGCACGCCGGTCAGCCTCTCGGTGCGCAGTGGCGAAATCGTCGGCCTGTTCGGGCTGGTGGGCGCCGGGCGCAGCGAACTGATGAAAGGTCTGTTCGGCGGGACGCGGATCACCGGCGGTCAGGTGTATATCGATGGCCAGCCCGTCGACATCCGCAAACCGGCCCAGGCCATCCAGGCCGGGATGATGCTGTGTCCGGAAGATCGTAAAGCGGAGGGGATTATTCCGGTTCACTCCGTGCGCGACAATATCAATATCAGCGCCCGGCGCAAGCATATCCACGCCGGCTGCCTGATCAACAACGCCTGGGAGGCGGACAACGCCGATCAGCATATCCAGTCGCTGAACATTAAAACGCCGGGCCCGGAACAGCTGATCATGAACCTGTCTGGCGGCAACCAGCAGAAAGCGATCCTTGGCCGCTGGCTGTCGGAAGAGATGAAGGTGATCCTGCTCGATGAGCCCACCCGCGGCATCGATGTCGGCGCCAAACATGAAATTTACAACGTGATATATGGCCTCGCCGCCGCCGGTGTCGCCGTGGTATTTGCCTCCAGCGACCTGCCGGAAGTGCTGGGCGTCGCCGACCGCATCGTGGTGATGCGTGAAGGGCAAGTCGCCGGCGAACTGCTGCATGAAGAAGCCAATGAACAGCAGGCGTTAAGCCTTGCGATGCCAAAAGTGAGTCAGGCTGTCGCCTGAGTAAGGAGTAAATGATGTCATCAGTGACTACGTCCGGCGCTACCCGCTCTGCCTTTAGCTTCGCCCGTATCTGGGATCAGTTTGGCATGCTGGTGGTGTTTGCGGTGCTGTTTATCGGCTGCGTAATTTTTGTGCCTAACTTTGCCTCATTCGTCAATATGAAGGGGCTGGGGCTGGCGATCTCGATGTCCGGGATGGTGGCCTGCGGCATGCTCTTCTGCCTGGCCTCCGGCGATTTCGACCTGTCGGTGGCGTCGGTTATCGCCTGTGCCGGGGTCACTACCGCGGTGGTGATTAACCTGAGCGAAAGCCTGTGGCTGGGGATTGCCGCCGGTCTGCTGCTGGGGGCAGTCAGTGGCCTGGTCAACGGCTTTGTCATTGCCCGTCTGAAGATAAACGCCCTGATCACCACGCTGGCCACTATGCAGATTGTCCGCGGCCTGGCCTACATTATCTCCGACGGTAAAGCGGTGGGGATCGAAGATGAGCGCTTCTTCACCCTCGGTTACGCCAACTGGTTTGGTCTGCCGGCGCCGATCTGGCTGACGGTTGCCTGCCTGGTGGTTTTCGGATTATTACTAAACAAAACCACCTTTGGCCGTAATACGCTGGCTATAGGCGGCAATGAAGAGGCGGCGCGTCTGGCCGGTGTTCCGGTGGTGCGCACCAAGATTATTATCTTTGTGCTCTCCGGTCTGGTGTCGGCCGCGGCGGGGATTATCCTGGCGTCGCGAATGACCAGCGGCCAGCCGATGACTTCGATTGGCTATGAGCTGATTGTTATTTCGGCCTGTGTGCTGGGCGGGGTGTCGCTGAAGGGCGGGATCGGCAAGATCTCCTACGTGGTGGCCGGGATCCTGATCCTCGGGACCGTGGAAAATGCGATGAACCTGCTTAACATCTCGCCGTTCTCGCAATACGTCGTGCGCGGGGTCATCCTGCTGGCGGCGGTGATCTTTGACCGTTACAAACAAAAAGCCAAACGTGCGGCCTGATTTCAGGCATAACTTTTAAGTCTACAGAGTAATTGCCGCCAGCGCCCGTTTCGCTGGCGGTATCTATCAAAAATTGCGAGGTTGGTCACACTGTCTATACTTACATGGCTAACATATAATTAACAACCAGCTTCGGCTGGCCATGATAAGGAGGAAATAGGGTGGATAACCAGATATCTGTACCGCCTGCGCTAACCGGAAACTACGCTTTTTTCTTTGACCTCGACGGTACTCTTGCCGATATCCAGCCGCACCCCGATCAGGTGGTGATACCCGACAACACGCTGCAGGCGCTCAACGCGCTGGCCCGGCAGCAGGGCGGGGCGGTGGCATTGATTTCAGGGCGCTCAATGGCTGAACTTGACGCGCTGACCCATCCCTGGCGGCTACCGCTGGCCGGCGTTCACGGGGCCGAGCGCCGTGATATCAATGGTAAAACCTATATTGTCTCTCTGCCGTCGGCCCTGCGGGATGAAATCGCGGCTGAGCTGAGCTCGGCGCTGCAGGCGCTCCCCGGGTGCGAGCTGGAGAGTAAAGAGATGGCCTTCGCGCTGCACTACCGTCAGGCCCCGCAGCAGCAGACCGCGGTGCTGGAGCTGGCGCAGCGCATTGTTCAGCGCTACCCGCTGCTGGCGCTGCAGCTTGGCAAGTGCGTGGTGGAGATTAAACCCCGCGGTGTCAACAAAGGGGAGGCGATCACTGCCTTCATGCAGGAAGCGCCGTTTGCCGGTCGCGAACCGGTTTTTGTCGGCGATGATTTGACCGACGAGGCGGGATTCAGCGTGGTGAATCAACTGCAGGGAATGTCGATAAAAGTTGGCGCCGGGGAAACTCAGGCGCACTGGCGGTTGGCGGATGCCGCCGCCGTAAGGACGTGGTTGCAACATCTGGCGTATGACGCGCAAACCGAAAGGAGGGATGACCATGAGTCGTTTAGTCGTAGTCTCTAACCGTATCGCCTTACCGGACGATAAAAAATCGAGCGCTGGCGGTCTGGCCGTCGGCATCCTGGGGGCACTGAAAGCGGCAGGGGGTCTGTGGTTTGGCTGGAGCGGCGAAATTGGCGATGACCAGCAGCCGCTGAAGCAGGTCTCCCGCGGAAATATTTCATGGGCATCGTTCAACCTTAACGAACGTGACCATGATGAATACTACAACCAGTTCTCTAACGCCGTGCTGTGGCCGGCCTTCCACTATCGTCTTGATCTGGTCAGCTTCCAGCGCGAAGCCTGGGAGGGATATCAGCGAGTTAACGCCATGCTGGCGGACAAGCTTCTACCGCTGATCGAGCCAGATGATACGTTGTGGATCCATGATTACCATCTGCTGCCCTTCGCCAGCGAACTGCGCAAGCGCGGGGTCAACAACCGCATCGGCTTCTTCTTGCATATTCCTTTCCCGACGCCGGAGATTTTTAATGCGCTACCGCCGCACGCTGAGCTGCTGGAGCAACTGTGCGACTACGATCTGTTGGGCTTCCAGACTGAAAGCGACAGAACCGCCTTTCTCGACAGCATTGCCATGCAGACCCGACTCTCCGACCTCGGAGACAAACGCTATCAGGCGTGGGGTAAAGCGTTTAGCACCGAGGTTTATCCGATAGGGATCGATCCGGACGAGATTACGCGCAACGCCAAAGGTCCGCTGCCGCCGAAGCTGGTCCAGCTGAAAAACGAGCTCAAAAACGTGAAGAATATCTTCTCAGTGGAGCGCCTTGACTACTCGAAAGGGTTGCCGGAGCGGTTCCTCGCCTATGAGACGCTGCTCGAAAAGTATCCTCAGCATCACGGTAAGATCCGTTATACCCAGATCGCGCCGACGTCCCGCGGCGATGTGCAGGCCTATCAGGATATCCGCCACCAGCTGGAAACCGCAGCCGGACGCATCAATGGCCAGTTCGGCCAGCTTGGCTGGACTCCGCTTTACTATCTGAACCAGCATTTTGACCGTAAGCTGCTGATGAAGGTCTTCCGCTACTCTGACGTTGGGCTGGTGACGCCGCTGCGCGATGGCATGAACCTGGTGGCGAAGGAATACGTGGCGGCGCAAGATCCGGATAACCCTGGCGTACTGGTCCTGTCGCAGTTTGCCGGCGCGGCGCAAGAGCTGAACAGCGCCCTGATCGTCAATCCCTACGATCGCGACGAGGTTGCTGCCGCGCTGGATCGCGCCCTAAGCATGCCGCTGGCGGAACGTATTGCCCGTCATTCCGCGATGCTGGATGTGATCAGAGAAAATGATATTCATAACTGGCAGGCGCGCTTTGTCGACGATCTGCAGCATATTTCGCCGCGCAGCGAGGAGAGCCGCCTGCGGGGGAAGATAGCCACGTTCCCTAAACTGGCCTAGTTCAGGAAAAGGGCTAACCGGCGTTAGCCCTTTTCAAGGGAAACCAGCAGGACATCGACGCCGCAGCTGCCGACGATATTTTTCGCCGAGCAGGTGGCGCGCGAAAAAAGGGAATGGTTATGATTGCCGCAGATCACCAGATCGACCTGGTGTGACCGGCAGAAGTCCTTAATATGATGACCCAGTTCGCCGCAGGCGATGGTCATTTTTTCTATCGGGTAGTCCGCGTGACGCGCCAGCTCGTTGAGAAAATCACGCGTCTCTTCCTGCATCACCTCGCGCAGATTTTCCATCATCGGCGCGGCGAACTGGTTATACAGCTCCGGATCCGTGGCGAGGGTGATAAAGCTCACTTTCGCGTTCACGGGGCGGGCAATTGACACCGCTTTTTTAATTAATACCTGACTCTCCGGCGTTGGCGCGACGGCAACCAGCAGATGTGAATAAGGCATCTGGCCTCCTTGAGATACGCGGAATAACCCTTTCTTTCCTTCTTTACTCCTGTTTACCCTGCTACGCAAGGGCCGCTCCCGTGATTTGCGACGCTCTTCGCCAGTCCGTGTTTCCCCGACAAGATCACATAAATGAACCTAATTTTTTATTTAAAAGAAATGCTGTTTTATAAATGAGTGAAGTTGAGACATCGTCTCTTTGTCATTTTGCCATCGGCGGTTCTTCCGTGGCAAAAACACAAAGGTAACGTCGTTTCACTGCTTTTAGTGTAGCCAGGTACCCACTCCCTTCCGGTGGCAAATCCGGAAAGATTGTCGGCGTTCTCTTAAAAAAAGACACAGGATCACGGCGATGAAAACACGAAAGATTGGACTGGCTAACTACCTGGCCTACGGCGCGGGCGATTTTCTCGGCGCCGGCACCACGGCGCTAACCGCCGCATGGCTGCTCTACTTTTACACCACCTTCTGCGGACTCTCCCCGATAGAAGCCACGCTTATATTCGCTTCCGCCCGCGTACTGGATGCGGTGGTGAGTCCGCTGATGGGCTTTCTCACCGATAACTTCGGCACCACCTGGCTCGGCAAGCGCTTCGGCCGCAGAAAATTCTTTATTCTGCTCGGCATCCCCTGCGTATTCAGCTACTCGGCGATGTGGGTCGGCGAGATGGGATTCTGGTACTACCTGGTCACCTATCTGCTGTTTGATATGGTCTACACCATGATTCTGGTGCCCTACGAGACGCTGGTGCCGGAGATGACCGATGACTTTAAACAGAAAACCAAATTCTCCGGCGCGCGCATCTCAATGGCGCAAATGTCGGCGATTTTAGCCTCCTTTCTGCCGGGGATCCTCCTTACCTGGCTCGGCAAAGACAATGCCAGCTCGTTCTTTTATGCCAGTCTGGTGTTCTCGGTCCTGTGCGCGGTGATGCTGACCTTCGTCTGGTGTTTCACCTGGGAGCGGCCGCGTGAGGCCTGGTCAGAGGCGGCGCTACGGGCGGAAGCGGAAAAACAGAACCTCACTCTCGCCCAGAGCCTCAATCGCCTGGTGATTGAGCTGAGCTCTACGCTGCGGATAAAAATTTTCCGCCAGCACCTCGGCATGTATCTGGGGGGCTATATCGCCCAGGACGTCTTCAATGCCGTGTTTACCTACTACGTGGTCTTTGTTCTGATGCAGGAAGCTTCTGTCGCCTCGAATCTGCTGGGGACGATGGCGATTTTCCAGTTTATTGCCGTGATCGCCATGATCCCGCTGTGCATTCGCTTTGGCCCCGCGCCGTCGTACCGCATGGTGGTGGTCCTCTTTGGCCTGAGTTCGCTCTCCTATGCGCTGCTCTATTACGCCGGACTGAGCGACGTCTATTCATTATTGTTGCTCATCTCTGCTGTCGCCGGACTGGGACGCGGCGGGATTAACTACGTGCCGTGGAATACCTACACCTATATTGCCGACGTCGACGAAGCGATCACCGGCCAGCGCCGGGAGGGGATTTTTGCCGGCATCATGACCCTGACCCGCAAAGCCTCGCAGGCGGGGGCGGTGATGCTGGTGGGCATCATTATGCAACTGTCGGGGTTTGTCTCCGGGCAAAAAATACAGCCTGAAGGGGTCAGCCATACCATTCTGCTGATCCTCAGCGTCGGTACATTGGTGGTGTTAGCCTGCGGCTTCCTCGTTTCACTGCGCTTCAAACTCAATCTGCACACCCACAGCGTCCTGCGCAGCGAAACCCTCAGAATGCGCGAAAGCGGTCACGCCCGGCCGGAGCTGACCAGTGCGGAACACCGCGCGGTGGTCGAGATGCTGGCGGGGATGCCCTACGACTGCCTGTGGGGGAATAACAATATTGGCTATCTGAATCGTCATAAACCTGCTGCCCCGGCGCTCACCCAGGGCGGCGCTTTGAATTCGACATATACCCGAGGTTAACAACATGAAAGTTTGGCCGGTCAAACATAGCCCATTACTCTGTCAGCCTGAGCGTTTTATCGCCCGCAGCGAATTGCAGGCGCTGATCCGCAACGTGACGCAAAACCTGGTGAATATTAAGGATGAGAGCGGGCAATTTTTACTGCGCCTGGATGACGGGCGCGTTATTGATACCAAAGGCTGGGCCGGCTGGGAGTGGACCCACGGCGTAGGGCTGTACGGCATCTATCAGTATTATCAGCAAACCGGCGATATCGAGATGCGCGATATTATCGACCGCTGGTTTGCCGACCGCTTCGCCGAGGGGGCAACGACCAAAAACGTCAACACCATGGCGCCGTTCCTGACCCTGGCTTATCGCTTTGAAGAGACCGGGTGTAAGGCGTATCTGCCGTGGCTGGAGAGCTGGGCGGAGTGGGCGATGTATGAGATGCCGCGTACCGAGCAGGGCGGTATGCAGCACATCACCCTGGCGGAAGAGAACCACCAGCAAATGTGGGATGACACGCTGATGATGACCGTGTTGCCGTTAGCCAAAATAGGCAAGCTGCTTCACCGTCCGCAGTATGTGGAGGAGGCGACCTATCAGTTCCTGCTTCATGTGCAAAACCTGATGGACCGGGAAACCGGACTGTGGTTTCACGGCTGGAGCTATGACGGTCGGCATAACTTTGCCCGGGCGCGCTGGGCACGGGGCAACAGCTGGCTAACCATGGTGATCCCGGATTTTCTTGAGTTAGTGGATCTTCCGGAAGGGAATGCGGTACGGCGCTATCTGACCGAGGTGCTGAACGCGCAAATTGCCGCTTTAGCGAAATGCCAGGATGACAGCGGCCTGTGGCATACCCTGCTGGACGACCCGCACTCTTATCCTGAGGCTTCGGCGACCGCCGGCTTTGCCTACGGCATACTTAAAGCGGTGCGCAAGCGATATGTCGGGCAGCACTATGCCGGGGTGGCAGAAAAAGCGATTTGCGGAATTGTGCAGAATATATCGCCGCAGGGGGAGCTGCTGCAGACTTCCTTTGGCACCGGCATGGGGTCAGACCTCGATTTCTATCGCCAGATCCCACTCACCTCGATGCCCTACGGCCAGGCGATGGCGATCCTCTGTCTGACCGAGTATCTGCGCAAGTATTTTTGAGCAAGAGAGCCCGCTGGCGCGGCGCCTGAAAAAACTAACCCGGCTTTCGCCGGGTTGGTTTTACATACGCTCGACGGTTTCGATACCGAGGGTATCAAGACCCAGCTTGAGGGTTTTCGCCGTCAGCAGCGCCAGCTTCAGGCGGCTGTTGCGGGTCGCTTCGCTCTCCGCGCTGAGGATCGGGCAGTGCTCGTAGAAACCGGAGAACAGGCCCGCCAGATCGTAGAGGTAGGCGCACATCACGTGCGGCGTCCCTTCGCGAGCGACCACGGAGAGGGTCTCTTCAAACTGCAGCAGGCGCGCGGCCAGCTGGGCTTCGCGATCTTCCGCAATCACCACCGGTGCGTCGGTGAGGGCGTTTTCATCAATGCCGGCTTTACGGAACACGGAGAGCACGCGGGTATAGGCATACTGCATATACGGCGCGGTGTTGCCTTCGAACGCCAGCATATTATCCCAGTCGAAAACGTAGTCGGTGGTGCGGTTTTTCGACAGGTCGGCATATTTCACCGCGCCGATACCCACCACTTTCGCCAGATTTTCCAGCTCATCAGCGGACATTTCCGGGTTCTTCTCGGCCACCAGGCGACGCGCGCGCTCCAGCGCTTCGTCCAGCAGATCCGCCAGCTTCACGGTGCCGCCGGCGCGGGTTTTAAACGGCTTGCCATCTTTACCCAGCATCATGCCGAACATATGGTGCTCCAGCGGCACGGAGTCCGGCACATAGCCTGCCTTACGCACGATGGTCCACGCCTGCATCAGGTGCTGGTGCTGACGGGAGTCGATGTAGTAGAGCACGCGGTCGGCGTGCAGCGTTTCATAGCGATACTTCGCACAGGCGATATCGGTGGTGGTATAGAGGTAGCCGCCATCCTTTTTCTGGATGATGACGCCCATCGGTTCGCCTTCCTTGTTTTTATACTCATCAAGGAACACCACGGTGGCGCCTTCGCTCTCAACGGCCAGCCCTTTGGCTTTCAGATCGGCGACGATCCCCGGCAGCATCGGGTTGTACAGGCTTTCGCCCATCACGTCATCGCGGGTCAGCGTCACATTCAGGCGATCGTAGGTGATCTGGTTCTGCGACATGGTGATGTCGACCAGCTTACGCCACATCTGCAGGAAGTACTCATCGCCGCCCTGCAGCTTAACCACGTAGCTGCGTGCGCGCTCGGCGAAGGCTTCGTCTTCGTCGTAGTGTTTTTTCGCTTCGCGATAGAAACCTTCGAGGTCGGCCAGGGCCATCTCACCGGCGTTTTCCTGCTGCTGTTTTTCAAGATACGCGATCAGCATGCCGAACTGGGTGCCCCAGTCGCCGACGTGGTTGGCGCGGATCACCTTATGGCCAAGAAACTCCAGGGTACGGACCGAGGCATCGCCAATGATGGTCGAACGCAGATGGCCGACGTGCATCTCTTTCGCCACGTTCGGCGCCGAGTAGTCGACGACGATGGTCTGTACCTGCGGCGTGGCGACGCCCAGGCGTTCGGACTGCAGCGCGCGGTTGATGTTGTCCGCCAGGAACGCGGGGTCAAGGAAAATATTGATAAAGCCCGGCCCGGCGATTTCAACCTTGCTGGCAATGCCGTTGAGGTCAAGATGAGACAGTACCTGCTCTGCAAGTTGTCGCGGCGCCATGCCCAGTTTTTTGGCGACAGCCATCACGCCGTTGGCCTGATAGTCACCGAACTGAACTTTTGCTGACTGGCGGACCTGAGGTTCGCAATCGGCAGGCGCGCCTGCCGCGATCAGGGCCTGGCTGACTTTTTCTGAGAGAAGAGCCTGAATATTCACCGGAATACCTTACGTGTAATGCGCCAGCCCCCGAGGGAGGCGGCGCCGGAATGTGGACAAATTAGGGCGGGAGTATACTGCATTTGTCCCCGTCCGTCAGCATCGCGCGCGGCCCGGCGGCGTGGGCAATCCATCGCCGGTCAGTCACGCATCGGCAGGGTGGCGGTTGGTCCGCGGCCGGAAACACGGTAGATTAGCCTTTTTATTATTGACGAACCTAATTGACGAGCAAACCCATGGCGAACTGGCAGCAGATTGAACAACTGGCCGATATTACGGCGGATCTCCCGCGATTTTCCGATGCGCTGCAGCGCTTCGCTGCGCGACTGGGACTGGAGATCGGCGGACTCGACGCCGACCATATCTCCCTGCGCTGTCATCAGAACGCTACCGCGGAGCGCTGGCGCAGCGGTCTGGCGCAGTGCGGCACTCTGCTGTCGGAGAATATAATCAACGGCCGGCCTATCTGCCTGTTTAAACTGGCTGAGCCGGTCTGCGTGGCGCACTGGCGCTTCCATATCGTTGAGCTGCCGTGGCCGGGTGAAAAGCGCTATCCCCATGAAGGCTGGGAGCATATCGAAATTGTCCTGCCCGGCGATCCGGCTACCTTAAATGCCCGCGCTCTGGCGCTGCTGGCCGATGACGGACTCAGCCAGCCGGGGATCGTCGTCAAAACCAGCTCGCCGAAAGGGGAACACGAGCGCCTGCCTAATCCCACCCTGGCGGTCACCGACGGCAGCGTGACGGTCAAATTTCATCCGTGGTCTATTGAACAAATCGTCGCCAGCGAGCAAGCCGATACGTAACAGTGTGAAGCTGCGCGGCGTCTGCCGCGTGAAATCATGACATGCTAAGAAAGTTGTCTGGATCAGGGAGTGAGGAATGGCGGTACTGGAAGTTTGTTGTTACAGCATGGCGTGCGCCAGGGAAGCTGAGCGCTGCGGCGCCGATCGTATTGAACTCTGCGCCGCGCCGCAGGAAGGGGGATTAACCCCCTCTTACGGGGTGCTGGTCTCGGTCCGCGAGGCGATTATTCTCCCGGTGCATCCGATTATCCGCCCGCGTGGCGGCGACTTCTGCTATACCGAAGAGGAGTTCGCCGCGATGCTTAGCGACATCCGCATGGTGCGGGAGCTCGGCTTTCCCGGGCTGGTGACCGGCGTACTGAATGTCGATGGTCAGGTCGATATCCCGCGGATGAAAAAAATAATGGCTGCGGCCGGGCCGCTGGCGGTGACCTTTCATCGCGCGTTCGATCTGTGCGCCGACCCGCGTCAGGCCTGGGAGACGCTGGGTGAGCTGGGGGTTAAACGTATCCTGACTTCCGGTCAGCAATCCTCGGCGGAGAAAGGTATTTCATTAATTACGGAACTTATTGCCGCAGGGGATACTCCAATCATTATGGCCGGTGCGGGAGTGCGCGCCGCGAACCTGCCGCTGTTTCTGCAGGCGGGGGTGAAAGAGGTTCATAGCTCTGCAGGCCAGTGGTTGCCATCGGAAATGCGCTTTCGTCATCCAGGCGTTTCGATGTCAGCCGATCCCGATGCGGACGAATACAGACGCTACGCCGTGAATGGCGCAGCGGTGGCGGAGATGAAAAAGATAATTTCCGCTAACAGAAGTTAAACGGTTTTTGCTGCACATCATGTCGCCCAATATGATGATTGCCCGTACCAGGCCCCTGCCCATTAAACAGGGGCCTTTTTTTATCTCGCTTTTTTTGCCAGCGATTGCTGGGTTTCCGGTTTAGTGGCAATGATGACAGCCCGTAATGGCGCCGGATAGCCTTCCACGGTTTTGCGCTGATCCTGCGGGTCGAGGAAATCGGCCAGCGATTCGCTGGTCATCCATTCTGTGCGCCGCTGCTCCTCCGTCGAGGTGACGCAGGCGTCGACGATGCGCACATCGATAAATCCGCACTTCTCCAGCCACATTTTCAGGGCCGCCGCCGAGGGGATAAAATAGACGTTGCGCATCTGCGCATAACGGTCGCCCGGAACCAGCACCGTATTTTCATCCCCTTCGACCACCAGCGTCTCCAGCACCAGCTCGCCTCCCGGCGCCAGCTGATCTTTCAGCTGCCATAGATGATCCAGCGGCGAGCGGCGGTGGTAGAGCACGCCCATCGAGAACACGGTGTCGAAGGCCTCCAGCGCCGGCAACTGCTCGATGCCCAGCGGCAGGAGATGCGCCCGCTGGTCGTTGCCGAGGAGCTTACGTACCGCTTCAAACTGACACAGGAACAGCTGGGTGGGATCGATGCCGACCGCCAGATGCGCGCCGGCGCCGATCATTCGCCACATGTGATAGCCGCTGCCACAGCCCACGTCGAGGATGGTCCGTCCGGTGAGATCGGACAGGTGCGGCAGGACGCGCTCCCATTTCCAGTCGGAGCGCCATTCGGTATCGATGTTGATGCCGTACAGCGAATAAGGCCCTTTGCGCCATGGCATCAGGTTTTTCAGCAGATTTTCTATCCGCAGCCGATGGCCTTCGCTGAGCGGCGTTTCGCTTTCGGCGGTGACGCTGTGCAGGAGGTCCAGACGCCAGGGCGTTAATTCCGGAAGAAACTCAACGGCGCGCTCCCATTCGCGAAACTTGCCGTGCAGGGCCTCGCGCTGCCAGGCGGCTACCTGGGCAGGCAGCGTCTCCAGCCAGTGAGACAGCGGGCTTTTGGCGATCAGCTGATAGAAGTTACTGAAGTCGATCATGCCTGCTCCCCGGATTTTACTGCCACCAGCGAGCCAAAGTTAAAGCACTGGAACCACAGTTCGGCATGTTCGAACCCAGCCTGACGCAGGCGTTTTTTATGGGTTTCCACAGAGTCGGTCAGCATTACATTTTCCAGCATGCTGCGTTTTTGACTGATCTCCAGCTCGCTGTAGCCGTTCGCGCGCTTAAAGTCATGATGCATATTGAACAGCAGCTCGCCGACGTGGGCGTCTTCGAAGCTAAATTTCTCCGAGAGCACCAGCGCGCCGCCGGGATTCAGCCCCTGATAGACTTTATTGAGGATCGCCTGGCGATCGCCCGGCTCAAGGAACTGAATGGTAAAGTTCAGGATCACCAGCGAGGCGTTTTCAATGGCCACATCGCGGATATCCCCTTCAATCACCTCGACCGGCGTCGGTGCTTTATAGGCGTCAATATGGCGACGGCAGCGCTCCACCATCGCCGGGGAGTTATCGATGGCGATAATGCGGCAGCCCGGGTGGCTAATATTGCGGCGCACGGAAAGAGTGGCGGCGCCCAGCGAACAGCCAAGATCGTAAACCTGGGTGTGGGGCTGAACGAAGCGCTCGGCCAGCATGCCGATCATCGAGATGATATTGGAGTAGCCAGGCACAGAACGCTGGATCATATCGGGGAAGACTTCAGCAACCCGTTCATCAAAGGTCCAGTCGCCGAGGCTGGCAATCGGCGCGGAAAAAAGCGTATCGCGGTGAGACATAACGTTAAACCCGAAAAAACGAAAACGGCGTATTGTGCGCTAACGGAGGGAGAAAACCAACTCCCAGGGCATATACCAGAGATTGGCCAGCACCATCAGCAACAACGCGCACCAGGTGGCGCTCATGCCGGAGCGGCGCCAGTGGTAGACACGGTGATGAAAACCCCAGGAGTGCATTAGTCGTCCGAGGATCAATAAAATGCCGCAAACGTGCACCATCCAGGTCTGGGCGCCGTTCATCTCCATAAATAACAGCAAAATGAGGCCAATCGGCACATATTCGACGGCATTGCCGTGAACGCGGATGGCGACCTGCAGCTCGCTGAAGCCGCCGTCGCCATAGCCTACATGGTATTGGGTGCGCAAACGCACCACGTCAAATGAGAACTTCACTAACAATAACGCACCTAAAACGGCATACAGCGCGCTGACCATACGAAAACTCCCTTTAACTCTGGCAGATGGCTCCGGATATGATAGCAGGATATCAGAAAAGAGAAGATTGCTGCGGAATCGACGGCGCATTTCCTAGCGCCGGCAGGGCAGCGCGCAGATCGCCCCACAGGGTATCCACCAGCGCCGGCGCGTAAGCAATGTCGGGGGTATGGAGGAACAGCCACGGCGTCCCCGACTGATGCCATTTCGGCAGCGTCTGCAGCCAGACGCGAAACAGTTCCCGATTATGGACCATATCGTCGCCGCCAATAAAGCGCACCATTGGCTGCCGGGCGGTCATCACTGCATGCACCGGCACCTTCGGTTTCTTTTGTTGCGCGTCGATCATCGCCGGACTGGTGGCTGCGGCGCTGTGGACCGGGCGGCTGTCGAGGATCACGCGGTTGACGTTGCGCTGGTGCAGCCCGCGGTTGAGCTGCTGTTCCGCTTCCCCTTTGGCGAAGAACTCGGGGTGACGAACTTCGACGCCGTAGGTGAAATCCTTCGGCAGCCCATCGAGAAAGTGCCATAGCGCGGGGAGATCGCGAGGACCAAAGGTCGCCGGCAGCTGCAGCCAGTACTGGCCGATGCGCGAGGCCAGCGGCGCCAGGCGGGTGAAGAATTCACTACTTAACTCGTCGCAATGGCGCAGGGCGGCCTGGTGCGAGATAGTCGCCGGGAATTTAAAGCAGAAGCGGAAGTCATCGTGGGTCTGCTCGTACCAGCGGGCGACAATCTCCGGCTTGGGCAGCGCATACAAGGTGGTGTTGCCCTCGACGCAATTGAAGTGGCGGGCGTACTCTTCAAGGCTGGTGATGCCAAGGCGCACCCATTTCGGGTGCGACCACTGGGGAAGCCCAATATAAATCATAACGCGGCGAGGATCTCCTCGGTGCTGCGCACGCGGCCGATGCGCGGGAAAATATGCTTCATGCTGCCCTGATGCTGTTCGGCGGAGGCGGCGCTGCAGGCATCTTCGGCGATGACCAGGTTAAAGCCCAGCTCCCAGGCGTTGCGGGCGGTGGATTCGACACCGATGTTGGTGGAGATGCCGCAGAGAATAATGGTGTCGATACCGCGGCGGCGCAGCTGAAGCTCAAGGTCGGTGCCATAGAACGCGCCCCACTGGCGTTTGGTCACTTCGATATCGCGCTCTTGTTTACCCAGCGCGGCCGGATAGGTCCACCAGTTCTCAGGCAGCGTATGCGCCCCGGCCTGAGCGTCGACAGGCTGTTTCAGCGCTTCGGCGAAATCGGCCGACCAGCCGACGCGGACCATGATCACCGGCGAACCCTGTTGCCGGCATTTGTCTGCCAGGCGAGCGGCGCGCGCCACCACCTCGTCAGCCCGATGTGGGCCGCCGGCGAAAGGCAGAATGCCTTCCTGCAGATCGATCACCACCAGCGCCGTGTTTTTCGCATTGAGTTCTAACATGGTATCCCCGTATCTTCATCTGTTGTCAGGCGGCTACAATACCTTTGCGGCTTCAGCAAAAGGGTAACAAATTTTGTTAATTTATGTGAGTGTGGACGTTAAGCGCGCAGCAAAGCAGCGTACATCGTGCGTCGGACTTATCGAACGACAGAATTTCCAGTATAATAGCCGCCTTTTTTCATTCAGTTGTGACATCAGCTAAAGCTGCGACCTCGTCGCCTGCAGGGCAGACGACAATCCGCCGACGGCTAAGTTAAGGGATATCTCATGCGTACAGAATATTGCGGACAGCTTCGACAGTCCCACGTTGGGCAGCAGGTGACTCTGTGTGGTTGGGTCAACCGCCGTCGCGATCTCGGTAGCCTCATTTTTATCGATATGCGCGACCGCGAAGGCATCGTTCAGGTGTTTTTCGATCCGGATCGTGCGGATGCGTTGAAGTTAGCCTCTGAACTGCGTAATGAGTTCTGCATTCAGGTCACTGGCACCGTTCGCGCGCGTGAAGAGAAAAACATCAACGCGGACATGGCCACCGGCGCTATCGAAGTGCTGGCTTCCGATCTGACGATCATTAACCGCTCAGAATCGCTGCCGCTGGACTCCAATCACGTCAACACCGAAGAAGCGCGTCTGAAATACCGCTACCTCGACCTGCGTCGTCCGGAAATGGCGCAGCGTCTGAAGACCCGCGCGAAAATCACCAGCTTTGTGCGCCGCTTTATGGATGACCATGGCTTCCTCGACATCGAAACCCCGATGCTGACCAAAGCTACCCCGGAAGGCGCCCGCGATTACCTCGTGCCTTCCCGCGTGCATAAAGGCAAATTCTACGCGCTGCCGCAGTCGCCGCAGCTGTTTAAACAGCTGCTGATGATGTCCGGCTTCGACCGCTACTATCAGATCGTCAAATGCTTCCGCGATGAAGACCTGCGTGCCGACCGTCAGCCTGAATTTACCCAGATCGACGTGGAAACCTCCTTTATGACCGCGCCGCAGGTGCGTGAGATCATGGAAGCGATGGTGCGTCAGCTGTGGCTGGAGATTAAAGGCGTCGACCTGGGCGATTTCCCGATCATGACCTTCGCCGAAGCCGAACGTCGCTACGGTTCCGATAAACCGGATCTGCGTAACCCGATGGAGCTGGTGGACGTCGCCGACCTGCTGAAATCGGTGGAGTTCGCGGTCTTTGCCGGCCCGGCCAACGATCCGAAAGGGCGCGTGGCGGCGCTGCGCGTTCCGGGCGGGGCTTCTCTGACCCGCAAGCTGATTGACGAATACGGCAACTTTGTGAAGATCTACGGCGCGAAGGGGCTGGCCTATATTAAAGTGACCGAGCGTGCCAAAGGCATGGACGGGATCAACAGCCCGGTGGCCAAATTCCTCACCGCTGAAATCGTGGAAGCGATCCTTGACCGCACCGGCGCGCAGGACGGAGACATGATCTTCTTCGGCGCCGATAATAAGAAAGTGGTGGCCGACGCGCTGGGCGCGCTGCGTCTGAAGCTGGGTAAAGACCTGAGCCTGACTGACGAGAGCAAATGGGCGCCGCTGTGGGTGATCGACTTCCCGATGTTCGAAGACGACGGCGAAGGCGGCCTGACGGCGATGCACCATCCGTTCACCTCGCCTAAAGATATGACGGCGGACGAGCTGAAAGCCGCGCCGGAAGAGGCCGTGGCCAACGCCTACGATATGGTGATTAACGGTTATGAAGTCGGCGGCGGTTCGGTGCGTATCCACCGCGGCGACATGCAGCAGACGGTATTTGGTATTCTGGGCATTAACGAGCAAGAGCAGCGTGAGAAATTCGGCTTCCTGCTCGATGCGCTGAAATACGGTACCCCGCCGCATGCGGGCCTGGCGTTCGGTCTTGACCGTCTGACCATGCTGCTGACCGGTACCGATAACATCCGCGACGTTATCGCTTTCCCGAAAACCACCGCAGCCGCCTGCCTGATGACCGAAGCGCCAAGCTTCGCCAATCCGGCGGCGCTCGGTGAACTGGGTATTCAGGTTGTGGAGAAAGAGGCAAAAGCGTCTCTGGAGAACAAGTAATATGTCATTTAAGCTGCCCGTTTCGGTGCTGGTGGTGATTTACGCCGAAGATACGAAACGGGTGCTGATGTTGCAGCGGCGCGACGATCCCGCGTTCTGGCAGTCGGTCACCGGCAGCCTGGAAGCAGGAGAGACCGCGCTGCAGGCTGCCGCGCGTGAAGTAAAGGAAGAGGTCGCCATTGACGTTGCCTGCGAGCAACTGACCTTAATCGACTGTCAGCGCACGGTGGAGTTTGAGATCTTTTCTCATTTGCGTCATCGCTATGCGCCGGGAGTGGAGCGAAATACGGAATTCTGGTTCTGTCTTGCGCTGCCTCATGAGCGGGAAATTACCTTTACCGAACATCTGGCCTACCGCTGGGTCAGCGCGACGGAAGCCGCTGCGCTGACCAAGTCGTGGAGCAACCGGCAGGCGATTGAAGAATTTGTAATTAACGCCGCCTGAAAGGGCGCGCTTTTTGGAGAGTTTTTTATGGCAGGTCATAGTAAATGGGCCAACACCAAACATCGCAAAGCGGCACAGGATGCCAAGCGCGGTAAAATCTTTACGAAAATCATTCGCGAACTGGTTACCGCAGCGCGTCTGGGCGGCGGCGATCCGGCGTCCAACCCGCGTCTGCGTGCGGCGGTGGATAAAGCGCTGTCTAACAACATGACCCGCGACACTCTGAACCGCGCCATCGCGCGCGGTGTCGGCGGCGATGAAGACGCGAACATGGAAACCATCATTTACGAAGGCTATGGCCCTGGCGGCACCGCGGTGATGGTGGAATGTCTGTCCGACAACCGTAACCGTACCGTTGCGGAAGTGCGTCACGCCTTCACTAAAACCGGTGGTAATCTCGGCACCGACGGTTCTGTCTCCTACCTGTTCAGCAAAAAAGGCGTCATCTCCTTCGAGAAAGGCGATGAAGACACTATCATGGAAGCGGCGCTGGAAGCTGGCGCTGAAGACGTGGTGACCTATGACGACGGCGCGATCGACGTCTACACCGCATGGGAAGAGATGGGCGCCGTGCGCGACGCGCTGGAAGCCGCTGGCCTGAAAGCCGACGCTGCTGAAGTCTCGATGATCCCGTCCACCAAAGCGGATATGGATGCTGAGACGGCGCCGAAGCTGCTGCGTCTGATCGATATGCTCGAAGACTGCGACGACGTGCAGGAAGTGTACCATAACGGCGAGATCTCCGACGAGGTCGCAGCCACCCTGTGATGCAGCCGCATCCACGGTTCACCGGAGGCGCGTGATGGCTATTATTCTCGGCATTGACCCGGGGTCGCGCGTTACCGGTTATGGCGTAATCCGTCAGGTCGGCCGGCAGCTGAGCTACCTTGGCAGCGGCTGTATCCGCACCAAAGTGGACGATCTGCCGTCGCGCCTGAAGCTGATCTACGCCGGGGTGACGGAGATCATCACCCAGTTCCAGCCCGACTTTTTCGCCATTGAGCAGGTCTTTATGGCGAAGAATGCCGACTCGGCGTTAAAGCTCGGGCAGGCGCGCGGGGTGGCGATCGTGGCGGCGACCAATCAGTCGCTACCGGTGTTTGAATACGCCGCCCGCCAGGTTAAGCAGACGGTTGTCGGCATCGGCAGCGCTGAAAAGAGTCAGGTCCAGCACATGGTGCGCACTTTGCTCAAGCTGCCTGCCAATCCGCAGGCGGATGCGGCGGATGCGCTGGCGATCGCCATCACCCATTGCCATGTCAGCCAGAATGCCGCTCAGATCAGCGAGACCCGGCTCAATCTGGCGCGAGGGCGCTTACGATAATCGTAAATCAGGCTGGATATCTATCCAGCCTTTTTTTATGATACCGCCAGATACTTAGACCATAACGCAGGAGCCCCACGTGATAGGCAGACTCAGAGGCATCATTCTCGAAAAACAACCCCCGCTGGTGTTGCTGGAAACGGCGGGCGTCGGCTATGAAGTGCACATGCCAATGACCTGCTTTTATGAGCTGCCGGAGGCCGGGCAGGAGGCGATTGTCTTCACCCACTTTGTGGTGCGTGAAGATGCCCAGCTGCTGTATGGGTTTAACAATAAACAGGAGCGTACCCTGTTTAAAGAGTTGATTAAAACCAACGGCGTAGGGCCAAAGCTGGCGCTGGCGATCCTCTCCGGCATGTCGGCGCAGCAGTTCGTCAACGCCGTTGAGCGGGAAGAGGTCGCCTCGCTGGTGAAGCTGCCGGGGATTGGTAAAAAAACCGCTGAACGCCTGATCGTCGAGATGAAAGACCGCTTCAAAGGGCTTCACGGCGATCTGTTCACCCCGGCGGCCGATCTGGTGCTAACCTCGCCGGCAGGCCCGACGGCGGACGATGCCGAGCAGGAAGCGGTTGCCGCGCTGGTCGCGCTGGGCTATAAACCGCAGGAGGCCAGCCGGATGGTCAGCAAGATCGCGCGTCCGGACGCCAACAGTGAAACGCTAATCCGCGAAGCGCTGCGCGCCGCGTTGTGAGGTAAGGGATGATTGAAGCAGACCGGCTGGTATCGGCAGACAGCAGCGGCTTCGAAGAGGCCGCTGACCGCGCCATCCGCCCAAAATTGCTGGCAGAATATGTCGGCCAGCCGCAGGTGCGTTCGCAGATGGAGATCTTTATCCAGGCGGCGAAGCTGCGCGGCGACGCCCTCGATCACCTGCTGATTTTTGGCCCGCCAGGGTTGGGGAAAACCACCCTGGCCAATATCGTCGCCAATGAAATGGGGGTGAATCTGCGTACCACCTCCGGCCCGGTGCTGGAGAAAGCGGGCGATCTCGCCGCGATGCTCACCAACCTCGAACCGCACGATGTGCTGTTTATCGATGAGATCCATCGCCTCTCGCCGGTGGTGGAAGAGGTGCTCTATCCGGCAATGGAAGACTACCAGCTGGATATCATGATTGGCGAAGGGCCGGCGGCGCGCTCGATTAAAATCGACCTGCCGCCGTTTACCCTGATTGGCGCCACCACCCGGGCCGGTTCGTTGACCTCGCCGCTGCGCGACCGCTTTGGCATCGTGCAGCGTCTGGAGTTCTATCAGATCCCCGATCTGCAGCATATTGTCAGCCGCAGCGCCCGCCATATGGGGCTGGAGATGAGCGACGAGGGCGCGCTGGAAGTGGCCCGCCGTTCACGCGGCACGCCGCGTATTGCCAACCGTCTGCTGCGCCGGGTGCGTGACTTCGCGGAAGTGCGCCACGACGGCACCATCTCCGCCGACATTGCCGCCCAGGCGCTGGATATGCTCAACGTCGATGCGGAAGGGTTCGACTATATGGACCGCAAGCTGCTGCTGGCGGTGATAGATAAGTTCTTCGGCGGGCCGGTGGGGCTGGATAACCTCGCCGCCGCGATTGGCGAAGAGCGGGAAACCATTGAAGATGTGCTGGAGCCCTACTTAATTCAGCAGGGTTTTCTACAGCGTACGCCGCGGGGAAGAATGGCGACGGTGCGCGCCTGGAACCATTTCGGGATTACGCCGCCGGAAATGCCGTAGCGCGTTGTGGTTGAGCCGTTCATGGTGAAGCCCGGTCAGCAGCGCGACCGGGCTTTTTCACTTTTAGCTGGCGGCTTTTTTCGTCATGCTGAGAATAAACAGCACCGCAGCGCTCAGCACCACCGACGGCCCGGCCGGCGTGTCGTAGAAAGCCGAGAAGGTTAACCCGCCGGTGACGGCCAGCATGCCCACGCCCACCGCCACGGCGGCCATCTGCTCCGGCGTGCGGGCAAAACGGCGGGCGGTAGCGGCCGGGATAATCAGCAGAGAAGTGATGATCAGCGCCCCGACGAACTTCATCGCCACGCCGATAGTCAGGGCGGTGACCAGCATCAACAGCAGCTTGACCCGCTGCAGCTTCACGCCATCGACAAACGCCAGGTCCGGACTGATGGTCATCGCCAGCAGATTCCGCCACTGCCAGAGCAGAATGCCAATCACAATCACCACGCCAATAGCAATGGCGATCAGATCCTGCGGCGTGACCGCCAGCAGATCGCCGAACAGGTACGCCATCAAATCGACGCGGACGTTAGACATCAGACTGACCACCACCAGCCCAAGGGACAGCGCGCTGTGCGCCATGATGCCCAGCAGGGTATCAATCGCCAGATGCGGCCGTTTTTCCAGCCATACCAGCCCGCCGGCCAGCAGTAGGGTCACGGCGATCACCGCATAAAACGGATTGACGTTAAGCAGTAAACCGAAAGCGACGCCGAGTAGCGACGCATGCGCCAGCGTATCGCCGAAATAGGACATGCGGCGCCAGACCACAAAGGAGCCCAGCGGGCCGGCGGCGCAGGCCAGCATCATCCCGGCCAGCCAGCCAGGTAAGAGAAGTTCAATCATTAGCGGCTGTTTCCCCGACGCAATACAATTCGCCCCTGAAGATCGTGGCGGTGATTATGGTGATGGCGGTAGATCCCCAGCTGTTCCGCGCCGCGCGGGCCGAACATGGAGATAAACTCCGGATGCATCGAGACGACTTCCGGTGCGCCAGAGCAGCAGATATGCTGGTTCAGGCACAATACCTCGTCGGTTTTGGCCATCACCAGATGCAGGTCGTGGGAGACCATCAGCACCGCGCAGTCCAGCTCATGGCGCAGCTGGTCGATAAGATCGTAGAGCGCCACCTGGCCATTGACGTCGACGCCCTGGGTCGGTTCATCCAGCACCAGCAGCTGCGGACGATTGAGCAGGGCGCGGGCCAGCAGCACGCGCTGGGTTTCGCCGCCGGAAAGTTTTTGCATCGGCGCGTCGATCAGGTGCCCGGCCTGCACGCGCTTCAGCGCCGGCAGGATGTCGTCTTTGCGGGTGCCTGGACGTAAACGCAGGAAGCGGCTGACGGTCAGCGGCAGCGTGGCGTCCAGATGCAGTTTCTGCGGTACATAGCCGATCCGCAGGCGTTCTTCGCGCTTGATAACACCCTGTGTCGGTGCTACCAGCCCGAGAACCACCCGCACGAGCGTCGATTTACCGGCGCCGTTGGGCCCCAGCAGGGTTAATATTTTGCCTGGCGTGAGAGCCAGCGAGATGTCAGACAGCACGCGGCGTTGGCCAAAGGCCACCGAGACATTTTCCAGCGTTACAAGGTTTGTCATAATCATTTAGGGGTTGCACAAGCTAGTGAATGTTATAATATCACATCACACTCACTCGTTTCGATGACTAGACGCATTATGTTACATAAAAATACGCTTCTTTGCGCTGGACTTGGCGCTGTTTTTTTGTTCGCACAGGTACCGCAGGCCAGCGCCGCCGTGGTGACTTCCATGAAACCGCTGGGCTTTATCGCAGCAGCCATCGCCGATGGGGTCACCGACACCCAGGTGCTCCTGCCCGATGGTGCCTCTGAGCATGATTATTCCCTGCGTCCTTCCGATGTAAAACGCTTACAGAACGCAGACTTAGTGGTGTGGATCGGTCCGGAAATGGAAGCCTTTATGGATAAGTCGACGCAAAGCATTGCGGCGAAGAAAAAGGTGACCATCGCAGAGCTGGATGGGGTCAAACCGCTGCTGATCGCCGGCGCTGACGATGATGACGATCATCATGGTCATGACCATGGCGCAGCGGAAAAAAGTGACGGCGATCACCATCACGGTATCTACAATATGCATCTGTGGTTATCCCCAGAGATAGCGCGGCTTTCGGCGGTTGCAATCCACGATAAATTATTGGAACTTATGCCGCAGAGTCGAGCCAAACTCGACAGCAACCTACAGCAGTTCGAGGCCGCGCTGGCGGCGACCGACAAGCAGGTTAGCAATGAGCTGGCACCGCTGAAAGGAAAGGGCTATTTCGTTTTTCATGACGCCTACGGTTACTTTGAAAAACACTACGGTTTAACCTCGCTGGGGTATTTTACCGTCAACCCTGAAATACAGCCTGGTGCGCAGCGTTTACACGAAATCAGAACACAACTGGTTGAGCAGAAAGCCACTTGCGTTTTTGCTGAGCCACAGTTCAGGCCAGCGGTTATCGAAGCTGTTGCCCGGGGCACGTCTGTGCGCATGGGGACCCTGGATCCACTGGGTAGCGGAATTAAGCTGGGTAAAGCGAGTTACCCGCAATTCCTCACCCAACTGGCGAATCAGTATTCGAGCTGCCTGAAAGGAGATTAACGAGGAAGTGAATACGTGCAACAGATAGCCCGCGCTGTCACTCAGGCATTTAACAATCTGCCACGACCTCATCGCGTTATGCTGGGGTCGCTTAGCGTTCTTACCTTAGCGGTCGCCGTCTGGCGACCCTACATTTACCACCCGGAATCCGCCCCCATCGTCAGAACCATTGAGCTGGAAAAAAGCGAGATCCGCTCCCTGCTGCCGGAAGCCTCCGAGCCGATCGATCAGGCCCCGCAGGAAGAAGAAGCCATTCCTCAGGATGAACTCGACGAAAAAGCCGATAGCGATGCCGGCGGGCACGAATACGTGGTGTCGACCGGCGATACCCTCAGCAGCATCCTGAATCAGTACGGTATCGATATGGGTGATATCGCCCAGCTCTCCTCCGCCGATAAAGAGCTGCGTAATCTGAAGATTGGCCAGCAGCTCTCCTGGACCCTGACCGCCGACGGCGATCTGCAGAGTCTGACCTGGGAGATGTCCCGCCGCGAAACCCGCACCTACACCCGCGTGGATAACGGTTTTAAAATGAGCAGCGAGCTGCAGAAAGGCGACTGGGTCAACAGCGTGCTGAAGGGCACCGTCGGCGCCAGCTTTGTCTCCAGCGCGCGCGATGCCGGGCTGACCAGCACGGAAATCAGCGCGGTGATCAAGGCCATGCAGTGGCAGATGGATTTCCGTAAGCTGAAGAAAGGCGATGAGTTCTCGGTATTGATGTCCCGCGAAATGCTTGACGGCAAACGCGAGCAAAGCCAGCTGCTCGGCGTGCGTCTGCGCTCCGACGGTAAGGACTACTTTGCCATCCGTGCCGAAGACGGTAAATTCTACGACCGCAACGGGACAGGGCTGGCGAAAGGCTTTATGCGCTTCCCGACAGCGCGTCAGTTCCGCGTCTCCTCTAATTTTAACCCGCGTCGTCTGAATCCGGTCACCGGGCGCGTCGCGCCGCACCGTGGCGTCGATTTTGCGATGCCGCAGGGAACGCCGGTGCTGGCAGTGGGCGATGGCGAAGTGGTGGTGGCCAAGCGCAGCGGCGCCGCCGGGTATTACGTGGCGATCCGCCACGGCCGTACCTATACCACTCGCTACATGCACCTGCGTAAACTGCTGGTGAAGCCGGGGCAGAAAGTGAAGCGCGGCGATCGTATTGCGCTATCGGGGAATACCGGACGCTCTACCGGGCCGCACCTGCACTACGAAGTGTGGATCAACCAGCAGGCGGTCAACCCGCTGACGGCGAAACTGCCGCGTACCGAAGGGCTGAGCGGTTCCGACCGTACCGATTATCTGGCGCAGGTCAAAGAGGTCGTTCCGCAGCTGCGGTTTGACTAACCACCGGTCAGTGGAAAGCCGGTGCCCCAGGGCGCCGGCTTTTTCTTTTGTAGGATACCCAACGTCTCGCTACACTATCCCATTATCTTGATTAAGCAGTCGATCTGCGGATTGGGCATGGAAACGAAAAAAAATAATATTGAGTTTATCCCTAAGTTTGAAAAATCTTTTTTACTGCCGCGCTACTGGGGCGCCTGGCTGGGTGTTTTTGCCTTCGCCGGTATTGCGCTGACGCCGCCATCCTTCCGCGATCCGCTCCTCGGCAAACTCGGTCGTCTGGTCGGGCGTCTGGCGAAAAGCTCGCGCCGCCGGGCGCAGATTAATTTGCTGTATTGCTTCCCGGAAAAAAGCGAGCACGAGCGGGAAGCGATCATCGACGCCATGTACGCCTCGGCGCCGCAGGCGATGGTGATGATGGCCGAGCTGGGTCTGCGCGATCCGCAGAAAATTCTCGCCCGCGTCGACTGGCAGGGTAAAGCGATCATCGACGAGCTGCAGCGCAATAACGAGAAGGTGATTTTCCTCGTCCCGCATGCATGGGGTGTGGATATCCCGGCGATGCTGATGGCCTCCGGCGGGCAGAAGATGGCGGCGATGTTCCACAACCAGGGCAACCCGGTCTTCGATTACGTGTGGAATACCGTGCGTCGTCGTTTTGGCGGACGGATGCATGCGCGCAACGACGGGATCAAACCGTTTATTCAGTCGGTGCGCCAGGGCTACTGGGGCTACTATTTGCCCGATCAGGATCACGGCGCCGAGCACAGCGAGTTTGTGGATTTCTTCGCTACCTATAAGGCCACCCTGCCGGCGATTGGCCGCTTAATGAAGGTATGCCGCGCCCGCGTCGTTCCGCTGTTCCCGGTCTACGATGGCAAGACGCATCGCCTGACGGTGCTGGTGCGCCCGCCGATGGACGATCTGCTGGACGCTGACGATACAACAATCGCCCGGCGGATGAACGAAGAGGTGGAGGTGTTTGTTACGCCGCACACCGAGCAGTACACCTGGATCCTGAAGCTGCTGAAGACGCGCAAGCCGGGTGAAATCGAGCCCTACAAACGCAAAGAGCTGTACCCTAAGAAGTAGACTGCAAGCGCGCCAGTGGGCATTCCAGGCTCACTGGCTATATTGCGTCAGCAACATCACGCTCTCGGCCACAAGCCGGTAGCGATACTCCGGGCGGCCGGTGATGCCGTAGTGATTGCTGGTGAAGAGCACGTTGATCTGCTCCAGCCAGATCAGGTATTTGCGGCACGATACTCGGGAGATCTGCAGCGCCGCCGCCAGCTCATTGGTTGAAAAATCCCGCGCCTGATGCGCGATTATCCACCGGCACACCAGGCGAAGCGTTTGCGGCGTCAGCCCTTTCGGCAAGCGGCGGGGACCGTCCTGTTGCAGAACCCCGCGGCGTAGCAGGGTGTCGATATCCGCCTGGGCGTAGCAGGATTTCGCTTGCTTCGCATCGCGTTTATTGCGCCAGGTCCGCAGCGCCTCCTCAAAGCGCGACAACTGAAACGGTTTAATCAGGTAATCAACCACGCCATAGCGCAGTGCCGTCTGGACGGTGAGCGCATCGGCAGCGGACGTCATCATGATGACGTCAATATTCCGCCCCTCAGCGCGAAGCGCTGGCAGCAGGTCCAGGCCACTCTCCTGGTGCATATAGACATCCAGCAGCAGCAGATCGACCTGCGCCAGATGGCTTAGCATCGCTTTGGCGTCGGCGATCGTCGCCGCTACTCCACAGCAGTGAAAATCAGCTACCCGGCTGATAAATAACTGGTTCAGTTCGGCCACCATGGGATCATCATCGACAATCAGCACATTGAACATGAGTGGTTCCCCCGAGTGGCGGGAAGCCTGCCGGCTTCCCGCGAGATGAGCGATCACAATGACGAACGTTTATACGCGGTGTAGCGCGCTCGCCAGAAGGTTTTATCGATATTCGCCGCCAGTTGCACCTCGTCAATCTGCGGCGCTACGCCGTCCTGCTGAGCCGCGCGGGCGACATCAGCGGCAATGGCCCGGGAAATCATTTCGATCTCTTCTACCGGCGGCAGCAACCCGCCGGTTTCGCGGGTCGCCAGAGGCGAGTGGGCGGCCAGCGTTTTACTGCAGGTGATAAGCATTGCTTCGGTGACGCGCTCGGCTTTACTGGCAAGGATCCCCAGCCCCAGACCGGGGAAAATATAGGCGTTATTGCACTGGGCGATGTCGTAGGTTTTGCCGTCATAGAAGACGGGGTCGAACGGGCTGCCGGTGGCGATAAGCGCGCTACCCCGAGTCCACTCCAGCAGATCCTTCGGCTGGGCCTCGGCCCGGGAAGTGGGGTTAGAGAGCGGCATAATAATCGGACGCGGGCAGTGCCGATGCATCTCTTTCACTATCTCTTCGCTAAACAGCCCCGGCTGGCCTGACACGCCGATCAGCACGGTAGGGTGGACGTTGCGTACGACATCCATCAGCGACAGCTGGGCCGCCTCGGTATCCCAGTGGGCGATACTGGCTCGGGGGGTGACCAGCTCGCGCTGAAAATCGAGCAGATTAGGCATCTGATCAGTCAGCAGACCAAAGCGGTCAACCATAAAGATGCGGCGGCGTGCTTCCGTCTCTGAGAGCCCATCATCCACCATCAGCGCAATGATTTTTTCCGCAATGCCGCATCCGGCCGAACCGCCGCCAAGGAAAACCACCCGCTGATCGCGGAGCGGCGTCCCGGCGGCGGCAGCGGCGGCGATCAGCGTCCCCGATGTCACGGCGGCGGTTCCCTGAATATCATCGTTAAAACAGCACAGCTGGTGTCGATAGCGGTTGAGCAGTCGCGTGGCATTTTTTTGGGCAAAATCTTCAAACTGGAGCAAGACATTCGGCCAGCGCTGTTGAACGGCATGGACAAACATGTCCATAAACTCCAGGTATTGCTCGTCGCTGATGCGCGGATGTCGCCAGCCCATATACAGCGGATCTTCCAGATGCTGCGGATTGTTGGTACCGACATCTAACATAATGGGCAGCGTTGATGCCGGATGAATACCCCCGCAGGCGGTATATAACGAGAGTTTGCCGATGGGGATCCCCATCCCGCCAATCCCCTGGTCGCCCAGCCCCAGAATACGCTCGCCATCGGTCACCACGATGACTTTGATATCGTTGCGGGAAAATCCCTGCAGCATCTCGTCAATATGGTGACGGTTGGGCCAGGAGATGAACAGGCCGCGTCCTCGGCGATATATTTCTGAAAAATGTTCGCATGCTTCACCCACCGTCGGGGTATAAATAATCGGCAGCGTCTCTTTCATATGGCTGCGCAGCAGGTTATAGAATAACGTCTCGTTGGTGTCCTGAATATTTCTGAGATAAATATGGCGCGAAATACTTTTTTTGAACTGGCAAAACTGGCCCCATGCGCGCTCGGTTTGTTCTTCAATGGTTTCCACATTGTGCGGTAACAGTCCCTGAAGATTAAACGCTGTGCGTTCGCTTTCCGTAAACGCGAGGCCTTTATTTAATAACGGGTTTTCCAGCAGGACGGCACCATTATAGGGGGTGTATAAGGTTTCTGTGGCTAACATGACATGACTCCTGAATATCAAATTAAAACGTTGCCTGATGTCTAGGTATTTTATTTCCGTGATTACGAAATGAGATAAATCATGACGCCTTCGGTGACCACGCCGATGGCGGTGCCCAGCAAAATAGAAGATGAGGCGGGTTCAATATAGGTATCGCTGCGCAGGGCAAACATCCCTGCCGCGATAGCGGAAGGCGTCGCGCCGATGATAATAACCTGTTGCATCAGGGTATGACTAAGCCCAAAGGCTAGCCCGGCCAGCGCCATCATGGCCGGCTGGATCAGGTTTTTAATACTGATGTTGGTGCAGGTTTGAATATTGACCGTCGGACGTTCACCGTAAAACAGCAGCCCAAGGGCGAAGAGTGACAGACCGCCGGCGATTTTACCCACCATTTCAACGGGTACGCTGAGCAGATGCGGCAGCTGGATCCCGGCCAGGCTGAGCAGTACTCCGGAAATGGGGATCCAGACAATGGGGTTTCTCACGGCTTTCAGCAGGTTTTGCAGGATCAACTGCCCGGCGTGGAGCTGGGGAGCCCCAGCGTCTCCGGGCTGGTCTCCCATGCGGATCAGGATGATGGTCAGAGGGATCATCAACACGCTGGTCACCAGGTTTCCGATAAGCACCCCGAGAAAGCCCTCCGGACCTATCAGCACCGCCAGCACGGGGGCGCCGAAGTAGGCCATATCAGGGAAGGCGCAAACCAGCGACTGAATCGCGCTAGTTTTAATATCATGACGAAAAACATAGCGTGAGATCAGTAGCGTAAGAAAATACGACCCCATCAGACCGATAACCAGCACCGCCATAAAGGTGAAGTTTTTTATTTTATCCGGGCTGGTATGTAATGCGCCGATAAAAAGATGAAAAGGAAGCGCAAAGCGGATAACTACCGTGGCGAGAACGGAGGCGTCCTCACGGCGGGTATAGCCGAGTTTGCCGCTAAGCCATCCGAGCAGCATGATAAATACCAACGGGAAAAGAGATTGCAAGAGCAGTGAAGGCATAAAAGGTCCTGACATATATTATCGGTTTGTTGTGCTGCCAATCTAACGATCCCCTAACATTTAAAAGGTGATAGCCATCACAGTCATCTGGCTTTAAATAATTTCGCCTTGGCTACTTTACTTACAAATAGGGAAAAGAGGATTAAATCATAGGGTTGCATTAACAGGGTTTATTATTTTAGCGGACGATAACTTTAGCTTCGTGATAATAAATTAAATTACTTAAAATAAACTTTATGGCTCAGTCACAAAGCCGACAGCGTTAATACGGTTGTCGTTTTTAGTTTTAAAGTCCTGTGTTACCGTTTCGGTGTATTTAGTTGATACGGCGTTTAGCGCTTTTGAATTCATAGTGCTGCGCAATTTTAATATTGCATCCTGACCCTACGTGACCTCTTTATTATTCAGGTAAAAATATGAAAAATAATTCACTCAACCAACCGATAGATAAAACATTGCCGAACGGGCAAGCGACTCGACTTTTCGCCAATATCGAAGTCGGCGCTGTGCCATTAACGCTGTTCATCGGTATCGCCGCGATAGTGGCGCTCTCCGCGGGCGCGGGGTTGTTGCCAAAAAACATGATTGGCGGACTAGCGGTCATCATGACCCTGGGGTTCGCGCTGGCGAAAATTGGCCGCATGGTGCCGGTGTTAAAAGATATTGGCGGTCCGGCGATTTTGTGTTTGATGATGCCCTCAGTGCTGGTCTACTTTGGCGTGTTTGAAGCGCATACGCTCGATACCGTGCATTTGCTGATGAAGGAGGCCAATCTCCTCTATTTCGTCATCGCCTGCCTGGTGGTCGGCAGTATCCTGGGAATGAACCGCACGATTCTGATCCAGGGGATGGTGCGCATGTTTGTCCCGCTGGTGGTTGGGACCGGCGCGGCAATCGCCACCGGCCTGCTGGTGGGCAGCTTATTCGGCTACAGTCTGTATCACACCTTCTTCTTTATCATTGTGCCGATTATCGGCGGCGGCATTGGCGAAGGGATCCTGCCGTTGTCGCTGGCTTATTCGGCGATCCTCGGGCAGACGCCTGATGTCTACGTGGCCCAGCTGGCGCCGGCGGCGGTGGTGGGTAACATCTTCGCCATTATCTGCGCCGGCTTTCTGGCCCGCATGGGCGCCCGTCGCCCGGCGCTGTCCGGCAACGGGCTACTGATCCGCAGCCATGAAGATAACAGCGTCTTTGCGCAGAATCAGAGTACGCAGCCGACCGATTTTCAGCTCATGGGCGCCGGGTTGCTGATGATTTGCGCCTTTTTTATTGTCGGCGGCCTGCTGGAGAAGGTGGTGCATATTCCGGGGCCGGTGCTGATGATTCTGGCGGCGGTATTCTGCAAATATACCAAAGTTATCCCGGCGGCGATGGAGCTGGGGGCGCACAGCTGCTACAAGTTCGTCTCCGCCGCGCTGGTGTGGCCGCTGATGATCGGCCTGGGCATGCTGTATGTACCGCTGGAGAGCGTGGTATCGGTCTTCTCCGTTGGCTACGTCGTGGTGTGCGGCTCAATTGTCATTGCCATGGCGCTGAGCGGGTTCTTTATCGCTTCACGTCTAAATATGTATCCTGTGGAAGCCGCCATTGTCACCAGCTGCCACAGCGGGTTAGGCGGAACGGGGGATGTGGCCATTCTCTCGGCCTCAAACCGCATGGGATTGATGCCGTTTGCACAGATTGCGACGCGTATCGGCGGGGCGTCGACGGTGATCGCCGCGACGCTATTACTGAGCTGGATGGTGTAGCCTGCCGGAGGGCAAAAAAAAACCTGCCAGCCGTATCGCTGGCAGGTAGACACCGAGGCTTACTCGACGGTGAGGATACGCGTGGTGTTGGTGCTGCCGATGGTGCTCATCACGTCACCCTGGGTAACAACCACCAGATCGCCGGAGACCAGGTAGCCTTTGTCCCGCAGCAGATTGACGGCATCGTGCGCAGCGGCCACCCCGTCATTCTGGCTGTCGAAGAACACCGGCGTCACCCCGCGGTAGAGGGCGGTCAGGTTCAGGGTGCGCTCGTGGCGGGAGAGAGCGAAAATTGGCAGACCGGAGCTGATGCGCGAGGTCATCAGCGCGGTGCGGCCTGATTCGGTCATGGTGATGATAGCCGTGATGCCTTTCAGGTGGTTGGCGGCATACATCGCCGACATAGCAA
The DNA here is from genome assembly GCF_030128605.1 of Klebsiella sp. K5-45. Taxonomy (NCBI): domain Bacteria; kingdom Pseudomonadati; phylum Pseudomonadota; class Gammaproteobacteria; order Enterobacterales; family Enterobacteriaceae; genus Klebsiella; species Klebsiella sp. K5-45. Next base: position 385,286 of record NZ_JAKUZW010000005.1, on the reverse strand, counting down.
TCGCTTCTTCCACGTTGTCGAACTGGACGTCCAGACGGTGTTTGGAGACGTTGAGGCTCGGGATTTTTTCGGCGCCCAGACACACGCGCGCCATCGCGGCCACGGTTTCGGACGGGTATTGGCCGGCAGCGGTTTCCGCGGAGAGCATCACGGCATCGGTACCATCCAGCACGGCGTTGGCCACGTCCATGACTTCCGCACGGGTCGGCATCGGGTTGGTGATCATCGACTCCATCATCTGGGTGGCGGTAATGACGGAACGGTTCAGCTGACGCGCACGACGAATCAGCGCTTTCTGGATGCCCACCAGCTCCGGATCGCCGATTTCGACGCCAAGGTCACCGCGGGCAACCATCACCACATCGGAGGCGAGGATCACGTCGTCCATGGCGTCCTGATCGCAGACGGCTTCCGCACGCTCGACTTTGGCGACGATTTTCGCATCACAGCCGGCATCGCGCGCCAGGCGACGGGCGTAGTTCAGGTCTTCGCCGCAGCGCGGGAAGGAGACGGCGAGATAGTCGACGCCGATTTTAGCGGCGGTGACGATATCGGCCTTGTCTTTGTCGGTCAGCGCTTCGGCAGACAGGCCGCCGCCGAGCTTGTTGATCCCTTTGTTATTGGACAGCGGGCCACCAACGGTCACTTCAGTGAAGACTTTCATCCCCTGAACTTCGAGGACTTTCAGCTGCACACGACCATCGTCGAGCAGCAGGATATCGCCAGGCACGACGTCCGCCGGCAGGCCTTTATAGTCGATTCCGACTTTCTCTTTATCGCCTTCGCCCTTGCCGAGGTTGGCATCGAGCAGGAATTTGTCGCCGACGTTGAGGAAAATTTTGCCTTCTTTGAAGGTCGATACGCGAATTTTTGGTCCCTGGAGGTCGCCGAGGATGGCCACGTGACGGCCCAGTTTTGCCGCAATCTCACGCACTTTATCGGCACGGAGCTGATGATCTTCCGGGGTGCCGTGAGAGAAGTTCATACGCACTACGTTTGCGCCCGCGGCGATAACTTTTTCCAGGTTGTTATCGCGGTCAGTTGCCGGGCCTAAGGTAGTAACGATTTTGGTTCTGCGAAGCCTTCTGGACATGTAATACTCCGTTGACTGATACAACTTTGGTGTTGCGTGAACATGGATTCGGTAGCGCCAGCCTGCAACGTCGCACAGCCGGATCGTTATCGAAGGTGTAATGGGGTACTGCTTGTTATCAACTTTTATTGATTATCACTGGGTACGAACGGTTCTTTATCAAAACGCGATTCCTTCAGCGCTTCCTTGACCCTCTTCAAGTTATCTCTGAATTTTGCCCCCCGGCGCAGGGTAAAGCCTGTCGCCAGCACGTCAATGACGGTCAACTGGGCCAGACGCGAGACCATCGGCATATAGATGTCGGTATCTTCCGGCACATCCAGGGTAATGGCCAGCGTGGCTTCCCGGGCCAGCGGCGAGCCGGGGGAGGTGAGAGCGATCACCATGGCATCGTTTTCACGCGCCAGCTGCGCCAGCTCTACCAGGCTCTTGGTTCTTCCGGTATGTGAGATAATCACCACCACATCATCGTCATCGCAATTCATACAACTCATGCGTTGCAGGACAATGTCGTCGGAATAGATGACCGGCACGTTAAAGCGGAAAAATTTGTTCATCGCGTCATGAGCGACCGCCGCCGAGGAGCCGAGGCCGAAAAAGGCGATTTTTTTTGCCTGAGTCAGCAGATCCACCGCACGATTCACCGCCGACATGTCGAGAGAATGGTGGACCTGATCTAAACTCGCCATGGCCGATTCAAATATTTTTCCCGTGTATGACTCAACGCTGTCGTCTTCATCAACATTGCGGTTAACATAGAGCGTGCCGTGCGCAAGGCTCTGGGCGAGATGCAGTTTGAAGTCAGGAAAGCCGCGGGTTTCGAGACTACGGCAGAAGCGATTGACGGTCGGTTCGCTCACTCCGGCCTCAAGGGCGAGGGCGGCGATGCTCGAATGAATGGCCTGCGCGGGGGTGGCAAGGATCACTTCCGCCACTTTGCGTTCAGATTTGCTAAGGTGTTCCAGTCGGGACTGGATTTTTTCCAGCATGTTCATTAGTAACAGGGCGCTCATCAATGGAAACGATTTCATTAATGGGTGAAATCATCGGGCGTTTTAGCAAGAATATACCCCTCCGCAAGCGCAAGCGGTGAGGAATGACGGGAAAAAATGTTGTTTTTTTTCATTACATGATCAGAGTCGTATTTTACTGACCTGAAACAGGTACAAACAACGAACAATATCAGCCAGATGCCTAAATCATCGCCGAATGTTTTCACCCTGTGCGGTTTTCCCGCTGCAAACGGAGGGGAAGGCTTTCGGGAAACAGGTAAACACAGTACAGTGCAGTGTAAGAAAATTACAAATATAGCCTGGCAAAAGCACCAGACTATCAACTGAGGAGAATGACATGGCGGTAACGCAAACGGCCCAGGCATGCGACCTGGTCATTTTCGGCGCGAAGGGCGACCTGGCGCGGCGTAAATTGTTGCCTTCCCTGTATCAGCTTGAAAAGGCGGGCCAGATCCACGCCGACACCCGGATCATTGGCGTCGGCCGTGCCGACTGGGATAAAGCGGCTTACACCAAAGTGGTGCGCGAAGCGCTGGAAACCTTCATGAAGGAAAAAATTGATGAAGGTTTGTGGGATTCCCTGAGCGGCCGCCTGGAGTTCTGTAATCTTGACGTCAATGACACCAGCGGCTTCACCCGCCTGGGTGACATGCTGGACCAAAAGAATCGCGTCACCATCAACTATTTCGCCATGCCGCCGAGCACCTTTGGCGCCATCTGTAAAGGTCTGGGCGAAGCGAAGCTCAATGCCAAGCCTGCGCGCGTGGTTATGGAAAAACCGCTGGGCACCTCGCTGGAAACCTCGCGGGAAATCAACGATCAGGTCGGCGAGTTTTTTGAAGAGTGCCAGGTCTACCGTATCGACCATTACCTCGGAAAAGAGACAGTCCTCAACCTGCTGGCGCTGCGCTTTGCCAACTCTCTGTTCGTCAATAACTGGGACTGCCGTACCATCGATCATGTGGAAATCACCGTCGCGGAAGAGGTAGGCATTGAAGGGCGCTGGGGGTACTTCGACCAGGCCGGACAGATGCGCGACATGATCCAGAACCACCTGCTGCAGATCCTGTGCATGATTGCCATGTCGCCGCCGTCCGATCTCAGCGCCGATAGCATCCGTGATGAAAAGGTCAAGGTGCTGAAATCCCTGCGCCGTATTGACCGCTCCAATGTGCGTGAGAAAACCGTTCGCGGCCAGTACACCGCCGGCTTTGCCCAGGGCAAAAAAGTGCCAGGCTACCTCGAAGAAGAGGGGGCGAACAAAACCAGCAACACCGAAACCTTCGTGGCGATCCGCGTTGATATCGATAACTGGCGCTGGGCTGGCGTACCGTTCTATCTGCGTACCGGCAAACGTCTGCCAACCAAATGTTCCGAAGTGGTGGTTTACTTCAAAACGCCGGAGCTGAACCTGTTTAAAGAAACCTGGCAGGAGCTGCCGCAGAACAAGCTGACCATTCGTCTGCAGCCGGACGAAGGGGTGGATATCCAGGTCCTGAACAAAGTGCCGGGCCTCGACCATAAGCACAACCTGCAGATCACCAAGCTGGATCTGAGCTACTCCGAAACCTTCAACCAGACGCATCTGGCCGATGCCTATGAACGTCTGCTGCTCGAGACCATGCGCGGTATCCAGGCGCTGTTCGTCCGCCGCGATGAAGTGGAAGAGGCATGGAAGTGGGTGGACTCCATCACCGAAGCCTGGGCGGCCGACCGCGATGCGCCGAAACCGTATCAGGCCGGGACCTGGGGACCGGTGGCCTCGGTGGCCATGATCACCCGCGATGGACGCTCGTGGAACGAGTTTGAGTAAGCTCGCGATCTTATCCGTCAGGGTTATTTTACCGGTAACATGATCTGACGCAGAAAGTCGCACGCTTTTTAATCTTTTAAGCCCCGTGAGGATTCACCCACGGGGCTTTTTTTATTACACTGCCTTCAGATATTTTGCCCCTGAGCGCTGGTGTTGGTGGCTTCGGGCACCAAAACACGTCATCTCGCAGCGGCCGGACAGATAAAATTTTGAGGAGCCTTTATGAATTCGACAATATTACGGGTAACAAATCGCATTATCGAACGGTCGCGTGATACCCGCGCGGCTTACCTCGCAAGGATTAACCAGGCCAAAACCGACACCGTGCATCGTGCGCAACTGGCCTGCGGCAATCTGGCTCACGGTTTCGCGGCCTGTCAGGCCGACGACAAAGCCTCTCTGAAAAGCATGTTGCGCAACAACATCGCCATCATCACCTCCTACAACGATATGTTGTCCGCGCACCAGCCCTATGAACACTACCCGGATATCATTCGCAAAGCGCTGCACAGCGCCAATGCGGTCGGTCAGGTGGCCGGCGGCGTGCCGGCGATGTGCGATGGCGTGACCCAGGGACAGGACGGCATGGAGCTCTCTCTCCTGAGTCGCGAAGTGATCGCCATGTCCGCGGCCATCGGCCTGTCGCATAACATGTTCGATGGCGCTCTGTACCTCGGCGTGTGTGATAAAATTGTGCCCGGACTGACCATGGCCGCGCTCTCATTCGGCCACCTGCCGTCGGTCTTTATTCCCTCCGGTCCGATGGCCAGCGGCCTGCCTAATAAAGAAAAGGTTCGCATTCGCCAGCTGTACGCGGAGGGCAAAGTTGACCGCATGGCGCTGCTGGAGTCCGAAGCCGCTTCTTACCACGCGCCGGGAACCTGTACGTTCTACGGTACGGCGAACACCAACCAGATGGTGGTGGAGTTTATGGGCATGCAGTTGCCGGGCTCGTCCTTTGTCCATCCGGATGCTCCGCTGCGGGAAGCGCTGACCGCCGCCGCCGCGCGCCAGGTCACCCGCATGACCGGCAATGGCAACGAGTGGATGCCGTTGGGCAAAATGTTTGACGAAAAAGTGGTGGTCAACGGCATTGTGGCGCTGCTGGCGACCGGCGGCTCCACCAACCACACTATGCACCTGGTGGCGATGGCCCGCGCGGCGGGCATTATCATTAACTGGGATGATTTCTCCGACCTGTCAGACGTGGTACCGCTGCTGGCGCGCCTCTACCCCAACGGTCCGGCGGATATCAACCATTTCCAGGCGGCGGGCGGCGTTCCGGTTCTGGTGCGCGAGCTGCTGAAAGGCGGCCTGCTACATGAGGACGTTCACACCGTCGCTGGCTTCGGTCTGTCGCGCTACACCCTCGAGCCGTGGCTCAACAACGGCGAGCTGGACTGGCGGGAAGGGGCGACGGCGCCGCTTGACGATCAGGTCATCGCGACATTCGAGAAACCGTTCTCCCGTCACGGCGGCACCAAGGTGCTGAGCGGTAACCTGGGCCGCGCGGTCATGAAAACCTCGGCAGTCCCGGCTGAGAACCAGGTGATCGAGGCGCCGGCGGTGGTGTTCGAGAGCCAGCACGACGTGTTGCCGGCCTTTGAAGCGGGTCTGCTGGACAAAGACTGCGTGGTGGTGGTCCGTCATCAGGGGCCAAAAGCGAACGGGATGCCAGAATTACATAAACTTATGCCGCCACTTGGTGTATTATTGGACCGCCGTTTCAAAATAGCGCTGGTGACCGATGGCCGACTCTCTGGCGCCTCCGGTAAAGTCCCGTCAGCCATCCATGTCACGCCTGAAGCCTATGATGGTGGGTTGCTGGCGAAAGTGCGCGATGGCGATCTTATTCGCGTGAACGGGCAGACGGGGGAACTGACGCTGCTGGTGGACGATGCCGAACTGGCGGCGCGTCAGCCGCATATCCCTGACCTCAGCGCGTCGCGCGTAGGTACCGGTCGGGAGATGTTTGGGGCGCTGCGTGAGAAGCTCTCTGGCGCGGAGCAGGGCGCAACCTGCATCACTTTTTAAGACGATTTAATTTGTAGATCTGGCGAGAGAAAATCCTGATGAAAAACTGGAAAACAACAGCAGAAGCAATCCTCACCTCCGGTCCGGTTGTCCCGGTTATCGTAGTGAAAAAGCTGGAACACGCGGTACCGATGGCGAAAGCGCTGGTCGCGGGCGGCGTGCGCGTCCTGGAAGTGACTCTGCGCACCGAGTGCGCCCTGGAGGCGATCCGCGCGATTGCTAAAGAAGTGCCGGACGCGATTGTCGGCGCGGGCACCGTCACCAACGTCGAGCAGCTGAAAGCGGTAACAGAAGCCGGCGCGCAGTTCGCTATCAGCCCGGGGCTGACCGAATCTCTGCTGAAAGCGGCGACCGAAGACGGCACTATTCCGCTGATCCCGGGGATCAGCACCGTCTCCGAGCTGATGCTGGGCATGCAGTACGGTCTGAAAGAGTTTAAATTCTTCCCGGCAGAAGCCAACGGCGGCGTGAAAGCGCTGCAGGCGATTGCGGGTCCGTTCGGTCACATTCGTTTCTGCCCGACCGGCGGTATCTCCCCGGCTAACTACCGTGATTACCTGGCGCTGAACAGCGTGCTGTGCATCGGGGGCTCCTGGCTGGTGCCGGCCGACGCCCTGGAAGCTGGCGACTACGATCGCATCACCACCCTGGCGCGTGAAGCGGTGGAAGGCGCGAAGTAAACCGCGCCTCAAGGTCAACAACCCGGTCAGCGGCAACGCGACCGGGTTTTTTTGTCTTTACCCCTCGACGATAACCGCCGCGGCGGCGGTTTTAGCCCGCGTCACAGCCTCTTCCACCGAATCGGCGACGGCGAGGGTCACCCCCAGACGACGGGTGCCGTCAATCTCCGGCTTGCCGAACAGACGCAGCTGCAGGCCAGCTCCGACGGCCGACTGCAGCTGGCCGAAGCTGACGTTCTGACTGGTCAGCTGCGGAAGGATCACCGCGGAAGCGGCCGGACCATACTGGCGGATAGCGCCGACGGGCAATCCAAGAAAGGCGCGAACGTGCAGGGCGAATTCCGAGAGATCCTGCGAAATAAGCGTCACCATTCCGGTGTCGTGCGGGCGCGGGGAGACTTCGCTGAAGATCACCTCATCGCCGCAAACGAACAGCTCTACCCCGAACAGGCCATGCCCTCCCAGCGCCAGCACCACCTTACGGGCGATATTCTGCGCGCGTTCAAGGGCCAGGTCACTCATCTGCTGCGGCTGCCAGGATTCACGATAATCGCCATCTTCCTGACGATGACCGACCGGGGCGCAGAAATGCACGCCATCGACGGCGCTGACGGTGAGCAGGGTGATTTCAAAGTCGAAATTCACCACCCCTTCGACGATCACCCGCCCGGCGCCGGCGCGGCCGCCCTGCTGGGCGTAGCGCCAGGCTTCGCTGAGCTGGTCAGCCGAGCGGATAAAGCTCTGACCTTTACCGGAGGAGCTCATCACCGGCTTGACGATGCACGGCAAGCCGATCTCCGCTACCGCCGCGCGGAAGGCTTCATCACTGTCGGCGAAACGGTAGCTGGAGGTGGGGAGCTGCAGCTCTTCGGCCGCCAGACGGCGTATGCCTTCGCGGTTCATGGTGAGCTTCGCTGCCCGCGCCGTGGGGACCACTTTCTGCCCGGCCTGCTCCAGTTCGACCAGGGTATCGGTGGCGATAGCTTCGATCTCCGGCACGATGTAATCGGGTTTTTCCTGTTCGATCAGCGCGCGCAGGCTTTCGCCGTGCAGCATATTGATGACGTGGGCGCGGTGGGCGACCTGCATCGCCGGGGCATCGGGGTAGCGGTCGACGGCGATAGTTTCAATGCCCAGACGCTGACATTCGATGGCGACTTCTTTACCCAGCTCGCCGGAGCCTAACAGCATAACTTTGGTGGCTGCCGGGCGCAGCGCGGTGCCTAATACAGTCATAACTCTCTTCCGCAGTAAAAAAAGATGCGGTCGATTATAAACGAAAACGTTTGCGTCTGTCTTTATGCGCGTGAGTTGAGTCCGGAAGGGAAATTTGCTATACTGTATAAAAATACAGTTCTAAGAGGCTGCAGCATGGCGGTTGAAATTAAATATGTAGTGATCCGCGAAGGTGAGGAAAAAATGTCTTTTGCCAGCAAAAAAGAGGCCGACGCTTACGACAAAATGCTCGATCTGGCAGAGGTGCTGAATGACTGGCTGGTAGCATCGCCGCTGGAAATGGACGATGCCCAGCGCGATACCATGGCGATGTGGCTGGCGGAGCGTAAAGAGGCGCTGCAGCATATTCTGCGCGCCGGCAGACTGCCGGAGCAGGATGCGACTGCGCACGATGCGCCCGCGCCGTCAACGGACGCTGAGGCTTCCCCGGCGGAAGAGGCCGCCGCGCCAGCTGCCAAAACGCGGAAAGCCAAAGCGGCCTGATGGCTGGCGGTCAGCCGCTGATGGGCTGATGGGCTGATGGGCTGATGGGCTGATGGGTTGGTCGGTTGGTCGGTTGGTCGGTTGGTCGGTTGGTCGGTCGGTCGGTCGGTCGGTCGGCTGGACCCGGTGCCGCCGCCGCGCGCACCTTTGCGCATCTTTAGCCATGTCTAACATTTCCTGACATCGCGTCGTTTAGGCTGATAACAGTGTTTGTCACCTGAGAGGAAAACCATGGCTAACTGGCTAAATCAACTGCAGTCGCTGCTCGGACAGCAGGGCGCGTCGCCGTCCGGCGAGTCGTCAAAAGGGAGCGCCCTGCTGCCCGGCGCCATCGGCGGGCTGGCGGGGCTGCTGGTGGCCAGCAAATCGTCACGCAAGCTGCTGGCGAAATATGGCACCAGCGCGCTGCTGGCTGGCGGTGGGGCGGTGGCGGGTACCGTATTGTGGAACAAGTATCAGCAGAAAATGCGCGCTCAGAACACGCCCGCTCCGACACCCGAGACGGCTGCGGCGCCGACGGAGGTCGATCCGCGCAGCGTGCGGTTGATCACCGCCCTGGTGTTTGCCGCCAAAAGCGATGGTCATATCGACGATCACGAGCGGGCGAGGATTGAAGCCCAGCTTCGGGAGGCCAATATTGACGTGCAGGCCCGGGTGCTGATTGACCAGGCGCTGGCTCAGCCGCTGGATCCGCAGCGTCTCGCCGAGGGCATCGTTGACCCGCAGGAGGCGCTGGAGATCTACTACGTCAGCTGCGCGGTGATTGATATCGACCACTTTATGGAGCGCAGCTATCTCAACGCCCTGGGTGAGGCTCTGGCGTTGCCAAAAGATGTCCGGGCCGACATCGAACAGGACATCCAGTCACAAAAACAGGCGCTAAGCGTTTAAATTATCACGTTTCGCTTGCATCGCCCGCGTCTTTTGCCACCCTTATAGACACGTCATCATTCAGGCGCCACCCTGCGGCCTGAATGCTCTTGTGTCACGAAAAAGCAGCAGAAGAATAACATGCCACCTAAAGCCAAACGGATCCCTCACGCCATGACCTTGCATGGCGATACACGCATCGATAACTATTACTGGCTGCGCGACGATGAACGCGCGCGGCCTGATGTGCTGGAATATCTGCACGCGGAAAACGCCTACGGCAAGCAAGTGATGGATTCGCAGCTCAGCCTGCAGGAGCGTCTGCTGAAAGAGATTATCGACCGCATTCCGCAGCGGGAAGTCTCTGCCCCCTATAGTAAAAACGGCTTTCGCTACCGGCAGGTGTATGAGCCGGGCTGCGAATACGCTATCTACCAGCGACAGTCGGTGCTGAAAGAAGAGTGGGACGAGTGGGAGATCCTGCTTGATGCCAACCAGCGGGCGGCAAAGAGCGAGTTTTACACCCTGGGCGGGCTGGGTATTGCGCCCAACAACCAGTTGATGGCGGTGGCGGAAGATTATCTCTCCCGTCGCCAGTACGGTCTGCGTTTTTGCGACCTCAGCAACGGCGAGTGGTATCCGGAGACCCTGGAAAATGTCACCTCCGGCTTTGCCTGGAGCAACGATTCACGCTTTGTGTGGTACGTGCGTAAACATCCCACCACGCTGCTTCCTTATCAGGTCTGGCGCCACACCGTCGGGACGCCGGCGCAGAGCGACGTGCTGGTCTACGAGGAAAAAGATGAGACCTTCTACGTCAGCGTGCATAAAACCACATCCCAGCAGTTCGTGGTGATTTATCTCTCCAGCGCCACCACCAGCGAAGTACTGCTGCTCAACGCCGAACTGCCAGACGCTGAGCCGGTCTGCTTCCTGCCGCGGCGTAAAGATCATGAATATAGCCTCGATCACTATCAGCACGCCTTCTATCTGCGATCCAACCGGGACGGGAAGAATTTTGGTCTCTATCGTACCGTGCTACGCGATGAAGATCAGTGGACCACGCTGATCCCGCCGCGTCACGACGTGATGCTTGAAGGATTTACCCTGTTTACCGACTGGCTGGTCGTCGAGGAGCGTCAGCGCGGCCTGACCAGTCTGCGGCAGATTAACCGCAAGACCCGGGAGGTGGTGGGGATCGCCTTTGACGATCCGGCCTATGTCACCTGGCTTGCCTATAATCCGGAGCCCGAAACGTCGCGCCTGCGCTACGGCTACTCCTCGATGACGACGCCCGACACCCTGTTTGAACTGGATATGGATACCGGCGAACGACGGGTGATCAAGCAGCAGGAGGTGAAGGGGCTGGACACCCGCTGCTATCAGAGCGAGCACCTGTGGGTGACCGCCCGCGATGGCGTCGAAGTCCCGGTCTCGCTGGTCTACCATCGCGACCATTTTCGTAAAGGGAGCAATCCGCTGCTGGTCTATGGCTATGGCTCGTATGGCGAGAGTATCGATGCCGATTTCAGCGCCAGTCGGCTGAGCCTGCTCAACCGCGGCTTTGTCTACGCCATCGCCCATGTCCGCGGCGGCGGCGAGCTGGGTCAGCAGTGGTATGAGGACGGTAAATTCCTGTGTAAGAAAAATACCTTTAACGACTATCTCGACGTCTGCGACGCGCTGCTGGCTCAGGGGTACGGCGACCCGCGGCTCTGCTATGGCATGGGCGGCAGCGCCGGCGGGATGCTGATGGGGGTGGCCGTTAACGAGCGTCCAGAGCTGTTCCACGGCGTGATAGCCCAGGTGCCGTTCGTCGACGTGGTAACCACGATGCTGGATGAAACCATTCCGCTGACGACCGGCGAATTTGAAGAGTGGGGGAACCCGCAGGATGAAACCTATTACCACTACATGAAAAGCTACAGCCCCTACGACGGCGTGAAGGCGCAGGCGTATCCGCATATGCTGGTGACCACCGGGCTGCACGATTCCCAGGTGCAATACTGGGAGCCGGCGAAGTGGGTGGCAAAACTGCGTGAACTGAAAACCGACGATAACCTGCTGCTGCTTTGCACCGATATGGACTCCGGGCATGGCGGAAAGTCCGGGCGTTTTAAAAGCTATGAGGGGGTGGCGCTGGAGTACGCCTTTTTCATCGCCCTGGCGCAGGGGACACTGCCGGGGAAAGCGGCAGTGTAGGGGCTATTCCCCAAGGTAATGCTTGAGCGTGAGGCGCAGTTCGGGGCTCATGCGGTCGAGATTGTTGAATAACCAGCGCAGATAGCCTGGATCGTTTTCAGCAATCTCGGCGACGGCTTTACCGCGATATTTGCCGAAGGTAAAGGTGGTGAGCAGCGCCGGCCGACCTGTGATATCGGCCATTTCGTCAGGCGTCCAGCCGGAAACGTTGATGATATCCAGCAGCAGCGCAGCGGTGATATAGCAGTCATACAGCGCCCGGTGGTGATGCAGCCCCGGCGGCGTGGCCACGTTCAGCTTGCGTGATTTATAGAGCCCCATATTACTGTATTTGATCCCCGGCCACAGCCGGCGGGCCAGCTTCATCGTACAGATCCACTCGCCATGCATCTCCGGTAGCACCCGACGATCGAAGCTGGCGTTATGCGCGACGTACCACGGGCTGCCATGATAGTGCGGAATAATCTCCTCAATCCACGGCTTATCGGCGACCATCTCTTCGGTAATCCGGTGGATAGCCATCGCCTGCGGGCTGATGGGGCGGTCAGGACGCACCAGATGACTCATGGGATTGGTGATTTGCCCGTCGACAATGTCGACCGAGGCGATTTCAACGATGCCCCCCTGCAGTCCGCAGGTTTCGGTATCAATGACGCGCAGCATGGCTCGCTCCAGAGCAAAACAATAAGCGTAAAGTAATTGGCCGGGCTTGCCAACCGACGGCGAGGAGGCAAGTAGGCATTATTTCTGTTTCGGCTCCCAGGGCAGGCGGGACAGTGAAACGGAGGCCAGCCGATGGGCGATCAGCCGTTCGCGGAACCAGTCGCGCAGATGGGCGGGCTGTTCACGCTCGACCAAATCAGCGACCACCGGCATATTATACCGCTCTTTAAAGGCGACGCCGGCGGCGGCGAGATCGACGTTAACTTTATCCATCTCATCTTGCGAAATTTTGGCCAGATTTCTTTCCATCATACACTCCACTCTGCTTGTAAACCCGGTCAGGGCCTGACGCCCGGCTCGACTCTGCCATTATACAGGGTTATTCTCTGTGCTACAGACATAACAAAAGGGAATGACGAATATGCGACTTCTTGCTGGACGCGCATTGCGCCTCTCCGTTGCGTTTGCCGGGCTATTAACCGCGGCGGGCGCGCTCGCCCACGCTCACCTGCAGCAGCAGATCCCCGCCGCCGGAGCGCAGCTGGCGGCCTCCCCGCAGACGTTGACGCTCAGTTTCTCCGAAGGCATTGAACCCGCGTTCAGCGGCGTGACCGTCACCGGTCCACAGCAGCATGCGGTAGCCACCGGCAAACTGACCCGCAGCGCCGACAACCCCGCCCAGGTCACCGTGCCTGTAGCGGAAACCTTGCCGCCGGGAGAATACACTGTGGCTTGGCATGTGGTCTCAGTGGATGGCCATAAAACCAAAGGGCAATACACCTTTAGCGTGAAGTAAGCGATGCTGACCGGGCTCTACATTACTCTGCGCTTTGGGCACTTTATCACCCTGATGCTGGCTTTTGGCTGCGTGCTGTATGGCGCCTGGTGGGCGCCGGTGCCGCTGCGACGCGTACTGATGCTGCGCTTCTATCCGCTGCTGCGCCCGCTGCTGCTGATCGGCGCCCTCTCTACCCTGGCGCTGTATCTGCTGCAGGGGGGATTGATGGGCGACGGCTGGGCAGATGTCTGGCAACCCGCCGTCTGGCAGGCGGTGGCGGGCACCCGCTTCGGCGGGGTGTGGATTTGGCAGATCCTGCTGGCGTGGATCGCCCTCGCCGTAGTGTGGATCCGTCCCCGACATGGCGCTCGCCAGCTGGTGGCCCTGCTGGCGGCCCAGCTGCTGCTTTCCGCTGGGGTAGGGCATGCCGCCATGCATGATGGTTTACTCGGCGCCCTGCAGCGGACTAATCATGCTGTCCACCTCTTCTGCGTTGCCAGCTGGTTCGGCGGCCTGTTGCCCTTTATCTATTGCCTGCGCCTGGCGCAGGGGCGCTGGCGGCAGGCCGCGGTCTATACCATGGCGCGCTTTTCACGTTACGGGCATCTGGCCGTCGCCGGCACCCTTGCCAGCGGGGCGATCAATGCGCTGTTGATCCAGGGAGGGATGATTGGCGCATCGCCCTGGGGACGTCTGCTGTTGATCAAATGTGCGCTGGTGGCCGGGATGGTGGTAATTGCGTTAGTGAACAGGTATGTTCTGGTACCGCGCATGTCGGCAAGCGGTTCGCGGGCGGAAAGTCTGATCCTGCGAACCACGCAGGCTGAGATAGGGCTGGGCGCGCTGGCGCTGCTGGCCGTCAGTCTGTTTGCCACCTGGGAACCTTATTGAATTAACTGGCAAAATCATGAAAAAAATTGTTCTGACCATGTTGTTACTGGCAAGCTCCGGCGCTGCACTGGCGGCGCCGCAAATTATCACCGTGAGCCGCTTTGAGGTAGGGAAGGAGAGCTGGGCGTTCAACCGTGAAGAGGTGATGTTGACCTGTCGTCCGGGCAATGCCCTTTACGCTATCAACCCGAGCACCCTGGTCCAGTATCCGCTCAATGAGGTGGCTGAGCAGCAGGTCAAAGCCGGCAAAACCACCGCCCAGCCGATCTCAGTGATCCAGATCGACGATCCGCAGCACCCGGGGCAAAAAATGAGCCTCGCGCCGTTTATCGAGCGCGCGCAGAAGCTCTGCTAGATTTTCGCGCTATCTCGCTGTAATAGCATAAAAAAAACCGCCCTTGCCGGACAACGGCAGTGGCGGTTTTTTGGCTGGCAGCGCCCACTTTTCCAGGAATTATTCGGCCACATTGGCCGCAGACTGGAAAAGCTGACGCGTTAAACTATTCTTATAGTGCAAGGCGACTTAGCCTGCATTAATGCCAACTTTTAGCGCACGGCTCTCTCCCAAGAGCCATTTCCCTGGACCGAATACAGGAATCGTATTCGGTCTCTTTTTATCTTAATCTGTCTGCTTTCGCGATCACCAGCGACATCCTGTCAGTCAATTCAGTCAATCACCAGGCTGGCCTCTGGATGTCCCGTTATAGCACACCGTTTTTAGCATACACAATTCATTTACACACAAATTGCATCCTGCGGAAGAACGGTATGGGGAAGGCGGAACCGTAAGCGAGGGGAGAGGAAAAGAAAAAACCTGCACCTAAACAGGCCCGGCGTGCAGGTTAACTGGCGGGCCAACATCGGAAGGCTGCTAGTATACATATTTGTATGATAAATAGAATAAACAAAACCTTATTGATTTGGCAATTCATGCGATTAGCCGTCCGCGCCCCACGAAAGGGCGGGAAATAATATTGAGGGGCGTAGTTCCGAGCGTCCGGTATTATTCCGGAACGCTGAAGGTGGGAAATATCTGACTTTCCAGATAGCAGAGTAGAAGCCAAATTTCATCGCTGAAAATAAACCATATGCTGCCCAGCAGGACGACCGCGAGAATAATCAGCAGGAAAATTTCGGTTTTACTCATCATGCTAACGACTATCCAGTGGTCTGCGGGGACCATGATAGTAGCGAAATAAGCACATAATAAGCAAACGCCGCGTGACGGGACGAGTTCACTGATCGTGAAATTACTCGCCCGGCAGTGGCTGCGTCAATATTGCCACCTGCTCCGCCAGCTGATCCAGCAGCTGGAATCGACGCCGGTATTCGGCCCGTTTTTTACTGGCGATGCTCTCCAGCGGTTTTCTTTCCAGACGCAGCGGTAGCTGCCAGCGCCAGGGGCTTTCCGGCTTGCCGTCGATGGATTGCCAGAATTCGTCGTAGCTGGCGTGGAAATGGCGCCCCTTGCTCAGGCGATAGCGCAGGGCGCGAAACACATGGCCATTATCGCTAACGCCGTAAATCGCTGCGATATGGCTGCGAGCGGCCAGCAGCCAGATAAACTCCAGCAGCAGGCGCTTCGGGAACAGACCGTAGCAGGCGCGGGTCGCCTGCTTGATCACCTCATGAGAAACGTGGCGTCGCGGTCCCTGCAAGCCGCCGATGATCAGTTGCCAGGCTTCGCCATCCCAGGTCACGCTGAAGGTGGCGCTGGCCAGCAGGGTATGATCGCTGTCGCGCAGCCACAGGGTGGTTTCACCCTCACGCTCGGCCTTCCCGGCCGAAGAGGCCGAGAGGGAAAACTGGCGCTCTTCCTTTCCATTGAGCGTCAGCAACGGGACCTCGCACACCGCGGTCATGGCATGCGCCAGCCGGGAACCGCGCAGGGTATCGACATAGCGATAATGGCTTATTACCGCCATCGCCCGCTGCCAGGCGTTGAGATCGCGCGTTAGATATTGACGGTGCACTTTCCCCGGCAGCGTCGTCTGCGCCGCCAGCAGCTGGTTAAAATCGTCACGAGCGCTCAGCGCCTCCAGCATCGCTTTGGTCGGGCTATAAAATAATGCCGTGCGCAGCAGAAATTTAAAGCGGTAATTTTTCTGCCGCCATATAGGTGCGGGTGTTAATCTACCCATCACCAGATCGGCAATGAGATGCGAGCGCGGCGTAAGCACGCTGGATGAATGCAGGCTATTGTCTGTCACGATAAACACCTCGTTGTTATTTCCTGCTATTTTAAAACGAGGCGCTGATAAGCTTAATCCTCTGGCCGACTATATTTGCCGTTTGTTTAAAATCGATTGAGGTGTAAATAAAAAACAGCGGCTATAAGCTGGAATTACCTATAATTACAGCAGAGAGGTAATTATATGTATCAGCGTATTAATGGCAGAGACTGGCGTAATATCTGGCTGATGGGCGATCTGCATGGCTGCTTTGCGCTGCTGATGGCGCGCCTGCGCCGACTGCGCTTTGATCCCTGGGCCGATCTGCTGATCTCGGTGGGCGATCTGATCGATCGCGGGCCGCAAAGCGCTGACTGTCTCGGCCTGTTGCGCAGCCGCTGGTTCCGGGCCGTGCGCGGGAATCATGAGCAGATGGCGCTCGAGGCGCTTGAGAGCGGAGATATGACGCTCTGGCAGATGAACGGCGGCGACTGGTACGCCCGGAGCAACGTGCGGCAGCGGGATGACGTCGATCGCCTGCTGGCGCGCTGTCAGCGGCTGCCGTTGATTATTGAAGTGGAGTGCGCAAAAGTGCGGCATGTGATCGCCCATGCCGATTATCCGGCGCCGGTCTATCGCTGGCAGCAGCCGGTGGATCCCCAGCGGGTCCTGTGGAGCCGCCATCGTCTGAGTGAACATCTGGCCGGGCGTCATGGCGCTATCGCCGGGGCTGACCATTTCTGGTTTGGCCATACGCCGCTTCGCGCGCGTTATGACTCCGACAATCAACACTATATTGACACCGGCGCTGTGTTCGGCGGCACGCTGACGCTGGTGGCGCTGCAGTCGGCAGACTAAAAGTCACTGTATTCGCTGGCGGGTTGCCAGAAGCCGTCAATAAAATCTTCTATCGGGTAGCAGCCGCCGTGGCGGATCCGCTGATCTTCCATTGCCACCAGGCACTGCGTTTCCTCGCGGTAGACGTCCACCACAATGTCCTCGCAGCCGCCATCCAGATAGCAAATAAACAACACTAAGGCAAACATCCTGGCCTCATGTTCGGGGGGACATACTGTTTAGTGTAGGGGATGACGGCGGGACGGGGAAATAAATAACCCGTCTCAGGCGACGGGTTCATTGGCGTCAGGCAAGGCGCATGACCCAGGCATCGGACTGGCGGTCGTAATGTTTACGGTAGAGGACGGAATGTTCACCATTGAGAATCGCGGGAACGCTGGTGTCGGCATCCCAGGCGTCAAGCTGCATACATAAATCTGGATCGGATTTGCAGGGAATGCTTAACGTTCGCTCACCCTGATGTTCACCATGCAGTTCGGCATCGTCTATCTCAAACGCGCCGATGCGGACATTGGTTTTACTCATCGCTTCACCCCATTTTTTTAGCTGAGTTGTGGTACGACCAGTTGCGGCCGTCATTTTTCAGCGTAGTCAATGGGGGGAAAACCGCCAGTCAAAAAGTGCGTATTTTTTGCGCGGCGTCACACCTTGCCGGCAAAAAGTTTCCCATCGCGTACCAGCTCGCGCGGGTAACTGTTCTTCAGACGGGAGCCGACGCGCTTGGCCAGGCCCAGCGGCACGCCCTGGAAGGTGACAATGGCTTCATCCTGCGCTGGCGGGGTTTGCGGATAGACGTCGCGTCCGCGATACCATTCCTCCGCTTCCTCCAGCGTCAGCTCGAAGGCGCGCTGCGGCGCGGCAAAGGCAATAACCGCCTCATGCTGCCAGCGGTAACCCTTATTGTGCAGTTCCGCCAGACGCACGCCAATGCGCGAAAACCGCACCTGACCAAACAGAGGCTCCATAGACTGCGGAAACAGCCACAGCTCTTTATCCCGTTGCCACAGCGTGTGGCTCGCGTCCCATTCCAGCCCGACAGCGCGGGCGGCGGCGGTCGCCGCGGCGGCCTCCCGGCCCTTCAGCGGCGCAAACGGGAACTTGCCGACCTTGTAGCCCGGCGCCGGGAGCGGATCGATCGACGCCGTCTTGCGCAAGCGGGCGACAAAGAAGCCTTCACAATCGAAGATCTGCGGGAAGACATGCAGAAATCCCTCGGCGGTTAAGGCATCGGCCGCGCCGGGAAACAGCTCTCCCAGCGGCTGGATCGCCACCGCCTGCGGGTAGCGGGACAGCAGCCAGTGAATGACGGACTGATTTTCTTCGCGGTTAAGGGTGCAGGTCGAATAGACCAGCGTCCCGCCGGGGCGCAGGGCATGGAAAGCGCTGTCGATAAGCTCGCGCTGGGTGGCGGCGATGTCGAGGTTGCTCTCCGGCGACCAGTTTTTCAGCGCGTCCGCATCTTTGCGTACCACCCCTTCGCCGGAGCAGGGGGCATCAAGCAGAACGGCGTCGAAAGCTTCGGGCAATGCCGCGCCGAACACCCGGCCGTCGAAATGGGTCAGGGCGACGTTGCTGATGCCGCAGCGGCTGATGTTGGCATGCAGCACTTTCACCCGGCTGGCGGAGAACTCATTCGCCAGGATGCCGCCCGCATTGCCCATCCGGGCGGCGATCTGGGTGGTTTTCGACCCCGGAGCGGCAGCAACGTCCATGACTCGTTCAGGCTGCGGGTTATCGGCGAACAGGGCGGCGACCGGCAGCATTGAGCTTGCTTCCTGTATATAGAACAGACCGCTGAGATGTTCGGCGGTGCTGCCCAGCGGCAGCGCGTCGTCGTCGTCCCGCTCGATCCAGAATCCCTCCTCGCACCAGGGGACCGGCGTCAGCTGCCAACCATAGGGGGCGACCAGAGAGAGAAAATCATCGACGCTGATTTTCAGCGTATTGACGCGAATACTTCGGCGTAGCGGGCGCTGACAGGCGGCGATAAATTCGTCGAAAGAGAGGTGCGCCGGCATCGCCGCGCGCATTTGAGCAAGAAACGCTTCAGGGAAATAGACAGTATTTTCGGCCACAGGCAGCGCACCACAGAAAAAAAGGGTGCGCAGTTTAGCACAAACGCCCCGGTGCAGGACACCGGGGCGTGAGGTTTGTGTCTGCCCGCGCCCGGCGTTTGCCGGGGCGGGAGAAGGGGAGGCGAGGATTACTGCGGCAGGGCGGTGCCCCACTCCCGCCACTCTTTCGGCTCGCTCTCCAGCAGCAGGAAGTGCTTGCCGTCCTGGGCCTTCGGCGCCAGCGGCGTACCCGGCGGCGTGGCAAAGGCGATCCCGCCGCGGATAAACTGATTGAAGGTCCCGGTTTTCACCACGCCGCCAACCAGGCCGAAGTCGAGGCTGTAACCCGAGGCCAGCCAGAACACCGAGTTATTGCGCACCAGGTACTGGTAGCGCTTGCTGATGCGCATCTTAACCATGACCCGGTCAGACATCGATCCCAGCGACAGACCGGTCACCGTCCCGACTTCCAGGCCGCGGAACAGCACCGGCGTACCGATGCCGAGCGATCCGGCCTCCGGCGCTTCCACCACGATATTCAGGCCGTCGATATAGCGCGAGTCGCTGATCGTCGTATCCTGGATCTCAAAGTCGCGGCGCGCCGGGCCGCGTCCGGGCTCAACGTTAATATAGGACTGGAACAGGGTGTCGAGATGCTCCACGCCCGCGGCGGAGATCTGCGGGGTGATCACCGAGAAGCGGGTCCCGGCGCGGGCAAACGTGCCGACGTATTCCGGATAAAGCACGGCTTTCGCCTGCACCTCGTTTTTGGCGGTGATCAGCTCCAGCGACTGGATCTGACCGATATCGATGCCGAGATAGCGAATCGGCATCCCGGCCGCCATCTTCCCGGCGTCGAACGCATGCAGGGTGATCTGGCCGCCCACGGCGCGCGCCGCCGTTTCAGAAGCGTAAAGGATACGTTTGTTATTCAGCCGCGCATTGGCGCTGCTGCCGTTGAGGTTATCGAAACTGATCGCCCCTTTTATGGCGCGGGCCAGCGGCGAGGCCTGAACGGTGAGTCCGTTGCCGTCAAGTTTAACCTTCGCACCCCCTTCCGCCCAGAAGACGCTGTTGTTGGTCAGCAGGTAGCGGTATTCCGGCTTGATATGCAGATCGATATCGAAAGCGTCTTTGCGCGGTTTCACGGCGATGATCTCGCCGACGGCGAATTTACGATACAGCACCACCGAGCCAGCCTGAACGTCAGGCAGCGTCTCAGCGGAGAGGCTCAGGGTGGTGGTCGGCACTTCGCTCAGGCTGTTTTCCTGCGCCTTTTCGAGGTTGGCGTACAGCGGATAGCTGCTCTGCATTTCGCCTTTTTCACCCGGGATCACCCGGATCCCGCCGTTCACCCATTCGCTGGCGCTGGCGCCCAGCACCTGCACGCCATCAAGTCCCACTTTGACGTCCAGACGACTGTTCACCACAAACTTGCTGTCGCCGCGAATCAGATCGCGGTATTCCGGGGCAATCGCCACCTGGAAGGTTACCCCTTTGGCCGTCAGCTTGCGCTCCAGCACCTGGCCGACTTTCACTCCGTGAAGCACCAGCGGCTGGCCGCCGTCGATCCCGTAGCTCTCCGGCGCCGAAAGGGTGACGGTGGCGACATTGGGCTCCTCCAGCAGCGCTTTATCCGCTGGCATGACGGAGAAGTGATTACGCGGCTCGCCTTCGCCGGGCACCAGTTCAAAGGTATTGCCGGTGAGCAGGGCGCTGACGCTGGGGTTATCGAGGGAGATCTTCGGCTTCTTCATCTGAATCAACGTTTTCTCCCGCAGCAGGGTCACCACGCTCGGATCGACGGTCATCTCGCCAGTGACTTTGCCGCCGGGGTTAAGATTCAGTTTGCTTAACTGGCCCACTTCCAGCCCCTGATACATCAGCGGCGTCGAGCCCGCTTTCAGGCCGTCGCCGTCAGGCAGGTCAAGGGTCACCACTACCCCGCGCTGGCTGTGCGCCAGGTCTTCATACAGATGATAGTCATCGTTTTGCGACGCGACCTGCGAATCGGCAGGGGAGTCAAAGGCGATGGCACCGTTCACCAGCGCGGAAAGGTTCTCCAGCTGCACTTTGGCCCCGCTCAGGCCAACATCGGCTTTGATCCCCGAGACGTTCCAGAAACGGCTGCCTTTTTTCACCAGGTTGGTGAACCGGCGCTCGATCAGCACATCAATGGTGACCCCCTGATTATTATCATTCAGCGTGAAGTCATACACCCGCCCGACCGGGATCTTACGGAAGTAGACCAGCGAGCCGCTGCTCAGAGAGCCAAGGTCGGGCGCCTGCAGGTGGATCATCAGCTCGCCGTTGTTGATACGGTATTTTGGCTGAGTGTCGAGGGCGACGAAGTGATCTTCGGGTTCGCCCTTGCCCGGCATCATGCCGATATAGTTCCCGCCCACCAGCGCATCAAGGCCCGACACGCCGGCCAGAGAGGCTTTCGGCGTGACCAGCCAGAACTGCGTATCTTTGCGCAGCGCCTCTTTCATATCGCGCTTGATGCTGGCGGAAACTTCAATCTTGCTCAGGTCTTTACTGAGACTAATATCCTGGACGGTACCGACTTCCACCCCCTGATAGCGGATAGGCGTCCGCCCCGGCACGATGCCGTTAGCAGACTGGAAATCGATAGTAATCGTCGATCCGCGGTCGTCAAAGATGGTCCAGATGAGCCAGGCGGCAATCAGCAGCGCGATGACCGGCAACAGCCAGAATGGCGAGATACGACGTTTGGTTTTTATTCTGGCTTCAGTCTGCGAAGCGGGCGTTTCCTGACTCATGTGCGTCCCAAAGTAAGCGGCTGTCCAGCCATTCAACTGCAAGAATAGTTAAAATTACCGCGCCGCCAAAGTAAACCGCGGCCGGCCCCATCGTAAAGGCGAGGAGCTGATCGCGATTAATGAGCGACATGGTGAGTGAGATAACAAACAGATCCAGCATCGACCAGCGGCCAATCCAGGTTATCAGCCGCAGCAGCAGGATGCGGGTGCGCAGCCCCTGCTCGCACTTGAATTGTATGCTGAGCAGCAGGGTAAATAACACTATAACTTTGGTGAATGGCACCAAAATACTGGCGATAAATACCACGCCGGCAATGGCGATATTGCTGCTGGCGAGGGAGATGATCCCGGAAAGGATGGTGTCTTCCTGGCGCGCGCCGTTGACGTAGATGATAGAGATCGGCAGCAGGTTGGCCGGTAGGAGGAAAACCAGCGAGGCAATCAGCGCCGCCCAGCTGCGCTGCAGGCTCTGCGGACGGCGATGGTGCAGCGGCGTGTGGCAGCGTCGGCAGCGGCCGCGGGCGTCGCGGTAGCCGGTGTAGTGGCAGCCGGTGCACACCTGCAGATTGTTATCGGCGCGGGTCGCCGGCCGTTCGGGATAGAAGCGCTCCCATAGCTCTTCGACGTTCATATGGATAAGCGTCAGGATGCTCAGCAGCGTCAGGGAGATAAACGCCACCAGGCCGATGCCGGGCTGCAGAAAGGCGTAATCCTGCACCTTGATGGAGGCGACGCCGATGCCCACCAGATAGATATCCAGCATCACCCACTCCTTGAGCTTATCGAGCATCAGCAGCACCGGGCGCAGGTTCATCCCCAGCACGTTGCCCAGCCACAGATAGCTAATCGAGACCACCAGCAGTACCGGGGCGACCACCGCGCAAAACAGCACCATCGCGGCGGTAAGCGGGTCGCCCTGCGCGGTCATCTGCCAAATCCCCTGCAGGACGTTGGCGTCAATGCGAACCCCCAGCAGGTGAAGGCGCAGCAGGGGTTCGGACCAGGCAAAGGGCATTAACAGCAGCATGGCCAGGGCCATGCTGCCCAGACGGGTCAGCGACCAGTCGCGGCCATCGCGCACCTTCGCGTTACAGCGTGGACACCAGGCGCTTTGGTTGCGTTTGAGCACCGGTAAGCGGAACAGCATGTCACACTGCGTACAGCGCTGATAATGCGCATAGGGAAGCGGCGTGCTGACGGCATGCACGACCATCTTATTCGCAGGCTTAAGGGTGGGTGTTTTTATCGGCATTTATTACGTACAGGAATGAATGTATCTCACTATCTTAACCTATGAATGAATTCATCTTGAGCCCAAGCGCATTTAATGCTTATTTTAGTAGGCTGTACGTATCAGGCAGTAAGACAACCAAGTGAAGATATAATGAGCAAAACAGAATTTTACGCGGATTTGAACCGCGATTTCCAGGCATTAATGGCAGGTGAAACCAGTTTTCTGGCGATGATCGCTAATACCAGCGCGCTGCTGTTTGAACGACTGGGCGAGGTCAACTGGGCCGGTTTCTATCTTCTGGAAGGCGATACCCTGGTGCTGGGGCCGTTCCAGGGCAAACTGGCCTGCGTCCGGATCCCGGTTGGGCGCGGCGTATGCGGCGCGGCGGTGGCGCAAGCCCAGGTGCAGCGCGTCGAGGACGTCCACGCCTTTGACGGCCACATTGCCTGCGATGCCGCCAGTAATTCGGAAATTGTCTTCCCCCTGCGCGTGAACGACCAGATTATCGGCGTGCTGGATATCGACAGTCCGGCTTACGGCCGCTTCACTGCTGAAGATGAGCAGGGGTTGCGCACACTGGTCGAACATCTGGAAAAACTTATCGCGGCCACTGATTATCAAAAAATCTTTACCCGTGTCGTGGGATAATCAACGGATAACGTAGCATTTAGCGAGGACGTCATTATAATGTCGCCTGTTCATGCCTGCGGCTTGTTGGCTACGTCCGTTGTAATCAGGAAATTTCATGGAAAATCAACCTAAGTTGAATAGCAGTAAAGAAGTTATCGCCTTTCTGGCCGAACGTTTCCCTCAGTGCTTCAGCGCTGAAGGCGAAGCGCGCCCCCTGAAAATCGGAATTTTTCAGGATCTCGTTGAGCGAGTGGGTGGTGAGATGAATCTCAGCAAAACCCAGCTTCGCGCTGCATTACGTCTCTATACCTCGAGCTGGCGCTATCTCTACGGCGTAAAAGCCGGCGCTATCCGCGTTGACCTGGACGGCAACCCGTGCGGCGAACTGGAAGAGCAGCACATTGCCCATGCGCGTCAGCAGCTGGAAGAAGCGAAAGCTCGCGTTCAGGCGCAGCGCGCTGCCCAGCAGGCGAAAAAACGCGAGGCCGCTGCCGCTGCAGGCCAGCCGGATGAAGGCGTTCGCCGCGAGCGTAAACCGCGTCCTCAGCAGCCGCGTCGTAAAGAGGGCGCTGAACAGCGTAAACCGCGTCCTGTTGCGGCCAAAGCTCCGCGTGAAGAGCGTCTTACTCCGGTATCGGATGTTTCCGTTCTGACCGTCGGCCAGGCGCTGAAGGTAAAAGCAGGCAATAACGCAATGGACGCCACCGTTCTGGAAATCACCAAAGATGGCGTTCGTGTACAGCTGACTTCTGGTATGTCAATGATTGTACGCGCAGAACACCTGGTGTTCTGAAACGGAGGCCGGGCCAGGCATGAACACATTTTTTAAAATCACCGCGCTTGCGGGCCTGCTGGCAATAGCAGGCCATGCTTTCGCTGTTGATGAAATAACCCGTGCAGATCAAATCCCCGTGCTGAAAGAAGAGCCGCAGCACGCGACGGTGAGCGAGCGCGTGACGTCGCGCTTTACCCGCTCTCACTACCGTCAGTTCGATCTCGACAACGCCTTCTCGGCAAAAATTTTTGACCGTTATCTGAACCTGCTGGACTACAGCCATAATGTGCTGCTGGCCAGCGATGTGGCGAAGTTCGCGGCGAAAAAAGACCAAATCGGCGACGAACTGCGCACCGGG
This sequence comes from Klebsiella sp. K5-45, assembly GCF_030128605.1. Lineage (NCBI taxonomy): Bacteria > Pseudomonadati > Pseudomonadota > Gammaproteobacteria > Enterobacterales > Enterobacteriaceae > Klebsiella > Klebsiella sp. K5-45. The sequence continues at coordinate 360,667 of NZ_JAKUZW010000005.1, read as the reverse complement.
AAACTGGATGTCTTCTACGACCTCTACAACCTGGCGCAGCAGCGCCGCTTCGAGCGCTATCAGTATGCTTTGAAGGTGCTGGAACGTCCGATGGACTTTACCGGCAACGACAATTTCAACCTTGACCGCTCCAAAGCGCCGTGGCCGAAAGACGAGGCCGAGCTGAACAAGCTGTGGGACGCCAAGGTTAAATTTGACCAGTTAAGCCTGAAGCTGGCGGGAAAAGACGATAAAGAGATCCGCGACACCTTAACCCGTCGCTACAAGTTCGCTATCCGTCGTCTGGCGCAAACCAACAGCGAGGATGTCTTCTCGCTGGCGATGACCGCCTTCGCCCGCGAAATCGACCCGCACACCAACTATCTGTCGCCGCGCAATACCGAGCAGTTCAACACCGAGATGAGTCTCTCACTCGAAGGGATCGGCGCTGTGCTGCAGATGGATGATGACTACACGGTGATTAATTCGCTGGTGGCCGGTGGTCCGGCTGCGAAGAGCAAAGCGATCAGCGTCGGCGACCGCATCGTTGGCGTCGGCCAGACCGGGAAGTCGATGGTCGATGTCATTGGCTGGCGTCTGGATGACGTCGTGGCGCTAATTAAAGGGCCGAAGGGCAGCAAGGTTCGCCTTGAGATCCTGCCGGCCGGCAAAGGGGCCAAGACGCGTATCGTCACCCTGACCCGCGAGCGCATCCGTTTGGAAGATCGCGCGGTGAAGATGTCGGTGAAAACCGTTGGTAAAGAAAAAGTCGGCGTGCTGGATATCCCGGGCTTTTACGTTGGCCTGACCGATGACGTGAAGGTGCAGCTGCAGAAGCTGGAAAAACAGAACGTCAGTAGCATCGTTATCGATCTGCGCAGCAACGGCGGCGGGGCGCTGACCGAAGCGGTATCGCTGTCGGGGCTGTTTATTCCGTCCGGCCCGGTGGTGCAGGTGCGGGATAACAATGGCAAGGTGCGCGAAGACAGCGATAACGATGGCGTAGTCTATTACAAAGGGCCGCTGGTGGTGCTGGTTGACCGCTTTAGCGCCTCGGCGTCTGAGATCTTTGCCGCCGCAATGCAGGATTATGGCCGCGCGCTGATCGTTGGCGAGCCGACCTTCGGTAAAGGTACCGTACAGCAGTATCGCTCGTTGAATCGTATCTACGATCAGATGCTGCGTCCGGACTGGCCGGCGTTAGGTTCCGTGCAGTACACTATCCAGAAGTTCTACCGCATTAACGGCGGCAGTACTCAGCGCAAAGGCGTTACGCCGGATATCATGATGCCAACCGGCAATGAAGATCGCGAAACCGGCGAGCAGTATGAAGACAACGCGCTGCCGTGGGATAGCATCAACGCGGCCACCTACGTGAAGTCCGGGGATCTGACCCCATTTGGACCGGAACTGCTCAAGCGCCACGACGAGCGTATTGCCCAGAATCCTGAGTTCCAGTACATCATGAAGGATATTGCCCGTTATAACGCGATGAAGGACAAACGTAACATTGTCTCTCTGAACTACGCTCAGCGTGAAAAAGAGAACGAAGAGGATGATGCGATTCGTCTGGCGCGGATTAACGATCGCCTGAAACGCGAAGGCAAACCGCCGCTGAAAAAACTGGACGATTTGCCGAAGGATTACCAGGAGCCGGATCCGTATCTTGATGAGACGGTCCATATCGCGGTAGACCTCGCCCATCTCGAAAAAGCGCGCCCGGCGGTGGAACCGCCGGCCAGCCAATAAGTCGCCAACGGGCACCCTGAGAGGTGCCCGTTTTTTTTATGCCCTTTGTCATCGCCATTCAGCTCATCTAACAAAATGTCAACCTGCTCTGCCGCTGTCAGCAAGATGCTACAAAATGTAAAGTTGTGTTTTTATCGTGACTTAGCGGGGGCTGATGGTTGAAAATTGCAGCCTGACCCATACGATGTGGGTAATCGCATAGTGCGTTTTGTTAAATTGAGGTAAAAAGAAAATTATGATGCGAATCGCGCTTTTCCTGCTGACGAACCTGGCAGTGATGGTCGTGTTCGGGCTGGTGTTAAGCCTCACGGGGATCCAATCCAGCAGCATGACCGGTCTGTTGATTATGGCCCTGCTGTTCGGCTTCGGTGGTTCTATCGTTTCGCTGATGATGTCGAAATGGATGGCGCTGAAGTCTGTGGGTGGGGAAGTGATCGAGCAGCCGCGCAACGAAACGGAACGCTGGCTGATGAACACCATTGCGCAGCAGGCGCAGCAGGCGGGCATTGCCATGCCGCAGGTGGCTATCTATCACGCCCCTGACATCAACGCCTTCGCTACCGGTGCGCGTCGCGACGCCTCGCTGGTCGCTGTCAGTACCGGGCTGTTGCAAAACATGAGCCGTGATGAAGCGGAAGCGGTCATCGCCCATGAAATCAGCCACATCGCCAATGGCGATATGGTCACCATGACTCTGATTCAGGGGGTGGTGAACACCTTCGTTATCTTTATCTCCCGCGTTATCGCGCAGATTGCGGCCGGCTTCCTCGGCGGCAACCGGGAAGATGAAGGCGAGAGCAGCAATGGCAACCCGCTGATCTACTTCGCCGTCGCCACGGTGCTGGAGCTGGTGTTCGGTATTCTGGCCAGCATTATCACCATGTGGTTCTCTCGTTATCGCGAATTCCATGCTGATGCCGGCTCGGCGCGTCTGGTGGGCCGCGAGAAGATGATTGCCGCCCTGCAGCGCCTGAAAACCAGCTATGAGCCGCAGGAAGCCAGCAGCATGATGGCGTTCTGCATCAACGGTAAAGCGAAGTCCATGAGCGAGCTGTTTATGACCCACCCGCCGCTGGACAAGCGTATTGAAGCGCTGCGTAGCGGAGAATATCTGAAATAGTCCGTCAATCTGACGCTGAAAATAAAAATCCGCAGCCCGAAGGCTGCGGATTTTTTTTGTCCTTAATCGTCAGGCTGCGCGCGGCTGAGTGACGCGCAGACCGCTAATCAGCGCAGCGACGGTCGCCAGGATGCCGGCCAGCAGCAGGGCGGTGTGGGTGCCGCTGTTGCCGAGCAGGTTGAATAAAAGGGCCACCAGCGCGGCGCCGGTGCTCTGGCCGAGCAGGCGAGCGGTACCCAGCATGCCGCTGGCGCCGCCGCTGCGATGGCTCGGGGCCGAGGCGACAATGGTGTGGTTGTTTGGCGACTGGAACAGCCCGAAGCCGGCGCCGCACAGCGCCATACGCCAGATAATATCCAGATCGCTGGGCGACGCCGGAAGCAGCGCCAGGCCGAACAGGCCGCAGGCCATAACCAGCAGCCCAATGGCCCCCAGCAACCCCGCATGGCATTTTTCAATTAAATAACCGGCCAGCGGCGCCATCACCATCGTTGCCAGCGGCCACGGCGTCAGCAGCAGGCCGGTCTCCACTTCGCTGCGCCCGATCATTGTTTGCAGGAAGAAGGGCAGAGAGACCATCGCCAGCATTTGCGCACAGAAAGAGCAGATGGAGGTGCAAATAGAGAGGGAGAAGAGCGGGATGCGAAGCAGATCGACCGGCAGCAGCGGGACGGGCATCGTGACCTGACGGCGAACGAAGAAAAAGCCCACCACCAGCATAGCGGCGACCTCCGCCAGCACCAGCTGAGTGGACTGGCCCTGGGCGAAACCGCTCAGGGCGGAGATCAACAGCCCGAAGGTCAGCGCGTTCATGATGGCGCTCGGCAAATCGAAGCGGACGATTTTGCTGCGCGCGATGTTGGGCGGCAGAAAGCGCATCGCCAGGAGTAAGGCGACGATGCCGAGAGGCACGTTAATTAAAAACAGCCATTGCCATGAGGCGAGGGAGAGGATCGCAGCGGCTATCGTCGGGCCTGCCGCCGAAGAGACGGCGACGACAAAGGAGTTGATACCCATGCCACGACCGAGAAAGCGCTGCGGATAAATCAGGCGGATCAACGCGGTGTTTACGCTCATCAGCGCGGCGCCGCCCAGCCCCTGGGCGACGCGGGCGAAGGTTAGCATTTCGAGGCTGCGCGACAGGGCGCAGGCCAGCGAGGTAAAGATAAACACCACCAGGCCTATCTTATAGATACGACGATAGCCGACCATGTCGCCGAGGAAAGAGAGCGGTAGCAGGGCGATCACAATGGCAATTTGGTAGGCGTTAACGATCCAGATTGAAGCCGCCGGCGAGGCGTTAAGATCGCTGGCGATGGTCGGCAGCGCGACGTTGGCGATGGCCCCGTCGAGCACGGCCATGGTCAGCCCAAGCACAATGGTCAGAATGGCGCCATAGCGCTGCGGCAGCGGCACGCCATCGGAAGAGTTTTTATCCATGGTGAAAATGAGTCTTAAATGAAACGGTTTTTTGAATGATGAGTTTAGCATTGATTATTCCGCCGTATGTCGCAGATTTGTAACGAAGTGGCAGAAGAATGATTGCGGCGCAGAGGCGGCGAATTTATAATAAAAACCGGTTCTAAATTTTATAAAACAGTTACGACGAGGTGATAAATGGCAGGTGCAGATTTGGATAAACAGCCAGATTCTGTCTCTTCGGTATTGAAGGTTTTCGGCATCCTGCAGGCGCTGGGTGAAGAGCGTGAAATTGGCATTACCGAACTGTCCCAGCGCGTCATGATGTCGAAAAGCACCGTTTATCGCTTTTTACAGACCATGAAATCACTGGGCTATGTGGCGCAGGAGGGAGAGTCTGAGAAATACTCCCTCACGCTCAAACTGTTCGAGCTGGGGGCGCGCGCGCTGCAGAACGTCGACCTGGTGCGCAGCGCCGATATTCAGATGCGGGAACTTTCCCGACTGACGAAAGAGACTATCCATCTCGGCGCGCTGGATGAAGACAGTATTGTTTATATTCACAAGATTGATTCGATGTATAACCTGCGGATGTACTCTCGTATCGGCCGTCGCAATCCGCTGTACAGCACCGCGATTGGCAAGGTACTGCTGGCGTGGCGCGACCGCAGCGAAGTGGAGCAGATCCTTGACGGCGTGGAGTATAAACGCAGCACCGAGCGGACCATCACCAGTACCGCTGAGTTGCTGAAGGTGCTGGATGGCGTTCGCGAGCAGGGGTACGGCGAAGATAACGAAGAGCAGGAAGAGGGGCTACGCTGCATTGGGGTACCGGTATTCGACCGTTTCGGCGTAGTCATCGCCGGGTTGAGTATCTCTTTCCCGACCTTACGGTTCTCTGAAGAACGTTTGCATGAATATGTGGCGATGCTGCACCAGGCGGCGCGCAAGATTTCTGAACAGATGGGCTACAACGACTACCCCTTCTGACCGCGCTGAAGCATTCGGCGACCGCGGCGCTATCGTCGCGGTCGCCGGTTCGATCTTAGCCGTTATCCACGACGGTTGCGCTTTTACGCAGCAGCGGGCAGCTGCTGACGCCGATCACGCCGCTATCGGAATGCACATAAAGTGCGGTACTGACCCCACGGGCGGTGAGATATTGACACTTCAGGCCCAGGCCGCCGACGTTTTCTTCACTGTGGAATAATACCCCGTAGCCGCTTAATAATATGCCAATCCATAAGATAGCCACGACCACAATAGTACGAATGATTAATCGCATTGATGCCTCATTATTTGTATGATCCTTGCCGTGATTTTGACACGAACACGTTTTGAAACAAGTCGATGATTCCTAAACTTGCCTTTCGTATTACAGTTAGCCGCGGTTTAAGAAGGCCGTGTTATCCTGGCGACATAAAGTACTGATGCGGAGAGTGGAGTGAAAAAATTACGGTGGGTTTTACTGATAGTCATCATAGCAGGCTGCCTGTTGCTGTGGACTCAGATGCTTAACGTAATGTGCGACCAGGATGTTCAGTTTTTCAGCGGCATTTGCACTATCAATAAATTTATCCCGTGGTAAGACATTTTTCTGACGACTGATTTCCTTCTGCGCCGCGGGTGGTAGAATGAACGCCTTCTCTTTGAGGTGGTGAAATGAGTGAGTTACTAAATCCTGGGATCTTAAATCTGGCATCGCTGGCCGTGTCTGTGGCGCTGCTGCTTGTCGGTCTGTTGTTATGGTTCTTCGTCAACCGCGCCAGCTCGCGGGCGAATGAGCAGATAGAACTGCTGCAGGCTCTGCTGGATCAGCAAAAGCGGCAGAATGCGCTGCTACGTCGCTTGTGCGAAGCCAGTGCGCCGGAAAAAGAGGACGTGGTCGAGCCGACCGTCGCCGGTAAGGCGAAAGGGGAGGATGAGTTTATCCGCCTGGTGGCAGAGCGCTAAGTACCTCGACAGGTGTGCATCATATGATGCGCACCTGCATGATAGCGGTCGGTAATATCTTATTCTTATTCCATTATTCCTTTCTCAATGCACTATCCTCTTTTATACACGCTGTAAATAAAGTGATCCCCGCCGCGTTTATTGTCGGATAACGTGACGCTGTCATCTTTTTTTCATTATTAAGGTGCAGAATTAGCACTATTTTTAGCGAGACGACTGAAAGGATTTATTATCACTACACTGGCCTGGCTTTAGCGATTTTTCGTCTGGGGTTATAACGAATTTTGCGCATCAATATTCATCACGGCTCGTCAGTCGCCCGTATACTGGCAGTTCGTATACGGACATACCTGGACGAAGCGAAGTTGTTGAGCTATGGTAAAAAAGTTGCAGTTACAAGGCAGCGCTCCGGCGTTATTGATAAACGCCATAGCGCCTTGCCAGGGGCGGCAAAGACGCATAAATGTGCAGGCGATCAAAGGATTACCTTATAATTTGTGCGAACGATCGAGACACGTTTAAAAATGGCTTGCCATTATTTACGTAGTGTGTGATAACACCTTTCGGGTTAAACGAGGTACAGTTCTGTTTATGTGTGGCATTTTCAGTAAAGAAGTCCTGAGTAAACACGTTGTCGTTGAATACCGCTTCTCTGCCGAACCTTAAATTAGTGCCTCATGCAGTTATGTGTCAGTTTTATCTATGTAAACGCCAGCAGGCGAAGAAAACAGTCTAAGGAATTTTGCAAATGGCAAAGATTAAAGGTCAAGTTAAGTGGTTCAACGAGTCTAAAGGTTTTGGTTTCATTACTCCGGCTGATGGCAGCAAAGATGTGTTCGTACACTTCTCCGCTATCCAGGGTAACGGCTTCAAAACTCTGGCTGAAGGCCAGAACGTTGAGTTCGAAATTCAGGACGGCCAGAAAGGTCCGGCTGCAGTTAACGTAACTGCTATCTGATACAAGACCACTCTTCTTGTATAAAAGCCTCGCCTGTGCGGGGCTTTTGCGTTTTTATTGCAAAGCATGTCATTTTTCCCCCTCTCGTCGCGTCTTGTTGCAAATACTCAACTTTATTAGCATTGTGTAGCAGTCTGTTTTGCTAATTTTCTGTTAAATCAGTTGGTTGCAAAACAATGCCGGAGCTATGGTGCTAAACAAAAAAATGAAGTCCGCCGCCAGCTTTACCCCGATTCGCTTCGGGTTACTCTGTGTGGCCATACTCGGTTGTCTGGGACTGCTATTGGCCCGCGTGGGCTGGCTGCAGATTGTTTCCCCCGATAATCTGGTAAAACAAGAGGATATGCGTTCTCTGCGCGAAGAGCCCGTTGCGGTTGAGCGGGGGATGATCACCGACCGGGAAGGACGACCACTGGCGGTGAGCGTTCCGGTTAGCGCGATCTGGATCGATCCGCAGACCACCATGGAGAAAGGCGGCGTCGGCTACGGCCCCCGCTGGCAGGCGATGGCCGAAGCGCTGCATCTCAACCTCGGGGAACTGGCCCAGCGGGTACAGAGCCATCCTCATGCCCGCTTTCTCTATCTGGCGCGGCAGATCAATCCCGAGCAGGCGGAGTGGATTGATAAACTGCATCTGCCTGGCGTCTACCTGCGTGATGAATCGCGGCGTTTCTATCCGGCAGGCCACGTGGCTGCCAATCTGCTGGGCTTTACCAATGTCGATAATCAGGGCATCGAAGGGGTGGAGAAAAGCTTCAACGCCCAGTTGACCGGTAAACCCGGGCGACGTCTGGTGCGTAAAGATAAACATGGCAATGTGATTGAGAATATTACCGAAGTACCGCCGGTGCCGGCGCATAATCTGCAGCTGAGTATCGATGAGCGCCTGCAGACGGTAACGGAAGATGCCCTCGATAACGCTGTTCGCTGGAATAAAGCCGAGTCCGGGGCAGCGGTGCTGATCAAAATCGATACCGGCGAGATCCTGGCGATGGCCAGCTATCCCGACTTCAATCCAAACAATCGCGATGCCGCAACGCTGGATGATTTTCGCAACCGGGCCATCAGCGATACCTTCGAGCCGGGGTCGACCGTCAAACCGCTGGTGATCATGACCGCGCTGCAGCAGGGGATTGTCCAGCCGGACAGCGTCGTGGACACCCATCCGTTTGTCCTTGACGGCCACCGTATCCGCGATGTCGGCTATTATCCGGAGCTGAGCCTGACCGGGATCCTGCAGAAATCCAGCGATACCGGCGTGTCGCATCTCTCGCTGGCCATGCCGGTGCAGCATCTGATTGACACCTATACGGCTTTCGGTTTCGGCGAGCCGACGGGGCTGGGGTTGACCGGGGAAAGCGCTGGGCTGATGCCGCATCGTCGCTACTGGGGGCAACTGGATCGCGCCACCTTCGCTTTCGGCTATGGTTTGATGGTGACTCCGCTCCAGCTGGCACACGTTTATGCCACCATCGGCGGCTTCGGCATTGAACGACCGTTGTCGATCACCCGTATCGACCCGCCAGTGATTGGCACGCGCGTAATGCCGGAGAATATTGTCCACAGCGTGGAGCATATGATGGAGAGCGTGGCGCTCCCGGGCGGAGGCGGCACCAAGGCGGCGGTGCGCGACTACCGGGTGGCGGTAAAAACGGGGACGGCGAAGAAGATCGGTCCGGACGGCAAATATATTGATAAATATGTGGCCTATACCGCCGGCGTGGCGCCCGCCAGCCGTCCGCAGTTCGCGCTGGTGGTAGTGATGAACGATCCCAGCAATGGCTCGTATTACGGCGGGGCCGTTTCCGCTCCGGTATTCAGCCAGATTATGGGCGACGTCCTGCGGCTGGAGAACGTCATGCCGGACGGTATGCCGCAAGGCGCGGAGAATCTGATCGTCATGCACGACAGCCACCCGCTGGCGCCGGCGCTGTAACAGTGGTCTGCAAGGGCGAATAGCGCTACACTTTCGCCCTTTCAGCGACACCGGAGCCGTCATGTCATACAGTTGCCCCCTTTGCCACGCGCCGCTCAGCCGTAGCGACAACCACTATTCCTGCCCGCAGCGGCACCAGTTCGATCTGGCGAAAGAGGGGTACGTCAATCTGCTACCGGTGCAGTTCAAACGGTCGCGCGATCCCGGCGACAGCGCTGAGATGATGCAGGCCCGTCGGGCGTTCCTCGACGCCGGGCATTATCAGCCGCTGCGGGACGCTATCGCTGAACGACTGCGGCACGCTGCCCCTCAGGCGTTACTGGATATCGGCTGTGGCGAAGGATATTACACCCACGCGTTTGCCGCCATCGCCAGCCGCAGCTGGGGGCTGGACGTATCGAAGCCGGCAATCCGCGCGGCGGCAAAACGCTATCCGCAGGTGAATTTTTGCGTCGCCTCCAGCCAGCGTCTGCCGTTCTCCGATAACAGCTTCGATGCGGTAGTGCGCATTTACGCCCCCTGCAACGCCGGTGAGCTGGCGCGAGTGGTGCGGCCTGGCGGGTGGGTGATCACCGCCACGCCGGGACCCCGCCATTTGCTGGAGCTGAAAGGGCTGATTTACGATGAGATCCGCCTGCATGAGCTGAAGACGGAAGCGATGCCGGGGTTCCGCCTGGCTGCTCAGCAGCAGCTGGCTTATCCGATGACCCTGACGGGCAGTGAAGCGCAGGCCCTGCTGCAGATGACGCCTTTCGCGTGGCGGGCCAACGCCGACGTGCATGACGCGCTGCGTCAGCAGGCAACCTTTGGCTGCCAGACCGATTTTATGATCCATTGCTGGCAGCGCGAGGAGTAAAGCTTAACCGGCGAAATGGCTCCAGAGGATTTCGCTGCCGATGCCAATCAGCACGATACCGCCGAGAATTTCGGCCCGTTTGCCCAGCAGCGGGCCGATAAAGCGACCTACCATGATCCCCAGCGTCGACATGATAAAGGTGGCGCAGCCGATCGCCAGCGCGGTGGTGACAATGCTGACCTGCAGGAAGGCCAGGCCGACGCCGACCGCCATGGCGTCAAGGCTGGTGGCGAAGGCGGTGGTGACCAGCAGCCAGAAGCCATGCCGGCGAGGCGCCTCGCACGCCTCGTCGCTGTCGCCGCGAAACCCCTCGATGATCATCCGCCCGCCGAGAAACACCAGCAGAATAAAGGCAATCCAGTGGTTCCATTCGAGAACAAACTGGCTGGCCAGCATGCCCAGTCCCCAGCCGACCAGCGGCGTCAGGGTTTCAATAGCGCCAAAAATCAGCCCGGTGCGCACTGCTTCTGAGAATTTGGGTTTGTGCAGGGTGGCGCCTTTGCCAATAGAGGCCGCGAAGGCGTCCATAGACATGCCGAAAGCGAGAAGAAGGGTTGCGGATAAATTCATGTGCCTGTCCTGACCGGGGATAATCCATATGACACATCGCTGCCCCCAGTAAATATACGCGGAGCCGCTCAATGGCTGAGCAATACGTACAGCAGTGATGTATCTATGGTCTCGCCTGATTGAATCACTTCAACCCGTACGTGCCACGTTTTGCAACGAGTATGTTGACACGTACATTTCCTGGCGGGCAGGAAATTGGCTACTCCCCAACGACGGGCGCAACCTTAACATATTTTTAGAATATAAAACAATAACAGAAGAGGGCTATTTTAATAACCAAATGATAACGATTTTCATTTGAATTTATAAGTAAATAAATAGTTAATGAAAAACAGAAGAGCAGGTGGGGAAATATAGCCATGGCTATATAATCCCCCAGACGAAATCGGAAAAAACATAGCGCTGGCTATATTTATAACTCATTGAGTTGAAACAAGAAGTTTGTATATCTTCTCCAGATCGTCGATATTTCGTACGCGAATCAGCAGCCGCCGTTGCTCTAATTGCATCACCAGCACGCCGTCTTCGGATAAATTCATCTCTTTAATTCGCTGATATTCTATCCACACGTTGGCGAAGAAAAAGCCGCGCGGTTTGAAAATGATTTTCGGCGTACGGATCCAGAATAAATAGAGTCCCATCAGCGCCAGCGCAGACAATAGCCAGGTGGTGATTGGGGTGCCGTGCTGGGTGATGTTGTTATAGATTAGAATGGCGATGAGGCCGACAAAGATCAGGCCGTCAACGCGGCTGCGGCGAAGCAGGGGAATGGCCAGCAGCACCGGGCCGTTGCGCCTCGGCATAATAAACTGGTCATACACCGCGTAGGCCAGTAGCGCAAGGATGAACAGGATGATCACCAGGTCCGTGAATGTCATTGCTTTGCGTTCCTCCTGATAAAAAAAAGCCGGGGGCTAGCCCCCGGCGTACAACCTGGAAATTACAGACCCAGCAGGCCGACAGCGTAGCCTGCGATACCGATGACGAAGAAGCCAACGATGATCCACAGCGGGTTAACTTTCTTACGCAGCAGCCACATACAGGCGAAGGTCAGCAGCAGCGGTACCAGGCCCGGCATCAGCTGGTCGAGGATCGTCTGCACCGTGGTGACATGAACCTGTCCGTCAGAGCCGGTGATTTTTGACACCACCATCGGAATGTTCACGTGCGTCCACTTGTTAACCAGCGCCCCCATGACAAACAGGCCGAGGATTGACGCCCCTTCAGTCAGTTTCTGCAGGAAGCCGCCGCCCATATCTTTCACGATGTCCACGCCTTTGCGGTAGCCGTAGGCGACGCCATAGTAGCGGGTCAGCAGTCGCACCGCGTTGAACAGGATAAAGAACAGCAGAGGGCCGAGCAGGCTTCCGCTCATCGCGATCCCGGCGCCTAAGGCCGCGAACACCGGACGCACAGTGCCCCAGAAGATTGGGTCGCCGACACCGGCCAGCGGCCCCATCAGACCGACTTTGATGCCGTTGATAGCGCCATCGTCAATCTCTGCGCCATTGGCGCGCTGCTCTTCCATCGCCAGCGTTACGCCCAGTACCGGAGCGGCAACGTAAGGATGGGTATTGAAGAACTCAAGGTGACGCTTAATCGCCTGCTTACGCGCATCGTTATTCTCCGGGTACAGACGACGAATCGCCGGAACCATAGAGAAGCAGAAGCCCAGCGCCTGCATACGTTCGAAGTTCCATGAACCCTGGAACAGGTTAGAACGAATGAACACGCCACGAATATCACTCTGAGTGAGTTTTTTCTCGGTGGTATTTTTAGTCATATCAACCATTTCGCTCACCTGTTAGTCCAGTTCGTTATCGAGATCGTTGTTACCAGCCGCCTGAGCCGGGGCACCGGCGACGCGGTTATATTTCGGGCTCAGCTGGATGTAGAGGATTGCCATGACCGCGCCAATCACGCCCAGGGCCACCAGGTTGAAGTTGGTGAAGGCGGCGGTGACGAAGCCGAGGTAGAAGAACGGCATCAGGTAGCCCGCGCGCATCATATTGATGACCATCGCGTAACCAACCACCACGATCATGCCGCCGGCAATGTTCAGGCCGCTGGTGACCACTTCAGGGATTGCGTTCAGCAGGCCCTGGACTTCGCTGGTACCGACGGAAATGGCCACGATGACGGCCGGGATAGCGATACGCATCGCCTGCAGGAACAGGGACGAGACGTGCAGCCACGACAGGGCGGTCAGGTTGCCATTCTCCGCCGCTTTATCCGCCGCGTGCTGGAAGGCTACGGTGATAGTACGCACGATGATGGTCAGCACCTGGCCTGCAGCCGCCAGCGGGATAGCCAGCGCGATGCCGGCGCCGATGCTCTGATGGCCGGCAATAACCAGAACGGTGGAAATAATGGACGCCAGCGCGGCATCAGGGGCAACCGCCGCACCGATGTTCATCCAGCCCAGGGCGATCATTTCCAGCGTACCGCCGATAATAATACCGGTTTTCATATCGCCGAGAACGGCGCCGATCAGCGTACAGGCGACCAGAGGACGGTGGAACTGAAATTCATCAAGCACCGACTCCATACCCGCAATACACGCGACGATGAACACCAGCACAATCTGAAGAAGGGTAATCTCCATTGTACTTCTCCTGTTGATTAAGTCTTAAAGTGAAAACTGGGGCGCGATCGTCCGGGTTATTTATCGACCTTGGCGATCAGATCCATCATTTTCAGTTTCGGGTCGGTGGACACTTTACGTGCCTCCAGCTCGATACCGCGTGCGTTCAGCTTGTTAAACGCCTCAATATCTTTGGCATCGACCGAAATCGCGTTGTTAACCTGGGTTTTGCCCTGGCGGAACGCCATACCGCCGATGTTGACGCTGGTGATTTTCACGCCGCCCTCGACGACGCGCTCAACGTCGGTCGGGTTAGTAAACAGCAGCATGACGCGCTGTCCGGCGTACATCGGGTTGTTGTAGACGCGGATCATTTTGGCGACGTCCACCACGTGGGCGGTGACGCCCGGCGGCGCAACCTGGGTCAACAGGGTTTTGCGCACGGTATCTGCGGCGACTTCGTCGCTGACGACGATGATGCGGGTGACGTTGGTCTCTTTGGTCCAACGGGTGGCGACCTGACCATGGATCAGGCGATCGTCGATACGCGCGAGGCCAATCACCATGTAGTCATTCGGACCCATCGGTTTGGCCGGTGCTGCGGCTTTAGGCGCCGCGGCTGGAGCGGGCGCAGGGGCCGCTTTTTCCACCGGTTTGGCCTTCAGCGCTTTCACGCCTTCGCTGCCGGTCTCTACCGCTAAGGCGACCAGCTCATCAAAGGAAGGATCGTCATCGCGGGCCATGAAGGTTTCCACCAGCATCGGGATGTTGACGCCGGCGATAACTTCGTAGTGCTCTTTATCGACGACAATGCGGCTCGCAGCGTTGAACGGGCTGCCTCCCCATGTATCGACGAGAAACAGCACGCCTTTACTGGTATCCAGTTTTGCCAACTGGGCATTGTATTTCTCGATCAGCGTTTCGGCGTTTTCACCCGGAACGAAATCGATCCAGCCAACGTTTTCCTGCTCGCCCAACAGCATCTCTGCTGTTTTCAGCAGCTGTTCTGCAGCCCAACCATGTGTGCCTATTACAATAGCAATCGTCACTTGCTACCTCCTTTATTATCGTGAATGCATCATCTGCTTTGATACATCCTGAATCACTCTTGAGGACAAAATCGATTCAGTTAGGGTGTAAGATAGAAAATAGTTACTACCGCGAATTATTTTAGACAGTGAAAAAATAATTAATGTGATGAAGATCCGTTAATCAGGCATCGCCTGCTAATAATTTTGCAGCGCAAAAAATAGCCTTAGTTATTGCAAATTCAGGTAAATCTTTTCCAATTTCGCTCTATATTTTGCTATGTTTAACTTCCGTTTAATTACTCAGGAGTATAGGGCATAGCCCGCAGTATGGACCGTCATCGACGTCTTTTCACTTTCTGGCACCTGGTTGCCACCTCCACGCATCACGCTTATCTTTCAGCATCTATTGTCGCGTCCGTGCATGACATGGCGATGACTGACCTTGCCGCTAACCGGAGTCGCACATGGAATTGTTAATGGATCCCTCAATCTGGGCCGGCCTGTTGACGCTTATCGTTCTGGAAATTGTGCTCGGTATTGATAACCTGGTGTTTATTGCCATCCTGGCGGACAAACTGCCGCCGAAGCAGCGTGATAAAGCGCGACTGATCGGCCTGTCGCTGGCGCTGGTGATGCGCCTGGGGCTGCTGTCGGTGATCTCCTGGATGGTGACGCTGACGAAGCCGCTGATTACTATCGCCGATTTCTCCTTTTCCGGGCGTGACCTCATCATGCTGCTTGGCGGGATCTTCTTGCTGTTCAAGGCGACAACTGAGCTGCATGAACGGCTGGAAAACCGCCAGCACGATGCCGGTCACGGGAAAGGCTATGCCAGTTTCTGGGTGGTGGTACTGCAGATCGTAGTGCTGGATGCCGTCTTCTCACTGGACGCGGTGATCACCGCGGTCGGGATGGTGAACCATCTGCCGGTGATGATGGCAGCGGTCGTGATCGCGATGATCATGATGCTGCTGGCCTCCAAGCCGTTGACGCGCTTTGTCAACCAGCACCCGACGGTGGTGGTGCTCTGTCTGAGCTTCCTGTTGATGATCGGCCTGAGTCTGGTGGCGGAAGGGTTTGGCTTCCATATTCCGAAAGGGTACCTTTACGCGGCGATCGGTTTCTCGATCATCATTGAGTTCTTTAACCAGGTGGCGCGCCGCAACTTTGTACGTCACCAGTCGACGTTGCCGCTGCGCGCCCGTACCGCGGATGCGATCTTGCGTCTGATGGGCGGCCGTATTAAACAGGCCTCCGTCAACCACGACGCTGACAGCCCGGCGGCGGTGCCGGTACCGGAAGGCGCCTTTGCGGAAGAAGAGCGCTACATGATTAACGGCGTGCTGACCCTGGCTCAGCGCTCTCTGCGCAGCATCATGACGCCGCGCGGGGAAATCAGCTGGGTCGACGCCGAGCAGAGTGAAGATGAAATTCGCCGTCAGCTGCTTTCGTCGCCGCACAGTCTGTTCCCGGTCTGCCGCGGAGAACTGGATGAAATCATTGGTATCGTGCGGGCGAAGGAGATGCTGGTGGCTCTGGAGTCGGGCGAAAACGTCGCGGCGCTGGCCTCCGCCTCCCCGGCGATCGTGGTACCTGAAACGCTGGACCCGATCAATCTGCTCGGCGTCCTGCGCCGCGCCCGCGGCAGTTTCGTCATCGTGACCAATGAATTTGGCGTGGTGCAGGGATTAGTGACCCCGCTGGACGTTCTGGAAGCGATCGCTGGAGAATTCCCGGACGCCGATGAGACGCCGGAGATCGTTATCGATGGCGACGGCTGGCTTATTAAGGGGTCGACCGACCTGCATGCGTTGCAGCAGGCGCTGGGGCTGGATCCGCTGATCAATGACGATGAGGATATTGCTACGGTTGCTGGTCTGGTGATCTCCGCCAATGGCCATATCCCGCGCATTGGCGACGTGGTGTCATTGCCGCCGCTGCATTTCACCGTGGTGGAAGCGAATGACTACCGGGTCGATCTGGTTCGCGCGGTGGTCACCCGTCCGCCGAGTGACGAAGAAGAGTAATCGTCCTGCGCGCCGGTCCCCGTGGGGGCCGGCGCGTTATTCTGTTGCCTCTCGGCTGGCCAGCCACGCCGGGAATGCCTCCACCGGCATCGGCCGGGCATAATAAAACCCCTGCAGCACATCGACACCGTGGTCTCTGAGGTAGCTTTCCTGTTCCTGCGTCTCCACCCCTTCGGCAACGGTAATAATATTCAGCCGGTTGGCGAGGGCGATAATGATATCGGTCACCGTGGCATTGACGCTGTCTATCCCCACCGAGCTGGTAAACGAACGGTCAATCTTCAGCACGTCCGGGCGCAGTGTTTCCAGCCACGACAGGGAGCTGTTGCCGGTGCCAAAGTCATCGATCGCCAGCTGGACGCCTTTCTGGTGCAGATCTTCGGCCATGTGCTGGTCGCCATCCTGCAGGACATCGCGTTCGGTCAACTCGACCACCAGCTGCTGTACCGGGTTCATGCTGAACCAGTAATTATGCAGGTCATGCAGCAGTAAGCCGTTGGCAAAGTGGCGGGCAGCGACGTTAATCGCGATATGAAACTGGCGGTCGCGGGGAAAAGCATCCAGACGGCGGGCGGTTTCGGCAATCACATAGCGGGTGAGGGGGATGATCAGATTGTCCCCTTCGGCGATGGGAATAAACACCTCCGGCGAAATCGCACCGCGGCGAGGGTTGTTCCAGCGCAGCAGGATCTCCACCCCGCAGCAGCGGCCGCTGCGCGCATCCTGCAGCGGCTGGCACCAGAGGGCAAACTCCCGGGCGGAAATACCGAGGCTTATCTCCCGCGAGAAGCTCATTCTGCCGGCGGTGGCCAGCCAGGCGATGCCGGTCATCAACAGGCTGAAGATCAGCGCCAGCGGCAGCTCGCCGGGCAGCTCCTCAAGCGCAATCGCAGAGGCGCCAGGGCCATTGATATTGACGATAAACGGAAACTCGGTAGAGCGCTGGCGATAAATCACCGTTCCCGGCGGGGTATGCGCTTTCTCGAGAAGCCCATGGCTGCTGCTAAAATAACGATCGCCAACCTGCAGGCTGACGTCGCTTATCAGGGATGATTTTTCGTTGAGAATTAAGGTCCCCAGCAGCTCGATATTGACAATCAGCATCACGCCGTCCACGCCTCTCTCCGAGGCTGGATACCACTGTATCAGCACCGGTGAGCCTTTGAGCAAGGAGCTGTCATTCGAAAAGAGCAGCAGAGGACGGGGTGCAGGAAGCGCAGGCTGCAGGCGATGTAAATCCGCCTGTCGCGGCCCAAAAATACTCGAACAGTAAACGATACCTGACGTCACGAGCGCGACGGAACGAACGGTCTGCAACGAGGCCGCGATTTTACGCAGCGACAGATGGATATCCGGGCAGGGGTGACCCACCAGAGGAAGCAGAGTGGTTCGCTGCGCGCTCAGCGGACGCAGGATGTTATCCAGCGCCGCCACCCGTTGGTTGGCGGCCATGCGAATATGGCCTTCATTTTCGCTACGCTGCGAAATAAATCGGATAGCTAAGGTGGCGCCCAGGGTCACCAGGGCTACCAGCAGGCAGACAATAATGCGTTTGCGACGATAGGCCGTAATGACTTTTTGTGCAGTCTGCATGTGCGACACCCTGTCGACAGGACGAGTGGTTAAGCGTGGCTTATTTAATAGAGCAATTGTAGTGGCAGAATATCGTCAGGTATAGAAAAAAGAAATGCGCCACAGAGGGCGCATCAGGAAGGCAGGGGGCTTTCAGTTCCCCTCGCTTCACGCCTGCGCACCGGGAGGGGGCAGGCGAAAGCCAACACTTTAGTCACACTGAACTTTAATCGCCAGTCCGCCGCGCGAAGTTTCGCGGTACTTGGCGTTCATGTCTTTGCCGGTTTCGTACATGGTCTCGATCACTTTATCGAGCGAGACGCGCGGTTCGCTGGTGCGGCGCATTGCCATCCGCGCGGCGTTGATCGCTTTCACGGAGGCGATGGCGTTACGTTCAATGCACGGCACCTGTACCTGGCCGGCGACCGGGTCGCAGGTCAGTCCGAGGTTATGTTCCATGCCGATCTCCGCCGCCACGCAGACCTGTTCCGGGCTGGCGCCGAGCAGTTCGGCCAGACCCGCCGCCGCCATCGAGCAGGCGACGCCCACTTCGCCCTGACAGCCGACTTCGGCGCCGGAAATGGAGGCATTCATCTTGTACAGCGCGCCAATCGCACCGCAGGCCATAAAGTAGCGGATATAGATCTCCGGGCTGACGGATTCGATAAAGTGATCGTAATAAGCGAGTACCGCCGGAACGATGCCGCAGGCGCCGTTGGTCGGCGCGGTCACCACGCGACCGCCGGCGGCGTTCTCTTCATTGACCGCCAGCGCGAACATGTTGACCCAGTCAACGACGTTCATCGGATCGCTGGAGAGCTTATCGCTGGCCACCAGCAGACGACGCAGCGCCGACGCGCGACGCGGTACGCGCAGCGGGCCAGGCAGCACGCCTTCGGTGTTCATGCCGCGGTCGATACAGGCGCGCATGGTCTGCCAGACATTAGCGAAATAGTCCTCGATCTCTTTTTTGCTGTGCAGCGCCAGCTCGTTCTGCATCACCATCCCGGAGAGCGACAGGCCGGTCTCCTTGCAGTAGGCCAGCATTTCCTGCGCCGATTTAAACGGGTAGGGCACCTGCAGTTCGTTGGCGTTCTCTTTGCCGAAGTGCTCTTCATCGACGATAAAGCCGCCGCCAATCGAGTAATAGGTCTTGCAGTAGATCTCTTTCTCGCCGGCCCAGGCATGAATGGTCATGCCGTTTTCGTGCAGCGGCAGATTGTCGCTGCGAAAACGCATGCCGTCATCCGCCGGGAAGTCGACTTCGTGCTGACCGTTGGCCAGCAGCAGACGGCCGCGTGTCTCGACGTCACGGATAAATGCCGGTATCGCGTCTATATCGACCGTATCGGGCTGATTGCCCGCCAGTCCCATGATAATGGCGATGTCCGTATGGTGGCCTTTGCCGGTTAATGACAGCGAACCGTAGACGTCAACCGCCACGCGGGTCACTGCATTAAGCAATCCTTTTTCGACCAGGTCATCGACGAACTGTTTACCGGCCTTCATCGGGCCAACAGTGTGGGAAGATGAGGGACCAATCCCCACCTTGAACATGTCGAATAGACTAATCACGATAATACTCCTGACAGGGTTACCGCGGGTGCGGTAACGATGTAATAACTGCGCATAGTGTAAGAGGGAAGCGCCCTGTCAGTTCAACTATTCACATGAATTAAACTAATGGAAAACCGCGATTTTACTAATAGTGAGAGCGCCCTCTCATAATCAGTATAGCTAAGGGCGCGCGCCTATCTGCAGCGCCAGCTCGCGAATGATCCCGGCGGTCATTCCCCAGACAAAATAATGCTGGTACCAGGAGAGCCAGACGCGGTGGTCGTTGCCCCGGCGGTGGATATCGAGCGGATGGTAGCGCCCGAGGCGCAGGGCTTCGGCGAGCGGCATTTCAAAAACCGCGGAGACCTCGTCCTGGCTGGCGTGATAGTGCAGATCCGGCGGAATAATGCCCACCACCGGCGTCACCTGGAAGCCGGTGACACTGTCCACCGGCGGCAGAACGCCAATCACCTCAACCTTCTCTGGCGGGATCGCCACCTCTTCCTGGGCTTCGCGCAGAGCGGCGGCGATAAGCGTCGCATCGGTATTATCTACCGCCCCGCCGGGAAAGGCGACCTGGCCGGCGTGCTTGCGCAGCAACGGCGAACGCTGGGTCAACAGCAGGCCAGGCTGCGGCCGGCGTACGATCGGCACCAGCACCGCCGCCTGCCGCTGGTTTAGCGCCTGTGGCGAAGGCTGTGGACGCAGCAGCTGAAAGCGGGACAGAAAGTCATCCAGATTGAGGGCGCGGTCCGCCATGGTCTAGTTCTCCAGTTGGTGCAGGATACGATTAACTTTATCAAAAGTTTCCTGATATTCTGCGGCTTCCTCACTATCCGCCACAATCCCGCCGCCGGCGGAACAGTACAGTTGCCCCTGCCAGGCCGTTAGGGTGCGAATGGTGATGCTGGTATCCATATTGCCGCAATAGCTCAGATAGCCGATGCTCCCGCACCAGGCGTTACGTCGCTGGGGTTCCAGTTCATCAATAATCTCCATCGCCCGGACCTTCGGCGCGCCGGTGATCGACCCTCCCGGGAAGGCGGCGCGCAGCAGATCGCTGGCGTGCAGCGTCGCCGGCAGGCGGGCGGTGATGGTGCTGACCAGATGATGGACCGCCGGGAACGGCTCCACCACGAACAGCTCGGGGACCCGCACGCTGCCCGGGACGGCGACGCGGCCGATGTCGTTGCGCATCAGGTCGACAATCATTAAATTCTCGGCGCGATCTTTCGGCGAGTTCGCCAGCTTCTCCGCCTGCTGCGCATCCGCCAGCGGCGAATCGAGCCGCGGCAGGGTGCCCTTAATCGGGCGCGTCTGGATTTCCCCCTGGCGGAGCTGAATAAATCGCTCCGGCGACAGGCTTAAAATCGCCCCTTCCGCAAGGCGGATGAAGGCGCTAAAGGGGGCGCGGTTGGCGGCGTTCAACTGGCGGAAAGCCTGCCATTCATTCCCGACGTAGCGGGCCTGAAAACGCTGGGCGAGATTGACCTGATAGCAGTCACCGCTGCGCAGATAGGCCTGCACCTGACGAAATTTCTCGCCGTATTGCTGGCGGCTCATATTTGACTGCCAGGCAGAGGTCAGGGCGAAGGTTTCACCTGGCGCCGACGTTTGCGCCTCCAGCCACTGCAGACGCTGCTGCGGGTCGTCATAGCTGAGCAGCGACACCTGCTGGCGCTGATGGTCGACGATTAGCGCCCAGTCATAAATCCCCACCGCCATATCCGGCAGCGCGATATCGGCCTGCGCCACAGTGGGAAGTCGCTCAAAACGGCGGCACAGATCGTAACCGAACAGCCCCAGCGCGCCGCCAAGAAACGGCAAATCCTCATGGGGCTGCGGCGTGAACGGCTGACGATCCAGCTGCTGCTGGAGTAGTTGCAGCGGATCGTCCGCCGAGACAAAAGTGGTCTCGCCGTCATCGACCCAGGTCTGTTCACCGCGCGTCAGCAGCGTGGCGCGCGGGGCCGCCACCAGGATATCAAAACGGTTATGCGGGTGGTCGGCAAAGCCGGAATGTAGCAGCATCGCCCAGGGCAGGGCGCTTAACGGCGTAAAATAGTATTCGGCGGCATCCGGGCGCCAGGGCAGGGTAATAATCGCGGGGGACAACATCTTTCTCGATCCTGAACGTTACCGTCCCTCTGGCGTAGGCGGGGACGGCGTGAAATAATTACGCCCCACAATGTAGCAGGAGTACAAGATGTTTGCAGGTTTACCTTCGCTGAGCCACGAGCAACAGCAAAAAGCGGTCGAACGTATCCAGGAGCTGATGGCCCAGGGGATGAGCAGTGGCCAGGCGATTGCCCTGGTGGCGGAAGAGCTACGCGCGACGCATACCGGCGAACGGATCGTCGCGCGCTTTGAAGATGAAGACGAAGACGAGTAATTACACCGCGGCGATAATTTTGATTTCAACCTTATACTGCGGGTTCATCAGCGTTGCTTCCACCGTGCAGCGCACCGGGGCGTGACCGGCTACCACCCAGGCGTCCCACGCTTTATTCATCGCCGCAAAGTCGCTTTTGTCGGCGAGGAAAATGGTGGCGTCAAGAATGCGCGACTTGTCGCTGCCCTGTTTTTCCAGCACCGCGTCAATCTGCGCCAGGGTGTTGGCGGTCTGCTCGAAGGCATCGGCATCAAGATTCGCCGGCACGCCGGTGTAGTAAAGGGTCTGATTGTGGATCACTACATCTGACCAGCGGGCTTCGGCATCAATACGCGTAATTGTCATTTCTCATTCCTCTCTGAGCATTCCATTTGGCTGCGGCAAGACTGCCATAATGTTCCGCTCGCGTCACTACCCGGACTGGCGAAACGCCGCCCTCCCTGACATAATCACTGTCCAAATAACCAGGGGGCAATGTGATCGACGATTTTGCAGCAGACGGCCAGCTAGCCAAAGCCATACCGGGATTTAAACCGCGCGAGCCGCAGCGCCAGATGGCGGTGGCGGTCAGCGAAGCGATTGAGGCCTCCCGGCCGCTGGTGGTGGAAGCGGGGACCGGAACCGGTAAAACCTACGCTTACCTGGCGCCAGCGCTGCGGGCGAAAAAAAAGGTGATTATCTCCACAGGGTCGAAAGCGCTGCAGGATCAGCTCTACAGCCGCGATCTGCCCACCGTCGCCAAAGCGCTCAAATTCACCGGCAAACTGGCGCTGCTCAAAGGGCGCTCCAACTACCTGTGCCTCGAACGCCTGGAACAGCAGGCGCTGGCGGGCGGCGATCTGCCGGTGCAAACCCTCAGCGACGTGATCCTCCTGCGCTCCTGGTCGAACCAAACTCAGGATGGCGATATCAGCACCTGCGCCAGCGTGGCGGAAGATTCCCAGGCCTGGCCGCTGGTCACCAGTACCAACGATAACTGCCTCGGCAGCGACTGCCCGCTGTATAAAGATTGCTTCGTGGTGAAGGCGCGTAAAAAAGCGATGGACGCCGACGTAGTGGTCGTCAACCATCACCTGTTCCTTGCCGATATGGTGGTCAAAGAGAGCGGCTTTGCCGAACTGATCCCCGAGGCGGAGGTGATGATCTTCGACGAAGCCCATCAGCTGCCGGATATCGCCAGCCAGTACTTTGGCCAGTCGCTCTCCAGCCGCCAGCTGCTGGATCTGGCGAAAGACATCACTATTGCCTATCGCACCGAACTGAAAGACACTCAACAGCTGCAAAAATGCGCCGACCGCCTGGCGCAAAGCGCCCAGGATTTCCGCCTGCAGCTGGGGGACCCTGGCTACCGCGGCAACCTGCGCGAACTGCTGGCGGACAGCCACATTCAGCGGGCGCTGCTGCTGCTCGATGATGCGCTTGAACTGTGTTACGACGTCGCCAAACTCTCGCTGGGGCGCTCGGCGCTGCTCGATGCCGCCTTTGAGCGCGCCACCCTTTATCGCGGGCGCCTGAAGCGGCTGAAAGAGATCAATCAGCCGGGCTACAGTTACTGGTATGAGTGCACCTCGCGCCACTTTACCCTTGCGCTGACGCCGTTGACCGTGGCCGAGAAGTTTAAAGAGGTGATGGCGCAGAAGTCGGGGAGCTGGATCTTTACCTCGGCGACACTGTCGGTAAACGACGATCTGCACCATTTCACCGCCCGGCTGGGGATCGACGAGGCGCAGACACTGTTGCTGCCGAGCCCCTTTGACTATCAGCATCAGGCGCTGCTCTGCGTGCCGCGTAACCTACCGCTGCCGAACCAGCCCGGCGCGGCGCGCCATCTGGCGGCGATGCTCAAGCCGCTGATCGAGGCTAACGACGGTCGCTGCTTTATGCTGTGCACTTCGCACGCCATGATGCGCGATCTGGCGGAGCAGTTCCGCGCCACCATGACTTTGCCGGTGCTGCTGCAGGGCGAGACCAGTAAAGGCCAGCTTCTGCAGCAGTTCGTCAGCGCCGGCAATGCCCTGCTGGTGGCCACCAGCAGCTTCTGGGAAGGGGTCGACGTGCGCGGCGACGCGCTGTCGCTGGTGATCATTGATAAGCTGCCGTTTACCTCGCCGGACGATCCGTTGCTGAAAGCGCGGATGGAAGATTGCCGGCTGCGCGGCGGCGATCCGTTCGATGAAGTGCAGCTCCCGGACGCGGTGATCACCCTTAAGCAGGGGGTGGGCCGCCTGATCCGCGATATCGACGATCGCGGGGTGCTGGTGATCTGCGACAACCGGCTGGTGATGCGCCCCTACGGCGCGGTCTTTCTGGCCAGTCTGCCGCCGGCGCCGCGAACCCGCGATATCCGCCGGGCGGTGCGCTTTCTCGCCGTGCCGCCGGCAAGGTAATCCGCCCTGAAATGTGTTAAGCTGCGCGCCATTTTGTTAATTAGCGGTTCCCACTAGACTTCGGGCGGTGTGGCGACGGGTTGTCCGTCTGCCGGAAAACAGGCTGCCTGAAGGCCTGAACTATGTAACGAGAGCGTGACCACCCATGCGAATTTTGGCTATCGATACCGCCACAGAAGCCTGCTCCGCAGCGCTGTGGAATGATGGCACCCTTAGTGCTCATTTCGAAATTTGTCCCCGCGAACATACCCAACGTATCCTGCCGCTGGTGCAGGAGGTCCTCGCCGAGAGCGGCACCACCCTGACCGAGCTGGACGCGCTGGCCTTTGGCCGCGGTCCTGGCAGCTTTACCGGCGTACGCATTGGCATCGGTATCGCTCAGGGGCTGGCGCTGGGCGCGGAGCTGCCGATGATCGGTGTTTCCACACTGGCCACCATGGCGCAGGGCGCGTGGCGCAAAACCGGCGCCACCCGCGTGCTGGCGGCGATTGACGCCCGGATGGGGGAAGTCTACTGGGCCGAGTATCAGCGCGACGAGCAGGGCGTCTGGCACGGCGAAGAGACGGAAGCGGTGCTCAAACCGGACGCGGTGGCCGAACGGCTGGCACAGCTTTCCGGCGAATGGGCCACCGTCGGCACCGGTTGGCAGGCGTGGCCGGATCTGGCGAAAGAGAGCGGACTGACCTTAAGCAGCGGCGAAATTGAACTGCCGGCGGCAGAGGATATGCTGCCGTTAGCCTGTTATCTGCTGGCGGCAGGGAAAACCGTGGCCGTGGAGAAAGCGGAGCCGGTTTATTTGCGTAACGAGGTGGCGTGGAAGAAACTTCCGGGCCGCGAGTGAATCTCAGTAACAAGAAGACTGAGAAAAGGAGTCGCATCATGGCGGGTCAAAAACAGGGCGTTCGCTGGCTGCTGGCCGCGGCGGTTGCCGTTGCGCTGAGCGGCTGCGTATCGGTGCCGGATGCCATCAAAGGCACCAGCCCCACGCCGCAGCAGGATTTAGTGCGGGTGATGAATGCCCCGCAGCTGTACGTCGGTCAGGAAGCGCGCTTTGGCGGCAAGGTGGTCAACGTGCAGAACCAGCAGGGGAAAACCCGCTTAGAAATCGCTACCGTGCCGCTGGACAGCGGTGCGCGACCGGAACTGGGCGAACCCTCGCGCGGGCGGATCTATGCCGATGTTAACGGCTTCCTCGATCCGGTGGACTTCCGCGGTCAGCTGGTGACCGTGGTCGGGCCGATTGCCGGGGTGGTCGAAGGCAAAGTAGGCAGCACGCCCTACAAATTTATGCTGATGAACGCCACCGGCTACAAACGCTGGAACGTGGTGCAGCAGGTGGTGATGCCCCCGCAGCCGATCGACCCGTGGATGCTGGGTCCGCGCCCCTGGGGTTACGGCTATGGCGGATGGGGGTGGTACAACCCCGGCCCAGCAGAGGTCAGAAACGTTGTAACCGAATGATTTTGTTGTTTTTGTTAGTTCAAAGAAACAGCGGCCGGTCCGCTGTTTCTTTGTTTTCAGTCGAATAAGAAAAAAAATAGTGACGCGCTTCGCAACCTGCTCATTGCCTAATTAATAAACTGGTACGCTGAGTTAATATAATGTTAACAAAATGTATTTTCCAGGGGCTGTGATGACGACGAATAACTATTTCAGAGGTGATGCAGTGAAAAAGGTTTGGCTAAACCGTTATCCCGCAGATGTTCCGGCGGAGATAAATCCTGACCGCTATCAATCCCTGGTTGAACTGTTTGAACATGCCACCACCCGCTACGCCGACCAACCGGCGTTTATCAATATGGGTGAAGTGATGACCTATCGTAAGCTGGAAGAGCGCAGTCGCGCCTTCGCCGCTTACCTTCAGGAGGGCTTAGGACTACAGAAGGGCGACCGGGTGGCCCTGATGATGCCTAACCTGCTGCAGTATCCGGTGGCCCTGTTTGGCATCCTGCGCGCCGGGATGATCGTGGTTAACGTCAACCCCTTATATACCCCGCGTGAACTGGAGCATCAGCTCAACGACAGCGGCGCGGCGGCGATCGTCATCGTCTCCAACTTTGCCCATACCCTGGAAAAAGTGGTGGCGAAGACTCAGGTGAAACATGTGATCCTGACGCGCATGGGCGACCAGCTCTCCACCGCCAAAGGCACGCTGGTGAACTTTGTGGTTAAGTACATCAAGCGCCTGGTGCCGAAGTACCATCTACCGGATGCCATCTCGTTTCGCAGCGCGCTGCAGCACGGCTATCGCATGCAGTACGTGAAGCCGGAGATCGTTGCGGAAGATCTGGCGTTTCTACAGTACACCGGGGGCACCACCGGGGTGGCTAAAGGGGCGATGCTGACCCACCGCAACATGCTGGCCAACCTTGAGCAGGTCAATGCCACCTACGGCCCGCTGCTGCATCGCGGCAAAGAGTTTGTGGTCACCGCGCTGCCGCTGTATCACATTTTCGCCCTCACCATGAACTGCCTGCTGTTTATCGAGCTGGGCGGGCAGAATCTGCTGATCACCAACCCGCGCGATATCCCCGGGCTGGTGAAGGAGCTGGCGAAATATCCGTTTACCGCCATGACCGGGGTCAACACCCTGTTCAACGCCTTGCTGAACAACAAAGAGTTCCAGCAGCTTGATTTCTCCTCGCTGCACCTCTCCGCCGGCGGCGGTATGCCGGTGCAGCAGGCGGTGGCTGAGCGCTGGGTGAAACTGACCGGACAATATCTGCTGGAGGGCTACGGCCTGACCGAGTGTTCGCCGCTGGTCAGCGTCAACCCGCACGACATCGACTACCACAGCGGCAGCATTGGCCTGCCGGTGCCCTCCACTGAAGCCAAACTGGTGGACGACGACGATAACGAAGTGGCGCCGGGTGAGCCGGGCGAGCTCTGTATCAAGGGGCCGCAGGTGATGCTGGGCTACTGGCAGCGTCCTGACGCGACGGATGAGATTATTAAAGACGGCTGGTTGCACACCGGGGACATCGCGGTGATGGATGAAGAGGGATTCCTGCGCATCGTTGACCGGAAAAAAGATATGATCCTGGTGTCGGGTTTTAACGTCTATCCGAATGAAATCGAAGATGTGGTCATGCAGCACAGCGGCGTGCTTGAGGTGGCGGCCATCGGCGTGCCGTCCGGCAGCAGCGGCGAAGCGGTGAAGATCTTCGTGGTGAAGAAAGATGCCGCGTTAACCGAAGAAGCGCTGATTACGTTCTGCCGTCGCCATTTGACCGGTTACAAGGTACCGAAGCTGGTGGAATTCCGTGACGAACTGCCGAAATCCAACGTCGGGAAAATTTTGCGGCGAGAACTGCGTGACGAAGCGCGCGCTAAAGTGGACAATAAAGGCTAAGTAACGAATGAGTCGCCAGACGCCGGCTACGCCGGCGTTTTTTATGGGCGCAAGTTAAGAGAGTATGCTTTGAACTATCAGATGATCACCACCGACGATGGCCTGCGCGCTGTCTGCGAAGCGGCAAGCGCCGCCTCCGCCGTCGCTCTGGATACGGAATTTGTCCGTACCCGTACCTATTACCCGCAGCTGGGCCTGCTGCAGCTGTTCGACGGCCGCCAGGTCTCTCTGATCGATCCCTTAACGATTACCGACTGGGCGCCGATGCGCGAGCTGCTGCTCAACCCGGATGTGACCAAATACCTGCATGCCGGCAGCGAAGATTTAGAAGTCTTTCTCAACGCGTTCAACCTGATGCCGCAGCCGCTGATCGACACCCAGATCCTGGCAGCCTTCTGCGGTCGGCCGATGTCCTGGGGATTCGCCTCGATGGTGGAAGAGTATTCCGGGGTTGCGCTGGACAAAAGCGAATCCCGCACCGACTGGCTGGCGCGTCCGCTAACCGAGCGTCAGTGTGAATATGCCGCGGCCGACGTCTGGTACCTGTTGCCGATCGCCAGCCAATTAATGGCGGAGACCGATCGCGCGGGCTGGCTATCGGCGGCACTGGACGAATGCCGCCTGATGCAGCAGCGTCGCCAGGAGGTGGTCGACCCGGCCGAGGCCTGGCGCGATATCGGCAACGCCTGGCAGCTGCGTACCCGCCAGCTGGGCTGCCTGCAGCTGCTGGCGGAGTGGCGCCTGCGCAAAGCGCGGGAGCGCGACCTGGCGGTGAACTTTGTGGTGCGGGAAGAGCATCTGTGGAGCATGGCACGCTATATGCCCACCAGCCTCGGCGAGCTCGACAGCCTCGGGTTGTCCGGTAGCGAAATTCGCTTCCATGGCAAAACGCTGATTAGCCTGGTCGAGAAAGCACAGGCGCTGCCGGAGTCGGCCCTGCCGGCGCCGCTGCAGAATCTGATCGACATGCCGGGCTACCGCAAAGCCTTTAAAGATATTAAAGCGCTGGTGCAGGAAGTGAGCGCTGAGAAGGGCGTAAGCGCGGAGCTGCTGGCGTCGCGTCGGCAGATCAACCAGCTGTTGAACTGGCACTGGCAGCTGAAAACGCAGGCCGCTGAGCCTGAGCTGATTTCCGGTTGGCGTGGTGAGCTGATGGCCGAACGGCTGAAGAGGCTGTTAAGCGACTATCCGCGCTAGCGGACGGTCTGGTTCAGGCCATAAAAAAACCGGCGGCGCGTGGCGTAGCCGGTTTTTTTTCGGGATGGAACAGCAGGTCAGGGTTTCGACTCTTCCGTTTCGGGTAGGGTCACGTTCAGCTCAAGAATGGAAATATCACCGTCCCGCTGCTCCAGTTGCACGCTGACCATCTCCGGGTCGATCTGCACGTATTTACAGATCACTTCCAGGATATCTTTGCGCAACTGCGGCAGGTAATGCGGCTCCGCGTCCCCGCGGCGGCGCTCGGCGACGATGATTTGCAGGCGTTCTTTCGCAATATTAGCCGTGTTCTTTTTTCGCGAGAGAAAAAAGTCGAGTAAAGCCATAATTTATCCTCCGAACAGGCGTTTGAGGAATCCTTTCTTCTCTTCTTCAATGAAGCGGAAAGGGCGTTCTTCTCCGAGCAGACGTTCAACGGTATCGGCATAGGCTTTGCCTGCGTCCGACGCGGCATCGAGGATCACAGGCTCACCCTGGTTGGATGCGCGCAGGACTGACTGGTCTTCCGGGATCACGCCCACCAGGTTGATGCGCAGAATCTCCAGCACGTCTTCCATGCTCAGCATATCGCCTTTATTGACGCGGCCTGGATTGTAGCGGGTCAGTAGCAGGTGCTCTTTGATCGGCTCTTCGCCATTTTCCGCACGACGGGATTTGGAGGCGAGAATGCCAAGGATACGGTCGGAGTCGCGAACGGAGGAGACTTCCGGGTTGGTAGTGATAATGGCTTCGTCAGCGAAATAGAGCGCCATCAGCGCACCGGTCTCAATGCCTGCCGGGGAGTCACAGACGATGAAATCGAACTCCATCTTCTTCAGTTCTTCGAGAACTTTGTCGACGCCTTCGCGGGTCAGGGCGTCTTTATCCCGGGTCTGGGACGCCGGAAGAATGTAGAGGTTTTCCGTGCGCTTATCTTTGATCAGCGCCTGGTTCAATGTGGCATCGCCCTGGATGACGTTGACGAAATCATAAACGACGCGACGTTCGCAGCCCATAATCAGGTCGAGGTTACGCAGGCCGATGTCGAAGTCGATAACGACGGTTTTCTTTCCCTTCTGGGCCAAACCTGTAGCGATGGCCGCGCTGGAGGTGGTCTTGCCAACGCCCCCTTTACCCGAAGTCACAACAATAATGCGTGCCATAGAAATTCCTTGTTAAAAAGGGATTAATTTAACGGTTGAATTGTCAAAGCGCTTTCGCCTAAACGCAGGCGTGCCGCTTTGCCATAAAATTCGGCCGGGATGTTATCGCTCAGCCAATATTCCCCGGCGATGGAGACCAGCTCCGCCGCAAGGTGGGTACAAAATATCTGGGCGTCTCTGTCGCCACCGGCGCCTGCCAATGCGCGTCCTCGCATCATGCCATATACATGGATATTGCCGTCAGCGATAAGTTCCGCACCGGCACTCACATGATTTGTAACAATAAGATCACAGTGTGGCGCATAAATGCGCTGACCGGAACGTACCGGCTGATCAATCAAACGCGTTTTTGTGATCTGACTAGCAACTGGCGGCGGCGGGGCGGGTTCGGACGGTGCCGGACGAGGGGCTTTTTCTTTCCCTTCGGTTAATAACGGGATCCCGGCGCGGTCGATTTCGGTTTTCAGGCGCGGGATTTTGCATCCGCTGACGCCCATAATGCGTAAACCGGTCGCGGCGATAGCCTCGTTGACGGCGCGCCATTCGACACTCTCCTCGACGCTGGCGATATTCACCACCACCGGAGCATGGCGTAAAAAGGCGGGAGCCTGGGCGATTTTGTCTTCTAACGCCTGACGAATAACCTCGGGATTTGCATCGTGCAAATGAACGACAGATAACGTGAAGCTACTGCCTTTAAGTTCGATTGGCGTATTTGACATCCTGGCCTTACTCAATTTGCTGTTTATCGACCGCCGAAGTGCGGTGATATTCCGAAGACTAAAAGGCATGTTATAGTCACTGATATATTGAGGCAAGTGACCACGGGTCTAATTCCGAGTAAAACTATGTTTTGTGTGATCTATCGAAGTACTAAACGTGAACAAACCTATTTATACGTCGAAAAAAAGGACGATTTCTCACGCGTTCCTGACGAGCTCATGCGCGGTTTCGGCACGCCGCAAATGGCGATGCTGCTGCCGCTGGATGGGCGCAAAAAACTGGTTAACGCCGACCTTGAAAAAGTGAAACAGGCGCTAAGCGAACAGGGCTATTACCTGCAACTTCCTCCGCCATCTGAAAATCTACTAAAGAAACACCTGGCGGAACAGGGGAAACAATCCGATTAACCCACGAGGGAAAATAATGTACCAACATCATAACTGGCAGGGAGCGCTCCTGGATTATCCGGTGAGCAAAGTGGTTTGCGTCGGCAGCAATTATGCAAAGCACATCAAGGAAATGGGCAGTGCGACGCCGGAAGAGCCGGTGCTGTTTATTAAACCTGAGAGCGCACTGTGCGATCTCCGTCAGCCGTTGGTGCTTCCTGAGGGGCTGGGTTCGGTGCATCATGAAGTGGAGCTGGCGGTGCTGATCGGCGGTACGCTGCGTCAGGCGACGGAAGAGCATGTGCTGAAAGGGATTGCCGGCTATGGCGTCGCGCTGGATCTCACCCTGCGCGACCTGCAAGCTAAAATGAAAAAGGCCGGGCAGCCGTGGGAGAAGGCCAAAGGCTTCGATAACGCCTGTCCGATCTCCGGCTTTATTCCGGCGGCCGAGTTCCACGGCGACCCGCAGAATACGCCGTTAAGTCTGAAGATTAACGGCGAAGTGCGCCAGCAGGGCACTACCGCCGACATGATCCATAAGATTGTGCCGCTGATCGCCTACATGTCGCGCTTTTTTACCCTCAAAGCCGGCGACGTGATCCTCACCGGCACCCCCGAAGGGGTGGGACCGCTGCACAGCGGCGACGAGCTGGAGGTCGGTTTCAACGGCCTGTCGCTCACCACCCGCGTACTGTAAGCGCGGTTTGCCGCCTTTTGGGGCGGCAAAACTTGCATCGTCGTGCCAGACTGGTTATAAGGTGCACCCTTAACTGGCAACGACGGACATTCCGATGAGCGAACAACCTTTCTGGCAACAAAAAACCCTGGATGACATGACCGACGCGGAGTGGGAATCGCTGTGTGACGGCTGCGGCCAGTGCTGCCTGCATAAGCTGATGGATGAAGATACCGATGAGATCTACTTCACCAACGTCGCCTGCCGTCAGCTCAATATCAAAACCTGCCAGTGCCGTAACTACGAGCGTCGCTTCGAATATGAGCCGGACTGCATCAAGCTCACTCGTGAAAATCTGCCGACCTTCGAATGGCTGCCGCCGACCTGCGCCTATCGCCTGCTGGCGGAAGGCAAACCTCTGCCGGCCTGGCACCCGCTGCTGACCGGCTCAAAAGCGGCGATGCACGGCGAACGCATCTCCGTCCGCCATATAGCGGTGCCCGAGTCCACCGTTGTCGACTGGCAGGACCATATCCTCAATCTGCCTGACAGGGCGCGGTAAGCCCGTCACGCTTTCTTCGCGTGAAACAGCCCGTTTTCACCGTCGGTTTCTTCCGCCACCCAGAAGTGAATATTGAAGCGGGCATCGTCGCTGAGTTCGACGCGGTGCCAGTACTGCGGCGGACTGGTGGCAAACTGCCCGGCATGAATCACGACTTTTTTCTCCGGCTCCGTCGCCTGTTCATTGGCAAAACCGTAATAGGTGACCGTACCTTCCATGACGCACAACTGACCGAAGACACCGGCCGCGGTGTTGTGGTGACTCAGCAGGGCGGCGGGGACGTTCTCTTTGGTAAAGAACGGGGTGGAGCGTTTAACTTTCCAGTCTGCGGGGATCAGTAAAGATGACATGTGAGCTCCTGTGGGGTTATAAAAGATGTATTTAATATGCACCTTTTGGTGTCTGTGGTCAACCACGGACAGGAAACGATTCAGTGATGAACGGCAGGCACAAAAAAACGCCCCGTAGGGCGTTTCAGTGTGCGGTACTCGCTGCGGCTTAGCGGCCAAACAGATCGCGCTTTTTGGCTTTAAAAGGCTGAGCAACGATCACCAGGATAGCGACCACCAGATAAGCCGCGAAAATTCCCACCAGCCATTGCGGCATCTCCAGCGACAGGAACTGCCACTGGCGTACCGAACAGTCGCCGGACGCGACAAACACCTGCGGCAACCATTTATCCAGCGGCAGCCAGCTCGGGAAACGGGCGGCGAAATCGCAGGTCTGGAACGGCGATGGGTGCAGCTGAATCATCGTATGTTCCCACGCCAGCTGTAGCCCACGTACCGCGCTGTACAGCCAAATCAGCATGGCGACATAGCGCAGCGGCGTTTTAGGGGCGATAGCGCCCACCAGCCCCGCGCCCATGATGCCAAACAGGGCGCAGCGTTCATAAATGCACATCACGCACGGCTGCAGCAGCATCACGTGCTGGAACCACAGCGCGACGAGTTCGAGAATGAACGCGGTCAAGGCCATCAGCAGCCAGGCGCCGCGTCCCCGCGAGCACTGGTTTAAATATTGCAACATAATCATTTCCCTGGAAGATGCTAAATCATGGCAGTGTAAACGAAAACCGTACCGACGCCAGCGGCCCGGCGGAAAATATTACGTAACTGGTTATTGAATCGCCCGGGCGAACCCGGGCGACGCGTGGATCACGGCAGGGTGGGGGTAACCAGCCAGCCGTGAGCCAGCAACCATTCGGTGACCGGCATCAGGGTGAACTCGACGCACAGCAGGCCGACCAGCGTCAGTACGAGGGTGTAGGGCAGGGCCATCCACACCATGCGGCCATAGGAGAGCCGGATAAGCGGCGCCAGCGCGGAGGTCAGCAGGAACAGGAATGCCGCCTGGCCGTTCGGGGTGGCCACTGACGGCAGGTTGGTGCCGGTGTTGATTGCCACCGCCAGCATCTCAAACTGCTTCAGGCTGATGGCGCCATGCTCGAGGGCGGTTTTCGCTTCGTTGATGTAGACCGTGCCGACAAAAACGTTATCCGAGATGGACGACAGCAGGCCGTTAAACAGATAAAACAGCGACAGCTGCGCGTGCGGAGAGGCCTGCAGAACAAACTCGATGACCGGCGTGAACAGCTGCTGGTCGATGATCACCGCCACTACGGCAAAGAACACCGTGAGCAGCGCGGTGAAGGGCAACGCCTCGGTGAACGCCTTGCCAATCGCGTGCTCATCGGTCACCCCGGTAAAGGTGGTGGCGAGGATGATCACCGACAGGCCAATCAGGCCGACCTCAGCCAGGTGAAAAGCGAGGGCGACGATCAACCAAACGCCAATGAGCGCCTGGGCAATCAGCCGTAGCCGCTCCTGACGACTGCGCTGGGCGCGGCTGCGATCGTCAAACTCCTGCAGCACCTTGCGCACCGTCGGCGGCAGCGGTTCGCCGTAGCCAAACAGGCGATACTTTTCCACCAGCAGACAGGTTAACAGACCGCAGACCATCACCGGCAGGGTGACGGGCGCCATGCGGAGAAAGAACTCGCCAAAATGCCAGCCCGCCGCTTTGGCGATAATCAGGTTTTGCGGTTCGCCGACCATGGTCATGACGCCGCCGAGCGCGGTCCCGACGCCGGCGTGCATCATCAGGCTGCGTAGAAAGCCGCGGAACTGCTCCAGCACCTCGCGGTAGTGTTGCTCGATATGGCTGTCGTCGAGCAGGTCGCTATCGTCCGGGCGCGCCGAGGCGACGCGGTGATAGATGCCGTAGAACCCGACGGCGACGCTTATCACCACCGCCACCACCGTCAGCGCATCGAGAAAGGCGGAGAGGAAGGCAGCGGCCAGGCAGAAGGCCAGCGACAGCAGCATCTTGCTGCGGATCCCTAACAGCAGGCGCGTAAAGACAAACAGCAGCAGCTGCTTCATAAAGTAGATGCCCGCCACCATAAACATCAGCAGAAGCAGCACTTCCAGGTTGCTGGCGATCTCTTCCCGCACGTGCGCTGGGCTGGTCATGCCGATCAGCAGCGCCTCGATAGCCAGCAGGCCACCCGGCAGCAGCGGATAGCACTTCAGCGCCATGGCGAGGGTAAAGATAAACTCAACCACCAGCAGCCAGCCGGCGACAAATGGCGCCACGGCGAACACCAGCGGATTGATAATTAAGAAAATGATTAATGCCAGCTTGTACCAGTCAGGCGACTGGCCAAGAAAATTGCGCCACAGCGCGCGGCCATAAGAAATTTCCACGACAGAATCCTTCCCCGTCAATTAGTGCATGATTTTGTGCGTAACTATTGGCAAGAGTACCAGTTGAGCAAAATGAGAAGCAACTTTCTTCGCAGCGCTGCGGCGGTTACGGGAGATAAGGAAAAGCGTAAAGTAAAAACGGAAAATGAAACGGCGATCCCTTTTTAATTCACTTGCGATGCTATCTGCGCTATAGCGGCTCTGGTATGATGAGTGCAATTGCAACAATGTGTAATGGAAATATTATTATGGTCATTAAGGCGCAGAGCCCTGCGGGTTTCGCGGAAGAGTATATCATTGAGAGCATCTGGAATAACCGCTTCCCACCTGGATCGATTCTCCCCGCTGAACGCGAGCTTTCTGAGCTGATCGGTGTCACCCGCACCACGCTGCGCGAAGTGTTGCAGCGTCTGGCGCGTGACGGCTGGTTGACCATTCAGCACGGCAAACCCACCAAAGTGAACAACTTCTGGGAGACCTCCGGGCTGAATATCCTTGAAACACTGGCGCGTCTCGATCACGACAGCGTCCCCCAGTTGATTGATAACCTGCTCTCCGTGCGCACCAATATTTCCACGATTTTTATTCGCACCGCGTTCCGTCAGCATCCGGATAAAGCGCTGGCGGTGCTGGACAGCGCCCGGGAAGTGGAAGATCACGCCGACGCCTTCGCCGATCTCGATTACAACATTTTCCGCGGTCTGGCTTTCGCCTCCGGCAACCCGATTTATGGCCTGATCCTCAACGGCATGAAGGGGCTATATACCCGCATCGGCCGCCACTACTTCTCCAGCCCGGAAGCGCGCAGCCTGGCGCTGGGCTTTTATCATCAGCTGGCGAAGGTGTGCGAAGGCGGCCTGCACGATCAGGTGTATGAGCTGGTTCGTCGCTACGGCCATGACAGCGGCGAGATCTGGCACCGGATGCAGAAATCGCTGCCCGGCGATTTAGCCATGAATGTGCGTTAAGCCGGCTATTCGCGATCGATAAATAAAATAAGGGGGCCGATGGCCCCCTTCGTCGTTTTAACGTCCCGCAATGCTATAGCGCGTTTGGCCGCGCCGGGCAGCGGTCCAGCAGCTCAATGCTGCCGTCGGCGTTCTGCTGCTCCAGCAGCACATCGAACCCCCACAGACGATGCACATGTTTCAGTACTTCGCGCCGCCCTTTGTCCAGCGGGACGCGGTTGTGCGGCACATAGCGCAACGTCAGCGAGCGGTCGCCGCGCAGGTCAACGTTCCACACCTGGATATTCGGCTCGAGATTGCTGAGGTTATATTGCGCCGAGAGCTTGTTGCGGATTTCGCGATAGCCCTCTTCGTTGTGGATCGCCGAGATCTCGAGATAATTGTTGTGATCGTCGTCGAGCACGGTAAAGAAGCGGAAATCGCGCATGATCTTCGGCGACAGGAACTGGCTGATAAAGCTCTCATCCTTGAAGTCGCGCATGGCGAAATGCAGCGTTTCCAGCCAGTCGGAACCAGCGATATCCGGGAACCAGTACTTGTCCTCTTCGGTAGGCGACTGGCAGATGCGCTTGATGTCCTGGAACATGGCGAACCCCAGCGCGTAGGGGTTAATCCCGCTGTACCACGGACTGTTGTACGGCGGCTGGAAGACCACGTTCGTGTGGCTGTGGAGAAACTCCAGCATAAAGCGCTCGGTCACTTTCCCTTCATCATAGAGATGGTTGAGGATGGTATAGTGCCAGAAGGTGGCCCACCCCTCGTTCATCACCTGGGTCTGTTTCTGCGGGTAGAAATACTGGCTGACTTTGCGCACGATGCGCAGGATCTCGCGCTGCCACGATTCCAGCAGCGGGGCGTTCTTCTCCATAAAGTACAGCAGGTTCTCCTGCGGTTCGGAAGGGTAGCGGCGGGCGGACTCAATCGCCTTCTCCTCTTCGCGCTTCGGCAGGGTACGCCACAGCATATTCACCTGGCTCTGCAGATACTCTTCCCGGCTTTTCTGCCGCGCCTTCTCCTCCTGCAGAGAGATTTTTTGCGGACGTTTATAGCGGTCGACGCCGTAGTTCATCAGCGCGTGGCAGGAGTCGAGCAGTTTCTCCACTTCGTCGACGCCATAGCGCTCTTCGCACTCGGTAATGTATTTGCGGGCGAAAATCAGGTAGTCAATGATTGAGCTGGCGTCGGTCCAGCTGCGAAACAGGTAATTGTTTTTGAAGAACGAGTTATGCCCGTAGCAGGCGTGCGCCATCACCAGCGCCTGCATGGTGATGGTATTTTCTTCCATCAGATAAGCGATGCAGGGATTGGAATTGATGACGATCTCATACGCCAGGCCCTGCTGGCCGTGCTTATAGGCCTGCTCGGTCTCAATGAATTTTTTGCCGAACGACCAGTGCGGATAGTTGATGGGCATGCCGACGCTGGAGTAGGCGTCCATCATCTGTTCGGAAGTAATGACTTCGATCTGGTGCGGGTAGGTGTCAAGACGATAGAGCTTAGCGACCCGGTCCACTTCGGCCAGGTAGGTCTCCAGTAACTCAAACGTCCAGTCGGGTCCATCGCTTAAACGGGTGGTGTCCTTGTTCATGGAGTCAATCGTAGCCATTAGCGCGCCCTCGTTGTTGTTGGTTTTCTCTGAACGGAAAACCTCTAAACAAGCATAGAACACCGCACAGCAAACTGTGTTGTCAGCCAATCGCTTTTCTTCGCGATTTCCCCATCTCAAAGCCGTTTTTTGCGCTTATTTGCAGAATTAAATGCTGGGTAAAAATAAAGCGCAGCATGAGATCGTAAATCTTACAGCTCAGGACTGGTGCGGTTTGCTGTGAGTTAAGTCACCATAAATAAAGCGTATGTTGAATAATATTTTCAACTGAGTTATCAATTTGTAATTAGATGATTGTTCTTTAACTGTTACGGAGTTGCTATGCGTGTCGTCATACTGGGAAGTGGGGTGGTTGGGGTAGCCAGCGCGTGGTATTTGAGTCAGGCGGGTCATGAGGTGACGGTCATCGACCGTCAGCCCGGTCCGGCAGAGGAGACCAGCGCGGCCAACGCCGGGCAGATATCTCCCGGCTATGCGGCGCCGTGGGCGGCGCCGGGAGTGCCGCTGAAGGCGATCAAATGGATGTTCCAGCGCCATGCGCCGCTGGCGATCGGCCTTGACGGCACGTCGTTCCAGCTGAAGTGGATGTGGCAGATGCTGCGCAACTGCGACACCCGCCATTATATGGAGAACAAAGGCCGGATGGTGCGCCTGGCGGAGTACAGCCGCGACTGCCTGAAGGCGCTGCGCGACACCACCGGCATTCAGTATGAAGGGCGTCAGGGCGGGACGCTGCAGCTGTTCCGTACCGCCAAACAGTATGAAAACGCCACCCGCGACATCGCGGTGCTGGAGGACGCCGGCGTGCCCTATCAGTTGCTGGAGGCGAAGCGGCTGGCGGAAGTGGAGCCCGCGCTGGCGGAGGTTAGCCACAAACTGACCGGCGGTCTGCGTCTGCCAAACGATGAAACCGGCGACTGCCAGCTGTTTACCACCCGTCTGGCGGCGATGGCGGAACAGGCCGGGGTCACCTTCCGCTTTAACACCGCGGTGGACGCCCTGCTGCAGGAGGGCGATCGCATTGCCGGGGTGAAATGCGGCGATGAGATTATCAAGGGCGACGCCTATGTCATGGCCTTTGGCTCTTACTCGACGGCGATGCTCAAGGGGCTGGTGGATATTCCTGTCTACCCGCTGAAAGGCTATTCGTTAACCATCCCGATTGCCCAGGAAGACGGCGCGCCGGTTTCCACTATCCTTGATGAGACCTATAAAATCGCCATCACCCGTTTCGATCAGCGCATTCGCGTCGGCGGTATGGCCGAGATCGTCGGTTTTAATAAAGCGCTGCTGCAGCCGCGTCGCGAAACCCTGGAGATGGTGGTGCGCGATCTGTTCCCGCGCGGCGGCCACGTTGAGCAGGCCACCTTCTGGACCGGCCTGCGGCCGATGACGCCGGACGGCACGCCGGTGGTCGGGCGCACGGCGTTTAAAAACCTGTGGCTCAACACCGGCCACGGCACGCTTGGTTGGACCATGGCCTGCGGCTCCGGGCAGCTTATCAGCGATCTGATC
This sequence comes from Klebsiella sp. K5-45, assembly GCF_030128605.1. Taxonomy (NCBI): domain Bacteria; kingdom Pseudomonadati; phylum Pseudomonadota; class Gammaproteobacteria; order Enterobacterales; family Enterobacteriaceae; genus Klebsiella; species Klebsiella sp. K5-45. The sequence goes on along the minus strand of NZ_JAKUZW010000005.1, from coordinate 321,721 downwards.
TCCGGCCGCACGCCGGCGATCCCTTACGACGATCTGGCTGTCGCCCGCTATAGCCCCGGGTTTACCCCGGCGCGTCCGCAGCATCTGCATGGCGCACACAACTAAGGAGCTTGCATGACCCGTCCGGTAGTGGCCAGTATCGACTTGCTGGCCTTGCGGCAGAATTTACAGATAGTGCGTCGCGCGGCCCCCGGGTCGCGCCTGTGGGCGGTGGTCAAAGCAAATGCTTATGGCCATGGCGTGGCGCGGGTATGGAGTGCGTTAAGCGCGGCGGATGGTTTCGCCTTGCTCAACCTGGAAGAGGCGATCCTGCTGCGCGAGCAGGGCTGGAAAGGGCCGATCCTGTTGCTGGAGGGCTTCTTCCATGCCGATGAGCTGGCGGTGCTGGATCAATATCGCTTAACCACCAGCGTCCACAGCAACTGGCAGATTAAGGCGCTGCAGCAGGCGAAGCTGCGCGCGCCGCTGGATATCTATCTCAAGGTGAACAGCGGTATGAACCGGCTGGGCTTTATGCCGGAGCGGGTGCATACCGTCTGGCAGCAGCTGCGGGCGATAAGCAACGTCGGCGAGATGACGCTGATGTCGCACTTCGCGGAGGCGGAGAACCCGCAGGGGATTGTTGAGCCGATGCGCCGGATCGAACAGGCGGCGGAGGGGCTGGATTGCCCACGCTCGCTGGCCAACTCGGCGGCGACGCTCTGGCATCCGGAAGCGCATTTTGACTGGGTTCGTCCCGGGATCGTGCTGTATGGCGCATCGCCCTCCGGGCAGTGGCAGGATATCGCGAACACCGGCCTGAAGCCGGTGATGACCCTGCGCAGCGAAATCATCGCCGTGCAGAACCTGCGCCCCGGCGAAGCGATTGGCTATGGCGGCCTGTATCGCACCACCCAGGAGCAGCGGATCGGCATCGTCGCCTGCGGCTATGCCGACGGCTACCCGCGGGTGGCGCCGAGCGGCACGCCGGTGCTGGTGGACGGCGTACGCACCACCACCGTCGGGCGCGTGTCGATGGATATGTTGGCGGTCGATTTAACGCCCTGTCCGCAGGCCGGGATCGGCGCGCCGGTCGAACTGTGGGGCAAAGAGATTAAAATCGACGACGTGGCGGCCAGCTGCGGCACCGTCGGCTATGAGCTGATGTGCGCCCTGGCGCCGCGGGTGCCGGTTGTGACCCTGTAACCTGTTCCGGGGCGGATCACTCCGCCTCGTCTTCCGCGACCCGTACCCCTACCTTCAGCACGTGATCGTTCTCTTTTTCCGCGACTGTCCATACCATCCCGGCGAACTCCACCTGGTCGCCCACCACTGGCGCGGCGCCCAGCAGCTGCTGCACCACTTCCCCCAGCGACTGCTGATGTTCGCGGAACTCCTCTCCGCCGTCGAGGCCGTAGATTTGCGCCACATCGGCGAAGCGGGCCTCGGCATCAAGTATAAAGTCGCCGAAAAAACGCTGATCGAGCGCCACCGGCGGCGACTGGCTGAACATTTTGCCCAGCGCCGGCAGGTCGTGCTCCCGGCCAATGACGCACAGGATATCGCCTTCCCGCAGGCGGGTGCTGCCGGTGGGGTGCAGCAGGGCATTGTTGCGAAACAGGGCGGCAATCCGCGTCTCCGGCGGCATATGCAGGTCGCGCAGCGCCGCGCCGATGCACCATTTATCGGCGCCCAGCTGGTAGACAAACTGCTCCCACGGGTTTTCCGGGTGAATATCCAGCCCGACGCGGGAGATGGGCCAGCTGACGGGCGGCACCACCACTTTGGCTTTTTTCGCCGCCCACGATAGCGAGGTGCCCTGGAGCAGAAGCGACACCAGCACCACGAAGAAGGCGACATTGAAGAACAGGCGGGCGTTGTCCAGGCCGGCCATCATCGGGAACACCGCGAGAATAATCGGCACTGCGCCGCGCAGGCCGACCCAGCTGATAAATACCCGTTCGCGGAGGTTGAACCCGCGGAACGGCAGCAGACCGGCAAATACCGACAGCGGACGGGCAATGAAAATCATCCACATCGACAGCAACAGCGCCGGGATAGCGATCGGCAGCAGGTCGGAGGGCGTCACCAGCAGGCCCAGCACCAGGAACATGGCGATTTGCGCCAGCCACGCCAGACCGTCGAAGTTCTGCAGGATACCGTGCCGGTTGCGGATAGGCCGGTTGCCCAGCAGAAAGCCGCAGAGATAGACGGCGAGGATACCGCTGCCGTCGAGGGTAGTGGTGACGGCGAAAATCATGATCCCGCCGCTCAGCGCCAGCAGCGGATAGAGCCCGGCGGGCAGCACGATGCGGTTGATCATCTGCAGCAGCAGGTAGCCGCCGCCGAGGCCGATGGCGATCCCGAGACCGAACTGTTGAATGATATGCACGGCGAACATCCAGCTGAGGCCGGTCTGGTGCTGCTGGATCATTTCGATCAGGGTGATGGTCAGGAAGACCGCCATCGGATCGTTACTGCCTGACTCAATCTCCAGCGTCGAGCCGACGCGCTCGTTGAGCCCCTTGCCGCCGAGCAGCGAGAAGACCGCCGCGGCGTCGGTGGAGCCGACAATGGCGCCGATCAGCAGGCCTTCGATCATATCCAGTTTGAACAGCCAGGCCGCCATCATCCCGGTCAGCGCCGAGGTGATCAGCACCCCGACCGTCGCCAGCGACAGTGCTGGCCACAGCGCGACGCGAAAGGAGCTGGCCTGGGTGCGCATCCCGCCGTCCAGCAGGATCACCGCCAGCGCCAGGTTACTCACCATGTAGGCGAAGGGGTAGTTGTCGAAGGGGATGCCGCCGATGCCGTCAATGCCTGCCAGCATCCCGATGGCCAGAAAGATGACCAGAATCGGGATGCCAAGGCGCGAAGAAAAGGAGCTCAATAAGATACTGCAGGTTACTAAAACAGAACCCAGAATAAACAGACTAATGACCGCAGCGGCGTCCAATGTTCACGTACTCCCTGACTGGCGTGAAAAAATGGCTAAAAGTGACACTATTTTAACAATTCGCAGGGAATCCGCCTATGCGTCTGGGAAATTTATTCTGCCAGCACCGGGTGGCCGCTGATTGTCAGGGTGGTGGCTGATGGCTGGTTGACCAGCCGCGCGCGCGCGCCCAGCGGCAGGGTCACCGTGCGCTGCTCGTGGCCAAACTCCAGTCCGCTTATCAGCGGTACAGAGAGCTGCTGGCGCAGATAATCAAACACCTGCGGCAGGTCATATCCCACGTCATAGTCGTTCGGCGCGCCGCCGGTGAAGCTGCCGAAGATCACCGCCTTCTGCGCCGCCAGTACGCCGCTGTGCAACAGCTGAAGCAGCATGCGTTCGACGCGGAACGGGTGCTCATTGATATCCTCTACCACCAGGATGCCGTCGCGGATCGCCGGTAGCCACGGGGTACCGATAAGCGAAGTCAGCATCGCCAGATTCCCGCCCCACAGGGTGCCTTCCACCCGGCAGTTCGGCCCTTCGCCCGGCCATTCGAGGGTGAATTCAGGCTGGCGCAGCGCCTGCCAGAAATGCTGTTCGGTAAACGGATCGAGGGTCTCCGCGCCGAAGTTCCCTGCGAGCATCGGCCCGCTGAAGGTGACGACGTTGCCCATGGCCAGCAGGCCCGACTGGATGACGGTGAAATCGCTGTGGCCGCAAATCAGCAACGGGTCGCGCTGCTGGCGGGCAATCAGCCCCTGCCAGTCGATATGCGGCAGCAGGCGGCTGGCGCCGTAGCCGCCGCGCACCGCGAGAACGATCCGGTTGCGGCCAGGCAGCTGGGCAAGCTGGTTAATATCGGCCAGCCGTTCATGTTCAGTTCCGGCGAAACGCTGCTGCCGACGGGGAATGACCTGCTGGTGGGCCACCTCGTGCCCGGCCTGCTGCAGACGCTCGACGCCGCGGGCCGCCGCCTGCTGGTTGATGCAATAACCGGATGGCGCGACCAGATAAAACTGAGACATGATAATTCCTTGCTATGAATGAAAGGGTTATGATGCCGCCTGGAATGGCGATTGTCATCTCCAGGTGGCTAACTTCAATCCGCACCCGTCATCCATCAGGCTGTCGGCGGGCGGGGGACGTACCGCTGCCGTCGTTCTGCAGCATGATGGCGTTTGGGTAGATAAGGATAGATGTGTGAAATTGAGATGGTTGCTTATTTTAGTCGTTTTTCTGGCCGGTTGTAGTTCGAAACACGATTACACCAATCCACCGTGGAACCCCGAGGTCCCGGTGAAGCGGGCGATGCAGTGGATGCCGATCAGTGAAAAAGCCGGCGCCGCCTGGGGCGTGGATCCGCAGCTGATCACGGCGATCATTGCCATCGAGTCGGGCGGTAACCCTGCGGTAGTGAGTAAATCCGGCGCCGTCGGGCTGATGCAGCTTAAGCCGTCGACCTCCGGACGCGATGTTTACCGGCGGATGGGCTGGCGCGGCGAGCCGTCGGTCAGTGAGCTGAAAAACCCGGAACGGAATATCTCGATGGGGGCCGCCTATCTGAGCATTCTGGAGAATGGTCCGCTGGCGGGGATCAAAGACCCGCAGGTGATGCGCTATGCGGTGGTGGTCTCCTATGCCAACGGCGCTGGCGCGCTGCTGCGCACCTTCTCGTCAAACCGGCAGGACGCCATCGAGGAGATTAACGACCTCGACGCCGATGAGTTCTTCGAGCATGTGGCGAAAAAACACCCGGCTCCGCAGGCGCCGCGCTATATCTGGAAGCTGCAGAAAGCGCTGGACGCCATGTAACCTTACCTTCGCCCCGCCGGCCTGGCGGGGTCCTAATCCTCTGTGCGCAGCGACGTGATAATGCTAATCGGCGCTATTAACGCTTTATATTCCCGGTAGCGCTCGGGAAGCGATTCCACGCCGTTTACCGCCACGCAGAGCATGGCCGTCGCGTCATCCTCCTGCGCGCCTTTATACGCTAACGTTTCTCGTAACGCATTGATGCAGGCATGGGCGTCATGATGCGAAATGCCGTTGATATCGAGACGAATGGTTTTGCTAATGGCCTCTATCCATAATCCGCCCCACAGAACGCAACCCGAGGGCATGAGCAGGCAACTGAAGATGCTGTAAGCGGTGAGGTCGAGCCAGATAAAGGTCTTACTGGCAACGATAACGCCGAGGGCGACCGAAGGGATGCTGATGGCCAGCATATTCCATCCGCGGCGCAGCGGACTTAAGGCTAAACCCGCGCTTGCTATCTGTTCCTGCCAGAGGTTACGTCCGGCGATACTCAGGCAGCAGGGCAGATCTTCATGACACGGCTTTCGCACCGCAAAATGGTCAAATAGCATGCTTTCAATGACGTTCATTTCGTGGTTTGCATAGCGTCCGTTGGCCAAAACCTGCCCGGGCTCCGGGATCCACAGATGCTTATTACTGAGTAAGCTGAACATTGCCAGCTGAATCACCCGGGTCCCTTCTCCGGTCAGCCACGCCAGCAGCCAGGGGCTAACCTCCATCGCGTGCGGCTGGGGCTGAGCCGCTGGCCGCGACAGGATAATCATTATACCAATAGCAATATAGATACCCGGGACGATAAGTATAAAACCGCCGAGAAACAGCAGTGGATGCAGATGCATTATAAAATTCCACATACCATCCCCTCGTTAATCCAGCCTCTGCAGACAAAAGGGATACTTAATAAGGTTGATGATTTTTACATATTCACCATATCTTTCGGGAAGCAGGGCGGTTTTACCGATCGCCACGCAATAATCGGCGTTTTCATCGGTCAGGGTATCTGAGTCAGCAATAAGCGTCTCCTTCAGGGTATCAATATAGTGATGAAAGATATTAACGGCGATCCCTTCCCGGTCCAGCCGGGTGGCGTTTAAGGTGATGCATAACAGCCACAGCCACCACAGGCCGGAAACCATCCCCATTGTCAGCCAGCTGAACACGCTGGAGTGAATTATCGCCTGATTATCAAAAAGCATTTTCCAGGCGAGCGCGGCGATCAATAGCAGGGAGGGCGCGGCAATCAATATCATATTCCACGTTTGGTGCGTCGGGCTGAGCCGCAGCCCTTGGCAGTGAGGATCGGTGGCCCAGTGGTTCTTTTCGGCGACGTGCAGAGAAAGCGGCAGATCCTGGTCACTGGATTTTGGCGTAGCGAAATGGTCAAACAGTATTTTTTCCACACAGGTCATTTTGCATTCTGCGTACTGCTGATTGGCGCAGAGTTGAATATTGTCCGCAGAATGGATGAGAGTGACATAGTTTTTTCTTAACAGCCGGAACATGGCCAGCTGAATGACGCTGGTGGCGCTATTACGTAGCCAGGCTAAAAAAGAGGGTGAGATAGAATAGGGCGCCGGAACGGCTGTGGTATTTTCAGTAGGGCGGGTCTTCGCAATAATTATATTTACCAGAATATATATCACTGTGGTGAATAATATATGGTAACCCATAAATGATAACGGATGTAAATTGGCGAGATAGCTAATGACAGGGTTCACTTTTATTCCTTGTGAGCGTCCTAACCTGTTTTCGCCAGCATATTAAGTCCTCTCATCACAGGGGGGCAAGTGAAATAATGGCCTGGCATCTTTAAGTTAATATTAGCCATCAAAGCGTGACGTCACCTGTTAACGAAAGCCTCCGCCGTCACGGGCGGAGGCTTATCTTTACGCTGTCAGTTAAAAGTCGTAGCCCACGGTGGCCATGACGCTGCGCTCTGCTCCCCAGTAGCAGTTGCCGGTGCCGTAGCAGCCGGAAACGTATTCACGATTGCCGATATTGTTGGCGTTGACCTGCACATAAGCGCCTTTCAGCCCCGGCGACCAGACGCCGAGGTCAGCCCGCATCATGGCGTCCATCAGCGTGACCGACGGCAGCCGCGCGGTGTTGGCATCATCCGCCCACTGTTTACCAATGTAGCGGACGCCGGCGCCCAGCGAGATCCCCGCCGGAAACTGATAGCGCGCCCAGAAGGAGGCCATCTGATCCGGGGTCAGCTGCGGCGTGTTGTTGTCGGTACCGTCCTTAGTGTCCTGGAAGCGCAGACGATTCCAGGTATACGAGGCGAGGGTGCTCAGCTGCGGGGTGATCTGGTGGTGCGCTTCCAGCTCAACCCCCTGGGAATGGACCTTACCCGCCGGAATATAGGTGGCGGTGGCGATGTTGGGGTCGCGGGTGGCGACATCCTTTTGCATCAGATCGTAAATCGCGATGCTATAGAGGTCGCTGCTGCCCGGCGGCTGGAACTTCAGGCCGGCTTCGACCTGTTCGGCGGTGGTCGGTTTCAACGGTTTGCCGTCAGCGCCGGGCAGCATCGCCGGGGTAATCGCCTGGCTGTAGCTCAGGTAGGGCGAAAGACCGTTGTCCAGGGCGTACAACAGCGAGGCGCGGCCGCTGATATGGTCGTCTGAACGGCGGTTTGAGGTGCCCAGGGTATCGCTGACCTGCTGGGAAACGATACGGTCATAGCGGGCGGAAACATCCACATGCCAGCGGTCCCAGACCATCTCATCCTGCAGATACAGCCCGGTCTGGTAATAACGGCGATTATTATCATCGCTGTAGGTCACGGTATGCCCGGTCTGGGTGGTATAGCCGGTAAACGGGTTAAGGGGCGCCGCGCCGCCGGCGCCGGTCCACAGATCGTTGCGAAAGCGATGGTATTCAGCGCCGAGGATCAGGGTATGCGCCAGATCGCCAGTATTGAAATCGGCGCGCAGGCGGTTATCGGTTGACCAGCCGTCCAGCGAACCGCGCGAGCCGCTGTAACCGCGAGCCAGCATGTCGCTGTCATCTATCCAGCCGACCTGGTAGACCTGATCGAGGGAGACGTTGGTGTGGGTGTAGCTTCCGGCGGAATAGACCGACCAGACGTCGGTGAACTGGTGGTCAAACTCATAGCTGTAGATCTGCTGGCGGCGCTGATAGCCATCTCCCGGATCGCCCTCGTTGGTGCTGGTGGAGAGCTTACGGCCATTGTGCGCGTAGCGGGTGCCGTCCAGCGGCAAAGAGCCATGATAGCCACCGGAAGGATCTTTTTGCAGATAGGCGCGTAGCAGCAGCGAGGTATCGCTGTCCGGCTGCCACAGCAGGGAAGGTGAAATGGCGTAGCGCTCTTCGCGGGTATGGTCATACTGCGTGTCGCTGCTGCGGGTCATACCGATCAGCCGCCATGCCCACTGCTCATTGATGGCGTCGGTGTAATCGAAGGCCGCGCCTTTGGTATTTTGCGTCCCGCCAGTCAGGCGGACGTGGCCCTGCTGGCTGAAATGTGGGCGCTTGGAGGTCAGGTTGACCACGCCGCCCGGCACGCTCTGCCCGTAGAGCGCGGAGGAGGGGCCGCGGATCACATCGACGCGTTCGATAAACCACGGGTCGATCTGCACCACGTTATGGCTGCCGCCGTCGCTCATCAGACGCATGCCGTCGAGGAACAGGTTATCGACGTCGCCGCCGTGGTAGCCGCGCAGGGAGATGGCGTCAAATCGGGTGGCGCCACCGCCGAAGCTGGAGTAGACCCCCGGGGTATATTCCAGCGCCTGGCTGATGGTATTCGCCCCCTGATCCGCCATCTGCTGGCGGGTGACAACCGACACCGACTGGGCGGTGGTGATTAACGGCTGGTCGGTTTTCGTCGCCCCGAGCGAGGTGCTGGCGCTATAGCCCTCAGTCGGCGCGCTGGCGGATGCCGGCGGGCTGGCCGTTACCACCACCGTCTCTTCGGCCTGCGCGGTGAAGGGAAGTGCGATCGCGAGGGCGCACAGCAGCCCCGGGCGTTTGCGAGAAATAGCCACGTTCATAAGATCATCCTGAACCTGCGCGGTCTGGTACTCCTGTACGCCGCCGCGGGAAAAACGAATCTGTCATTATTCGTTAAAAAGTAATGCGAATTATTATTGTTTGTATTTATGCAATCAAGCGAAAAGGTGATCTGTTCAGCGCGAGGGGATGGAGAAGGGTTTCCCGCGAGCCGCAGAATGGGCCTGCGCGGGACGGTAGTGAGCAGGGAGACCGCTTCCCCCTACCGATTTTGGTAGGGTGCGGCAAAGCGTCAGGAGCCGGTCTTTTGCGGTTCCGCAGGGGCGGGGTCGTTAGCCGCGGGCGCCGCAACAGGTTTGTCCTGCGGTGAAGGCGTTGGCGCCGGACGGGTAGCAGGCAGCGCATCGCAGGGTTTCTCCTGCGGGCAGATCAGATCCAGCATCTTAAGGGTGACGCCGTTGGTCCAGCCAAAGCCGTCCTGCAGTGGATATTCCCCACCGCCGCCACCGGTGCCGGTTGAGCTTACGTCATACTTCTCCACCAGCTTTTGCTTGCTGTCATAGGTATGCTGCACGTTGGTCAGGAAGCGCCAGGTGACCTCCATGGCGATCTTCTGCTGACCATAGTTTTGCAGCCCCTCGACGGCCACCCACTGCAGCGGCGCCCAGCCGTTGGGGGCGTCCCACTGCTGGCCGCTGTTGACGGTGGTGGTGGTCAGCCCGCCGGGTTTGAGCAGCCGCGACTCGGCGGCGGCCGCCACTTTCGTCGCTCGCTCGCGCGACGCGGCATTGACGTACAGCGGGAACAGCGCCGCGGCGGTCAGCTGATTGCGCACCTTGTGGGTTTTCAGATCGTAATCGGTGTACCACCCCTCTTTTTCATTCCACAGGTATTTCTCGATAGCCTGCTGGCGGGCGTTGGCCAGCGCGTCGTACCGGGTAGCGCCGGCGCTGTCCCCCGCTGCTTTACTGGCGCGGGCGAGGGTTTTCTCCAGATGGAACATCAGGGCATTGAGATCGACCGGGATAATCGAGGTGGTGCGAATGGTGGCGAGCTGCTGCGGATTGTCCATCCAGCGGGAGCTGAAATCCCAGCCGGAAGCGGCGGCGGAGCGCAGGTCGCGATAGATCTCGGTGGCCGGACGATTCGGGTTGCTTTTGGCGGTTTTGACGTCGTCAAGCCAGGACTCGGGACGTGGGGTGTCGTTATCGTCCCAGTAGCGGTTGAGCAGCGCGCCATCCGCCATCCGCACTGCCCGTTTGTCGGCGCTGCCGGGTGCCAGCGCGTCCGCCCCGGCCATCCAGTAGCGATACTCTTTCTCCAGCTGCGGCTGGTAGGTTTTCAGCACCTGGTCGCCATCGTGCGTCGCCAGCAGGCTTACCATAAAGGAGAAGAAGGGGGGCTGCGAACGGCTGAGGTAATAGGTGCGGTTACCGTTGGGGATATGGCCCCAGGTGTCAATTTCCGCAGCGAAGTTGGCGACCATATCTTCGACTTTATCCCAGTGACCGCTTTCGGCAAGACCCAGCATGGTGAAATAGCTGTCCCAGTAATAGACTTCGCGAAAGCGTCCTCCGGGGACCACGTAGGGCTTAGGCAGCGGCAGCAGCGAATCCCACTTTTCCACCTCGACGGTGCTGCGGGTCAGGACCGGCCACAGGCCGTCGATATGCTGACGCAGGGTTTGCCCTTTGGGCGGCACATAGGCGTCGTTCTCTTTCGGCAGCGTGAAGTTCAGCTCAACGAAGTGGCGCAGGTCGAAGCTGGCCTGGTTTTTTTGCATCCGGTAATCGGCAAGGATCATCAGCGGATCGCTGTTCGGAATGGCGTCAGCGAACGTTTTCTGATCAGAAAACAGTTTCGCGCTTTGCACATCATTAAACAGCGGACCGAGCAGGATATCGGGTGATTGCGGGATTGGACGGGTTTCTTCAGCCTCAGCGGTCAGCGTCGCCAGGGCGATAAACGCACCCCCTAGCGCCAGACGAAGAGCATAAGGCAGGGTAGCGGGGCGACGGGAAAAGGGACTCGTCATGGATTGTTCTCCTTATCATTGCAGACTCATGTGCCACTGCATTTGGCCATCAGAAAACCATAGACGAATATCCGCCGCTGCGCGTGTCGAAGCTAACATTTTGCGCTAAAACAGAGAATTTACCGCTCACTGGTCGCTATCCAGGCGGCACAATTCTGCTCAGCCGAATATTATAATCTTAATTATATAAATGCTGGCTGGTGTTATTTTTGTTGTGAATGTTTCTGGGTAAATAATAAGCGCTATTCGATAGCGGCATCCGAAAAAAGAACGGATGTTTATCTGTAACAATAAGGTTCGTATTTATCGCATTTTAAAAATTGCGCAACGGATGAAGGCTGTGATCTGTCAGGCAAAAATACCGGGATTAATATGACTGAAGCCTGGCAGGATCACATAAATTAAAAAACATAAATAATTAATAAAAAAACATAATGGCGCCGCGCATAGCGGATAAGTAAAAAATGCAGACACTACAGAAACCGGTTTCATTTTACATAAAGGAGTGGTGTATGTCTGCTGGCGACAAAATTTCTGTCAGAGAGAAAATAGGTTATAGCCTGGGGGACGCAGCCAGTCACATCGTATTTGACTCGTCTGTGGCTATTCTGGCTTATTTTTATACCGATATTTATGGCCTGCCGCCCGCCGTAATGGGGACGATGTTTTTGCTGGTGCGTCTGCTGGATGCGATTACCGATCCGATTATGGGCGCGATTGCTGACGCCACCTCAACCCGCTGGGGCCGCTTTCGCCCCTGGCTGTTGGCGATCTGCGTGCCCTTTGCGGTGAGCTGCGTGCTGGTGTATTCCATTCCCTCCTTTTCCGACTCCGGAAAAATTGCCTACGCCGTGGCGGCTTATATATTTATGACGCTGATGTATACGGCGATTAATATTCCTTACTGCTCGCTGGGCGCGGCGCTGACCTCCGATCCGCGCGAAAGCCTCTCGCTGCAGTCCTGGCGTTTTGCTATCACTCCAATCGGCGGCGCGCTCGGTACTGCCTTTATTTTACCGCTGGCTGATTTTCTCTATCCCGGCGATCGCGCGACCGGTATTCAGGTCTCGATGGCCCTGTTTGGCGTTATCGGCTGCCTGATGTTTATCACCTGTTTCGCCACGACTAAAGAACGCGTGCAGCCGATTAAAGAACAGAACCTGAACATCGCGCGGGACGTGAAAATACTATTTCGTAACGATCAGTGGCGTATTCTTTCCGTTTACAATTTTATGATGCTGATCGCCGTGGTAATTCGCGGTGGCGCCGTCGTCTATTATGTTAACAGCGTCCTGCATAAAGGCGCCGACGTGATTACCATATTCATGCTCGGCGGTATGTTTGCCTCCATGCTGGGTTCGGTGCTGGCCAAGCCCTTTGGGACGCGCTTTTGTAAGGTCCGATTCTCTTTCTGGATTAATCTTCTCACCGCCGCGCTGGGCGTGGTCTGCTTTATCGTCCCGGTACAATATTGGATTGCGGTGCTCGGCGTGCATATTCTGATTTCTATCATTCAGGGCGGCAACGGCGCGTTGCAGTGGTCGATGATTACCGACGTGAATAACTATGGCGAATGGAAAACCCAGCGGCGTATTACCGGTATGAATGTCGCAGCAAATATCTTTGTCATCAAGCTGGGCGTCGCCGTCGGCGGGGCCATCCTCGGCTGGATATTGGCCTATTTCCATTACGCCGCTAACACCACGGTGCAGTCGGCTTCAGCGGTGCAGGGCGTGGTGCTGTTGTTTACTCTGGTCCCTTCCGTGTTTTATGTGCTTACCGCCGTCTCGATTAAATTCTACGGCTTAACGGAAAACAGAATGAACGGCATCGTTGATGATTTAAAACACGGCACTTTCGCCGAATCCTGATTATTCCACGCTGTATTAAGAGGGCTATGCAGGTAATTCCCTGGATAGCCCGGCTATACCCTGGATGAAACATATAACAATGTAATTAGGGATGTTAATAATGAAAGTAAACTATATGGCTCTGATTATGAGTGGTCTGTTCTCCTCTGGCCTTTGGGCCGCGACGAATAATCACCCGACGGATATTGAAAAACGTTTAGCGCAGCTGGAACAGCGCGTAATAAATGCTGAGCAACGAGCGGCCGATGCGGAAGCGAAAATCCAGACCTTAACCCGACAGCAGAGCGTGGTGGCGAAAAGCAAGCCAACTGTCAAAGTGGAGTCCGCCGAGCCCGTGGCACCGGGCGCGGAGCCGACAACACTAACGCTGTCCGGCTATGGGGATATCAAATTTTATGGTGATGTCGAATTTAACATGGATGGCGCCAGCAGCAGTGGGAGCCTGACTTCGGTAAAAACCACGGCAAATAAAGACTGGGCGCCGGGCAATAATGAACGCTGGGATATTAATGGCCGTCTGCTGTTAGGTTTTGACGGCATGCGCAAAATGGATAATGGCCGTTTTGCCGGTTTTTCCGTCCAGCCGCTGGCCGACCTGAACGGCAAAATGAATCTTGATGATGCGGTATTCTTTTTTGGCCAGGAGAACGACTGGAAGGTGAAGGTTGGTCGTTTCGAAGCCTACGATATGTTCCCGTTGAATCAGGATACGTTCGTGGAATACTCCGGGAACACCGCCAACGATCTGTACAGCGACGGCTACGGCTATATTTACATGATGAAGGAAGGGCGCGGTCGGAGCAACAGCGGCGGCAACTTCCTGATGAGCAAAACCTATGATAACTGGTATTTCGAACTGAATACCCTGCTGGAGAATGGCAGCACGCTATTCCAGGACCAGCAGTATCATGGCACCGCGCTGGAAAATGAGAAAAATGTGGCCTATTTGCGCCCGGTTATCGCGTGGAACAGCGGGCGCTTCTCCACTGCCATCGCCATGGAAAGCAACGTGGTAAATAACGCCTATGGCTATCACGATGCGAAAGGACGCTGGGTCGACCAGTCCAGCCGTACCGGCTATGGCTATACGATGACGTGGAATGGGCAAAAAACCGATCCGCAGGACGGCGTGGTGACCAACCTTAACGTCGCTTATATGGATGCCGAAGATGAGACTGACTTTACCGCGGGCGTTAACTCCCTGTGGCACGGTTTTGAGCTGGGCTACATTTACGCGCATAACAAAATCGACAGCTTTAACACCGCTGATTTTATCGCTAACTGCGACGATAATTGCTGGATCGCCGATCCGGGCAACTATGATATCCACACAATCCATGCGTCGTACCTGTTTCCGAACGTAATGAATATGAAGAACTTCAACATCTATCTTGGGGCCTACGCATCATGGATTGAATCCAACCCAAACAACGGCGACGGCCAGGAAGACTCCCGCTATGGCGGCCGGCTGCGCTTCAAGTATTTCTTCTGAGCAACACAGAGCCTGCACAGCGCAGGCTCTGTGCTATTCAGCCGCCTGTCGCTACGCGGCGTGGCTCGCGAAGCCTCAGCGTCCCGTGAATCCACTTGCCCCAAACTGGTGCGTTTAACGCTAAAAACCGCCCACAAATAAGCAAAGTGTCTGGTTGTTTTTTAATCAATTCAGGGCCATGGCCTCACAGCGTAACGCTGCGCCGACGCGCTGTGTGACCTGGCATAATTAATGCTTATCTCTTATCGGGATTACCACAAAGTGAGTACAACCGGAGGAGACGGCCATGATAAAAATAACGCTTCCTGACGGGCATTATTATGACGAGATGCTGACCGCCCAGGGTGAGCAGCGGCCGCACTATAATGCCTGGTGGCAATGGTTTCGCAACACCGATCAATTCTCTATCCGGCAGAAAAAAGCGCAAGCGGAACTGCTTTTTCACCGTATCGGCATCACCTTTAACGTGTACGGCGAGGATGAGGGAACCGAGCGGCTGATCCCGTTTGATAGCGTGCCGCGGATCATACCCGCCGGGGAGTGGCAGCGCATTGACCGCGGCATTCGCCAGCGGGTGAAAGCGCTGAACGCTTTCCTCTATGACATCTATCATGAACAGAATATCCTGCGCGCGGGGCTGATACCGGCCGAGCAGGTGCTGGCCAACGAGCAGTATCAACCGTGCATGCAGGGCATCAACCTGCCAAACAACACCTATGCCCATATCACCGGCGTCGATATGGTGCGCAATAACGACGGCCAGTACTACGTGCTGGAGGATAATCTGCGCACGCCGTCCGGCGTCTCCTACATGCTCGAAAACCGTAAGATGATGATGCGCCTCTATCCGGAGATGTTCGAGCAGCATCACATTGCGCCGGTGGAGCGCTACCCGAGCTACCTCCTGCAGACCCTGCGCGAAAGTTCGCTGGTGGATGATCCCTGCGTCGTGGTGATGACCCCGGGTCGCTTCAACAGCGCCTACTTCGAGCACAGCTTCCTGGCGCAGCAGATGGGGGTCGAGCTGGTGGAAAGCGCCGATCTGTTTATTAAAAACGGCGCGGTGTATATGCGCACCACCGAGGGGCCGCGGCGGGTGGATGTGATTTATCGCCGCATCGACGACGCCTGGCTCGACCCGCTGGCCTTCCGCGCCGATTCGATGCTCGGCGTCCCGGGGCTGCTGTCCGTCTATCGCGCCGGCGGCGTAGTGCTGGCCAACGCCATCGGCACCGGGGTGGCTGACGACAAATCGATCTATCCGTACGTCCCGGAGATGATCCGCTTTTACCTCGGCGAACAGCCGATCCTCAGCAATATCCCCACCTGGCAGTGTCGGAAAGCGGAGGACCTGCGCTACGTGCTGAGCAATCTGGAGCTGATGGTGGTCAAGGAGGTCCATGGCGCCGGGGGCTACGGCATGTTGGTCGGCCCGCGTTCCACCAAAGAGGAGCGGGAGGCCTTCCGCCAGCGCCTGCTTGCCAATCCGGCCAACTATATCGCCCAGGACACCCTTGCGCTGTCGACCTGCCCAACCTTCGTTGATGAAGGGCTGTCGCCACGGCATATCGATTTACGCCCCTATGTGCTTTCCGGACAGGAGATGCGGCTGGTGCCCGGCGGCCTGACCCGCGTGGCGCTGACCGAAGGGTCGCTGGTGGTCAACTCGTCGCAGGGCGGCGGAACCAAGGATACCTGGGTGATGGAGGATGACGCATCATGCTAAGTCGTACGGCGAGTGAACTGTTCTGGATGGCCCGCTACCTTGAGCGGGCGGAGAGCTACGCCCGGGTGCTGGACGTGACCTGGAAATTATCAATGATCCCCCGCCACAGCCAGCAGTCGCGGGATCTGGCGCTACCGCTGAATTTGTCAATGACCCACGAGCTGTTTCAGGCGCGCCATGCCCGCTTTACCATGAGCAATCTACTCAACTTTTTTGCCCTCGATGGCAACAACCCCTGCAGTATTTACAGCTGCGTGGAGATGGCGTGGAACAACGCGCACGCGGTGCGCGGCAGTCTGTCGGCCGAAGTGTGGGAGAGCATCAATGCCACCCGCATCGAACTGCGGACCCTCCGCCAGCAGGGGCTGGGCGAACTGGGGAGCGACGGCTTTTTCGAGTGGGTGAAAGAGCGGGTGCATCTGTTTCGCGGAGCGGTGATAGGCACGCTGCTGCGCAACGACGCCCTGAGTTTTATCGGTATCGGCACGCTGATCGAGCGCGCGTTCGCCACCACCCAGCTGCTGCTAATTAAGGATCAACAGCTGACCAACGATCCGGACCCGGTGCGCGAATACTACCGGCTGGATACCCTGCTCAATGCGGTCAGCGCCCGCGAAGCTTACAACAGCCTCTACCGCCAGCCGGTCAGTCGCGAAACGGTGATGGAGCTGCTGATCCTGCGTAACGATATTCCACGTTCGCTGCGCGCCAGCATTGCCGACCTGGTGGGCGAACTGGAGAAGATCGCCAACGATCGCTCTTATCAGCCGCTGCGCCTCGCCCATCAGCTCAACGTTGACCTGCGCTTCAGCACCCGTGACGACCTGGCGCAGGCGGACCTGCAGACCACGCTTAACGGACTGCTGGCGAGAATTAACGCCCTGTCCGACAGCATCAGACAAACCTATCTGGAGGCCTTATGAAACTGGTCATCGATCATCTCACCCGCTATGGCTACGATGAAGAAGTGAAGTTTTCCACCCAGTATCTGCGCCTGACCCCGCGCAGCACCGGACGGCAGACGATCACCGCCTGGACGCTGACCCTGCCGGACGGCGCGGCGGTGACCACTACCGACGGCTGGGGTAATGTGCTGCATGTGCTGACGCTGGATAACCCGCATAAAGAGATCACCATCCGCGCCAGCGGGATTGTCGATATCGCCGACGAGGGGGAAGAGACGCGTGATGAAGAGGCCGAGCTGCTGTCGCCGCTGGTTTTTCTGCGCAGTACGCCGCTGACCCGCGCCGATACAGCGATCCGTGAGTTCGCCCAGCGCCTCTATCGTCCCGATGCGGCGGAAGAGAGTTTGAATCAACTGATGGCGGATCTGCTGTTAAGAATGCCATACTCCCCCGGCGCGACCCAGGTCCAAGACTCCGCTGCCGACGCCTTCGCCCGGGCGAAGGGCGTGTGCCAGGATCATACCCATGTTTTTCTCGCCTGCTGCCGGGCGCTGGAGATCCCGGCGCGCTACGTCAGCGGCTATGTCTACAGCGATAACGCCCAGCATGTCGCGATGCATGCCTGGGCGGAAGTGTGGCTCGACGGCCGTTGGCTGTCGTTTGATATCACCAATAATACCCGTCGCCTGAATCAGCATCTGCGGCTGGCGACTGGGCTGGATTATCTCGACGCCTGCCCGGTACGGGGCACCCGGCTGGGCGGCGGCGGGGAGATTATGTTAACCAACGCTGAAGTGCGCGAACACAGCCAGCAGGCGCAGCAGCAATAATACGGGAATAACCGCAATGACCTACTGTGTGGCCATGTGCCTGGCGGATGGACTGGTGTTTGCTTCCGACTCCCGCACCAACGCGGGCGTCGACCATATTGCCACTTTTAAAAAGCTGCACGTTTTCCATCAGGAAGGGGAACGGGTGCTGGTGCTGCAATCCGCCGGCAACCTGGCCACCACCCAGAGCGTGATAAGCCTGCTCAGCGCGCGGATCCGTACCCAGCAGGAGCCGAACCTGATGCAGGTGACTTCCCTCTACGACGCCGCCATGCTGATCGGTAAAACGCTGCTGGAGGTGATCCAGCGCGACAGCAGCAACCAGCAAAACTGCAGTAATACTAACTTCAACTGCAACCTGTTGCTTGGCGGCCAGATCGCCGGCGAAACCCATCGTCTGTTCCATATTTATCCGGAGGGCAACTTTATTGAAGCCACCCGCGACACGCCTTATTTCCAGATTGGCGAAAGCAAGTACGGCAAGCCGATCATCGATCGGGTGCTGACCATCGATACGCCGCTGGAGCAGGCGATGTGCTGCGCCTTGATCTCCATTGACTCGACGCTGCGCAGTAATCTGTCCGTTGGCCTGCCGCTGGATACGCTGCTCTACCGCAGCGGCAGCCTGAGCAGCGCCGGGCAGCATCGCATCACCGACAGCGATCCCTACTTCAACCGCATCCGCAAGGCGTGGTCCGAGGGGCTGTTGCACACCTTCCAGACTCTGCCGGCCTGGACGCCAGCAGAGCGGGAAGGGGAGTAGCCCTGGAATACGACCTCGCCCGGAGCCCGGCCACACGGATGATGACCGGCTCCCTTCGCCCTTAACGCGTCTCCGCCAGCCGCTCGCCGCTGGCGGCATCAAACAGATGCAGGCTCTCGCAGCGGAGAGTCAGCCCCAGCGTCTGCTGCGCCGCGACCGCCACCCTGCCGGCAACCTGCACATGCACCGGAAAACCCTGCCAGTCGAGATGCAGCAGGGTGGACTCCCCCGTCACCTCCATAATGTTTACCGTTGCCAGCGCGCCATGCGCATCCGGCAGAATATCCTGCGGGCGCAGGCCGACAATCAACGGGGCATCGCCCTGGTTCGCCACCGCCTGATGCCAGCGTTCGGCCAGCGGAAACCACAGCGCGCCGCAGGCGACGCCGGGCTGGCCATTGCGCACGTCGCGCTGACCGGGCAGGAGGTTCATCGGCGGGGAGCCGATAAAACGGGCGACGAAGGTGTTGCATGGCTGGTCGTAAATGGCCAGCGGCGCCCCCTGCTGGACGATCTGCCCGTCGCGCATCACCACAATCTGATCGGCCAGAGTCATTGCCTCCACCTGGTCATGGGTGACATAGATCATGGTGGTATTGATGCGCTGGTGCAGGGATTTGATCTCCGCGCGTAGCTCCATCCGCAGCTGAGCGTCAAGGTTCGACAGCGGCTCATCGAACAGGAAAACCTGCGGGTTTCTGACCATTGCCCGGCCCATCGCCACCCGCTGGCGCTGGCCGCCGGAGAGCGCACGCGGATAGCGAGCCAGCAGTTTATCAATCCCCAGCAGGCTGGCGACCTGCTGCACTTTGTTTTTCTGCAGCTGCTTATCCACCTTTTTGACCTGCATATGAAAGGCGAGATTTTCCGCCACCGTCAGGTGGGGGTAAAGCGCATAGCTCTGAAAGACCATCGCCACATCGCGGTCGGCGGGATCCAGATCGTTGACCGGCCGCTGGTTCATCAGAATGGTGCCGCCGGAAAGCGTTTCGAGACCGGCCAGCAGGCGCAGCAGGGTCGACTTGCCACAGCCGGAAGGGCCCACCAGCACGGTAAAGCTGCCGTCGGGGATGGTGAGGTCCAGCGGCTGGAGCACCGTCTGTTTGCCGTATCGCTTGGCGACATCGATCAGTTCAACACTGGCCATCGGTGGCCTCCTCAAGGTGATGTTGCAGGGTATGCCAGTCGGGATAGCGGCGCGGGGAGGTGCCGATCGCCTGCGCGGCGACGGTATTTCCCCAGCGCAGCGCTTCTGGCACCGGTTTACCGCTTAGCAGCGCGGCAAGAAAGCCCGCGTTAAAGCTGTCGCCAGCGCCGATGGTATCGATGACGGTGACGGGCCGGGTTGGCGCATGGTGATGGCTGTCGGTCGTCCAGCAGTCCGCGCCGTCAGCGCCGCGCTTCACCACGCACCCGCCGCTGCCGCTGAGCCGTGCCGCCAGGGCTGCGGCGGCTTCGGCGAGGGTGGGGCGGGCGGCCAGCTGCTGGGTTTCAACGTCGTTGAGCAACAGCCAGTCGCAGTCGCCCAGCCAGCGGTCGACCTCATGACGCAGCGGGTCGCTCCAGCCCTGGGGCGGCCAGCCGGTATCGACGGCAAGGGTAAACCCGCGCTGGCGGAGCGTGGCGAGCAGCTGCGGATAGTCGGACAGCAGCCTGGTACAGAGAAAGGTGCCGCAGAGCAACACGATATCGCCCTCGCCAGCGGCGGCAGGCAACTGGTCCAGCACATCCCCGGCGGTCAGGCGGGTAATGTGTCCGTGGTTGCTGAGGAACGAGCGCTCTTTGTTGGGATGGGTGACCGCCACCGTCAGCGAGGTTTCACAGGGATACTGCGGCCAGCGCGCGCTATCGCCGGGAAACTGTGCCGCCAGCCACGGGGTAAACGCATCGTCGCCCTGACAGCCGACCGCGCAGTGCGGCAGCTGCATGGCGGCGGCGGCCAGCGCGCAGTTGCCAGCAGAGCCGCCGGGCCGCAGAGCGCTGTGCTCGAGCATCATCTCAGTTCCCTGCGCGGGCCAGTGGGGCAGGGTTCCCATCACTAAATCAATATTGTAATTGCCCACGATATAGAGCACAGGTGTCCTGGTGTTATCCATAGTTATCCTTTACTTCCCCCGTTGGTGAGGCCACTGACCAGCGATTTTTGCAACCAGATTGCAATCAGCAGCGGAGGGACTGAGGCGAGTATGCCTACCGCCGCCACCAGTCCGTCATCGGTGGCGCGGCCGGCGGTGAAGCCGGCGATGGTCACCGGCAGCGTTTGGGCGGCGAGGTTGCTGGTAAACAGTAGCGCATAGAAAAACTCATCCCACGCCAGCAGCCAACCGAACAGCGCGGCGGCGCCAAGCATCGGTTTCGCCAGCGGCAGGGTGATGCGCAGCAAGACTTGCCAGATGCGCAGACCGTCAAGCCGTGCCGCCTGTTCGATATCCTGCGGTAGGGTATCGAACTGGTTTTTTACCATCCACGTCAGAAACGGCACGATCAGCGAGCAATAGACCAGCACCAGTCCGCTGCGGGTGTTGAGCAGGCCAAAGTGTTCGAGAATAAAATAGAGCGGCAGCACAAAGGCTACGGGCGGCACCATATAGATGCCGAGGCCGGCGTACAGCCAGCCGTCGCGTCCGGGGTAGCGAGAAAAGCTGAAGGCGGCGGGGATCGCCAGCAACAACGAGACCAGCGTCGCGCCAGCGGCCACCAGCACGCTGTTGCCCAGCGCGGGGAGAAACAGCGCCCCGGGTTCGCCAGGGGCCAGCGACAGCAGATGGCCATAGCGGCTAAAGTCCCACTGCCGCGGGATCCACGCCAGCGGGACGCGGGTGAGGTCCGCGGTGGTGCTGACGCTCATCAAAAATAGCCACAGCATCGGGGCGAGGATCGAGACCGCCACCGCCAGCGCCGCCATGTAACGCAGCACGATGTACCCTTTACGCTTCATCATCAATACTCCGGCGCCGCTGACGCAGCAGCAAAAACAGATACAGGGCGATCAGTACGGCGCACATCAGGCTCATCAGCATGGCGTAGGCCGCGCCGCTGCCGGCGCGCAGATAGCTGAATGACTCCTGATAGACAAAAAAGCTCAGCGTTTTGGTGCTGTCCAGCGGGCCGCCGCGGGTCATAACATAGATAATGTCGAACACTTTGAAGGCATCGATGGTGCGTAGCACCAGCGCGACGCCAAGAGGGCCCACAATGGCCGGAAAGGTAATGGCGCGAAAGCGCCGCCAGGCGGAGGCGCCGTCGAGCCGCGCCGCCTCGTATAGATCGTCGGGGACGGACTGCAGCGCGGCCAGCACCAGCAGAGTGACCAGCGGGTAGTTTTTCCAGATATCCGCCAGCATCACCGCGTGCAGCGCAGAATCCGGCGAGCCCAGCCAGCTGCGATAGCTGTCAATCAGCCCCAGCTGGCTGAGCAGGGCGTTAACGCTGCCGTAGTCGGGATTAAAGTTAAGCCGCCACATCATGGCGTTGACGATCGTCGGCAACGCCCACGGCAGGATCACCAGCACCCGCAGGACATTACGCCCGACAAAACGCTGATTCAACAACAGCGCCACCAGTACGCCGATCGCCCCCTCAATCGCCACCGAGACCACGGTGAAATAGAGCGTTCGCGCGAAGGCGGCGCGAAAGTCCGGGTCGGTCAGGGCATAAAGATAATTATCCAGCCAGACGTAGTGGGTCGCCTCGCCGCTTCCCGCCAGCGCAGTATCAGTGAAACTCAGCCACAGGGTGCGCGCCAGCGGCCACGCAGTGAGGATAAACATCGCGATAAGCATGGGCGCTAACAGCACCCATGCCTGACGATGCTCGCGTCGTTGCAGACTCAGCATCACGCCTCCTTAACGCAGACGGGCCGCGCTGGTGTCGACCGACTTGAGGGCGACGTCGGGCGTGGCTTTACCCTGCAGTACCGATTGAAGCTGCTGTTGCAGGGTGTTTGACAGGCGCGAGTAATCTGCCGTTTCGGGGCGAGAGAGCATCACGTTCAACGACTTGTCGGCGGCGGCGATCAGGCTCTCCTGGCCTTTGGCAACGGCAGGATCCTGGTACGAGGCTTTCCATACCGGCAGGCTCAGTTTGGCATACTTGTCCTGTACCGGCTGGGAGGTGAGGTAGTGAATATACTGCCAGGCCTCTTCCGAATGCTGACTGGCTTTGGCGATGCCCAGCCCCATTGAACCGTTGACAGCGCCGGGTTTATCCGGGGTATCGCCTGGGGCGGGGACAATGCCAACATCACCTGCGACTTTACTCTGTTTCGGATCGTTGGCCATGTTGTACATATAGGTCCAGTTGAGCGCAAAGGCGGCGTCGCCATTGGAGAAAGCCTTACGCACATCTTCCTCAAGGTATTC
Organism: Klebsiella sp. K5-45; assembly: GCF_030128605.1. Taxonomy (NCBI): domain Bacteria; kingdom Pseudomonadati; phylum Pseudomonadota; class Gammaproteobacteria; order Enterobacterales; family Enterobacteriaceae; genus Klebsiella; species Klebsiella sp. K5-45. Next base: position 299,028 of record NZ_JAKUZW010000005.1, on the reverse strand, counting down.
ACGTGATGCCGGGTTGCTCAGCCCCTGATCGAGCGAGGTTTTCATCAGCGTGACCGCTTTCAGCGAGGCGGGCGTCGAAAAATCGAGCTTGCCGTTCTGGTAGAAGCTCCCGCCGAAGCCGGAGACGAGGGTGGTGTAATCACAGACCAGCGCTTCCGCTTGCGACCAGCTCCACACCAGCGGATATTTAACGATCCCTTTGTCCTTAAGCACTTTAGCGTCGTCCATCACCTGCTGCCAGCTGACTGGCGGCGTTTTGATCCCTGCTTTGTCCAGCATGGCTTTGTTGTAGTACAGATATTTGGTGTCGAGGATCCACGGCATGCCGAGGGTTTTGCCTTGATACACCACGGTATTCATCGCCCCGGGGAAAATCTTCTCACGCTCGTCTGGGGCAATTCGTGAAGAGACATCCTGCAGCAGATCGAAGCGGCTAAACTCCGCCGGCCAGATCGCGTCGAACAGCACCACGTCGTAGCCGTTACCCCCCGCGCCGCGGGCGGCGACGATCTTGTCGTGCAGCGCTTCGTAGGGAACGAATTCGAGGTTGACCTTCACATCAGGATGTTGCTTTTCGAAATCGCTGGTCATCGCGCGAATGTCGTTTTCGCTATAGGCCGCCTGGGTCATAAACAGGGCATTAATCTGGGTCGCTGCGCTGACGCTCCCACTGATAACGAGCATCGCCAGCAGACAGGCGTTGACCCGTAGTGCGCTGTGGTATTTCATCTTTGCTCTCCGCTGTGCTGTACTGAAAGGGGTTATGATTTATTAAATCAATTTGATTGATTTAATCAGGGCGACACTATCGGCAACATCTCCCGAGTGGCCCTGGGACTAAGCGTAGCAAAGGGTATGCCATCGCGAAGGCTCGCCTGCGCGGGTCGTTGTCAGATCTGTGATGCCGGCTAAAATTTCACCAGTCCAGCCTGGAAGGGAAACGATGAAAACATCAGGTACAAACCTTGAACATGCCCGGGTGCATAACCGCCGGGTGATCATTGAGGCGGTGCGTTTACATGGCGAGCTGACCCGCGCCGAGCTGGCGCGGCTGACCGCGCTGACCCCGCAGACCGTGTCGAATATTGTGGCGGAGCTGGAGCAGATGGATCTCCTGACCAGCCACCAACCGCGGCGCGCCAGCGGCCGGGGACAGCCAGCGGTGCCGGTGAGCCTCAATCCCGCCAGCGCCTGGTCGATTGGCATCCATCTTGATCATCAGACGCTGATTGTGGTGCTGGTGGATCTGACTGGCGAGGTCCATTTTCGCCGACTCATTCTGGTGCAAAAGCCCCAGCCTGGTGCGACCTTTGCCCGCCTCGCTGAGGTGCTGGATGAGATCCGTGCGCTGCCGGCGCTGGACTGGTCGCGGGTGCTGGGGATGGGGGTTGTGATGCCGGGGCCCTTTGGCGTGGAAGGGATTTCGTCGACGGGACCCACGACGCTTAACGGCTGGGAAGGGGTCGACGTGGCGGCGGAGCTCGGGCGACTGAGCGGCCTGCCGGTGACCCTCGAAAACGACGCCACGGTGGCCGCCATTGGCGAACGCTTTCACGGCGTGGCGCGGCAGCTCAACTCCTTTGTCTATCTCTACATAGGCACCGGTCTGGGCGCCGGAATTTTTACCGATGGTCATGTGTATACCGGCCATGCTCATAACGCCGGCGAGGTCGGGCATATTGTGGTCGCGCCGAATGGTCGCCCTTGCTATTGCGGGAATGAGGGATGTCTTGAGCGCTATGTTTCCCTGCAGGCGGCCTATGAGTTTTGCGGACTCGATCCCTATCGCGCCCTGCCGGAGGATCTGCTGTCGGTGGACGCTGCGCTTTTCGACCAGTGGATCACCAGCATCCTGGCGCCGTTGCGTCAGGCGATCAATTTGCTGGAGTGCGTCTTCGATGCCGAGACGGTAGTGGTGGGCGGCATGATGCCCGCCCCGCTGCTGGAGAGAGTGCTGGCGCGTCTGCCGCCGCTGTATCAGTCCGTCCGCGGGCGTTACCTGCCGGCCCAGCGTGTCAAAATGGGGATGACCGGCACTGATACCGCCGCGCTGGGCGCCGCTGCGCTGCCGATCTTTGACGAATTTAATCCGCAGTTTCAGGTGTTGATGAAAGCGGTAAATACAAACGCGCTTTTTGGCAAAGCTAAGTAAATTAAATACTTTGTTATTTAACGTGTTATCTCACATCTTCGGAGGGAATGAGGCAACACGGCAAGGTATCGGAAGTGACGGAAAAGAAGACGGCTGTCTATGTGGATGACCAACAGCGCATCCTGATCCGCCAGCTGGCGCGCAGCTGGCTGTGGCGCAGCGAGCTGCCGACCTGGCTGCTGTTGGTGACGGTTTACGGCGGCTGGTTTGCCTGCGTGGCGGGCTGGCGGACGCTGGGCCTGTTTCCGGCCACGCTGCTGCTGATCTGGTTTACCGCCTGGTATATGTCCTTACAGCATGAGCTGATCCATGGGCATCCCACCCGGCTGGCATGGTTTAACCAGCTGCTGGGGACGCTGCCGCTGGCGGTCTGGTATCCCTATGGCGTCTATCGCGACAGCCATCTGGCGCACCATCGCAACCATCTGCTGACGCACCCCGAGGATGATCCCGAATCGTACTACGTGACCGCGGAAAGCTGGCAGCGCTTCTCAGCCTGGCAACGCCGCCTTATCCACCTTCGCAATACCTTCTGGGGGCGTCTGCTGCTGGCGCCGCTGATGGATATCGTTCACACCCTGCGCAGCGCGCTGCGGGCTTTCCGCGAGGGCGACCACCGCGCCATCGCCATGTGGAGCCTGCATCTGTTGCTGCTGACGGGCCTGCTGGCCTGGATGGCGGCGCAGGGTTTATCCCCGCTGTGGTTTGTGCTGGCGGTGAGCTACCCGGCGCTGGCCCTGACCAAAGTGCGCTCTTTTCTCGAACACCGGGCCGCGGATGACCCGCTGGCCCGCTCGGTGATCAACGAGGCCGGGCTCCCCTGGCGAGTGCTGTTCCTCAATCTCAACTACCATGCGGTGCATCATGACCTGCCAGGGGTTCCCTGGTACGCTTTACGTCAGCTGTATCTGCATCGCCAGACGGCCTATCTGCAGCGTAATCAGGGGTTCCTGGTGCGTGGGTACGGTGAGTGGCGACGCCATTTTAGCCGCCGGGCGGTGGCGGTGAACGCCCATCCGGGCTTTGGCGAGCAGGCGCAGGCGGGAGGAGAACATGGCTGAACGCATGACCTTTCCGATGTATGCCATCCACCGTCAACAGACCCAGGCTCTGTGGCAGGCGGTACAGTCGCTGCTGGCCGAACGCGGCGTGATGGTGGCGGGGGACCCGCCGGCGGATGACCCCGAGGATCTGCTGGCCCACTGGCGTCAGCCGAGGCTGTTGCTGAGTCAGACCTGTGGCTATCCGCTGGTGACCCAGCTGCCGGAGGTGCAGACGGTGGGCTGCTTCCACTACGCCGCGCCCGGTTGCGAAGGGCGCCGCTACCGCAGCCTGCTGGTGGTCCGCGAAGCGGATAGTCACCGGATGCTGGCGGACTTTTTTGGCCGCCGGGCCGTGTGCAATGCCGAGCACTCGCAGTCCGGCTACAACGTGCTGCGCAAAATGGTCGCGCCGCTCTCGCGGGAGGGGCGATTTTTTTCGGCTGTGGTGTTTAGCGGCAGCCATCGGCAATCGCTGCGCGAGCTGCAGCAGGAAAACGCCGATATCGCCGCCATCGACTGTGTGACCTACGCTCTCCTGCAGCGACATCAGCCGCAGGCCCTGGCAGGACTGGTGGCGATCGGCTGGAGCCCGGACGCGCCAGGGCTGCCGCTGATCACTGCCAGCGCCACCCCGGCTTCGACGCTGAACAGCCTGCGCGAGGCGCTCCAGCAGTTAGTGAGCGATGCGCGCTATCGTTCACTGTGCGACGCCTTGCTGATCTGCGGCTATAGCGATATGTCGCGGGAGGCCTATGCTCCGCTGCTGGCGTGGCGGGATGAGGCCGCGGCGCAGGGAGTCAGCCAGCTATAGGTAAAATGCCCCGGCCAGCGATCTGCGCCGGGGCGGGTCATGGCAGACTACGGCGTCGGCGGTAACGCGGGGCGGGAAGGGGCGGTGAAGCGGTTTGCCACCGCCGGCAGACCGAGCTTTTCACGCAGGGTGCCGGGCGGATAGCGGTCACGCATGACGCCGTTTCGCTGCAGAAGCGGCACCACCTGGTCAACAAAGCGGTCAAAGTCTCCCGGCAGCAGCGGGAACATCAGGTTGAACCCATCGGCGGCGCCCGCCTGCCAGGTCTCCGTTAAGGTGGCGGCAATCTCCTCGGCGCTGCCCAGCAGCAGCCAGCTATCAGAACTCTGTAATAACAACTTCCCCAACTCCAGCAGAGTGAGCCGCGGATCGTACTGGCGGATAAGCTTCAGCGCGGTACGGATGCCGTCAAAGCTCTCTTCATCAGGGAGCGGCGGCAGGGGCTGGTCCCTCGGCAGGGCGCTGAGATCCATTCGAAGATAAGAGGAGAGCAGATCGATAGCCATCTGGTCGCTCATCAGCTGTTCGTTAAGCTGCTGGCGGGCCGCCTTCTCCTCGTCGGAGTTCACCACCACCGGCAGGACCCCGGCGATGATTTTGAAATGGGCCGGATCGCGCCCGTGCTGGCGCAGCCGTTGATTCATCTCTTCGCGATAGGCCAGCCCCTCGGCGATCGAGTGAATAAACACGAAGTGCATATCGGACCAGGCGGCGGCCAGCGCTTTCCCTGCTTCCGAAGAGCCGGCCTGCACCAGCAGTGGATGGCCCTGCGGCGGGCGAGGGACGTTGAGCGGGCCGCGCACGCGAAAGTACTCGCCCTGATACTCGAGATGATGCACCTTGTCGGCATCGGCAAATAATCCGCGCGCTTTATCGAAGATCGCCGCGCCATCTTCCCAGGAATCCCACAGGCGAGTGACCACGTCGATGAATTCATTGGCCCGCTGGTAGCGCGTGCCGTGGCGGGGAAGCTGCTCCAGACCGAAGTTTGCTGCTTCTTCTTCCAGCCACGACGTGACCACATTCCAGCTTGCCCGGCCATTGCTGAGGAAATCCAGCGAGGCAAAGTAGCGAGCCAGGTTATAGGGTTCGTTATAGGAGGTGGACGCGGTGGCCATCAGGCCGATATGCTCCGTCACCGCGGCGAGGGCGGAGAGCAGCGTCAGGGGTTCAAGCCGGGCGTTGGCGTAGTGGGTCAGGCCGCTGGGCACCGTATCCCACACCGCGATATGGTCGGCGACAAAGATAGCGTCGAGGGTCGCCGCTTCGGCCTTGCGCGCCAGACTGGCGTAATAGTTGAGGGTAAATATATCCGCTTCAGGCGCGTCAGGGTGACGCCAGGAGAAACGGTAATCCCCCTGTGGGTTATAAAAGAACAGGTTCAGGATCATGTGTCGGGTAGACATAGCGTGGACTCGCGGCTGAACGCCATCCGTGGCGGAGTGAAGGTCAGTGTTGGGATAGGTTGGCATTCACCCACTGGTCGGCGACGGCCGCTGGATCTTTATGCTGAAGATCTACCTGCTGGTTGAGGGCAATCAGCGTGGCATTGTCCAGTTTGCCGGAGACTTCATTGAGCACGGCGCCGATCTCCGGCGTCAGACTGGCTTTGCGCACCAGCGGCACCACGTTCTGACTCGGTTGCTCATGTTTATCATCTTCCAGAACCACCCATTTCTCCTTCGCCAGATTGCCCTGGGTGGAGACGACCGTCGCGACGTCGATTTTGCCCGAATTGAGCGCCAGCCGGGTCAGCGGCCCGCCCATGTCCAGCGATTTCACTGCTTTGAACTCAAGACCATAGACGCGTTTCAGCCCCGGCAGGCCCAGGGCGCGTACCGCCAGCTCCGGCGGTCCGCCGATCACCAGCTGCGGGGCGATGGGCTTCAGGTCGGAGAGGGTGCGCAGATGGTATTTCTCCGCGGTCTCGGCACGTACCGCCCAGGCGGTGATCGAGGTGGCCGGGGCCGGGTTCAACAGAGTGAAATTGGCAGGCAGGACCTGAGCCAACTCAGCGCTGACGTCCTGCTGGCTGGTGGCCTCGGTTTTGCCGTTATAGAAATTGAGCAGGGCGCCAAGATATTCCGGAACGATATCGATCTCACCGCTCTGCAGCGCCGGAATAATAATTTCCCGGTTGCCGAGGTTGAGACGGGTGTTGGCCTCGATATGATTTTTCTTTAGCGCGCTGGCGTAGATGTTGGCGAGAATGGAACTTTCGGTAAAGTTGGCCCCGCCCACCGTGACGCTGGCGGCATAGGTGTAAACGCTCAGGCTGAACAGCCCGGCGGCCAGCAACGAGAGACGAAATCGACGGGCGGTGACGGCCTTGCCAAATAATTGCTTCATAATACCTCTTTTATTTTCAGGTTAATCAGCGCCAGGCGCTGGGGTCATGTCAGTGTCACGCTAATAAGGCGCGGCAATACGGCGATGAACCAGGCGGCCGGCGCAGCGGGCGAAAAGCAGTTCGCCGCCTATCGCCAGCAGGGAAACCACCAGCGAGCCGCCGATCACCTGCGGGATATCCCGTTGCCCGAGTCCGTCGATCAGAAATCGTCCCAACCCGCCCAGACCGGCATAGGCTGCGACCACCGCCGTGGCGATAAGCTGAACCAGCGCGGTGCGCACTCCGGCGAGGATCAGCGGCGCCGCCAGCGGGATCCGCACCTGCCACAGGCTTTGCCAGGGGGTCATGCCCAGCGCGATGGCCGCATCGCACAGCGGGCGGTCGGCGTGATAAATCCCCACCCAGGTGTTAGTGAGAATCGGCGGAATAGAAAGCGCGATAAGCGCCGCCAGCACCGGGATATCGTTAAAGCCAAAAACGATGATGCATAATAAAATCAGCCCTAACGAAGGGATGGCGCGGCCAAGATTAAACAGGTTGATCACCACGAAGGCGCCTTTGCGCCAGTAGCCCAGGGCGATACCAAGCGGCAGGGCAATGGCGCAGGCCACGGCCATGCTGACCAGCACGTAATAAAGGTGTTGGCCCAGGCGCAGCAGGATGCCCTCGTCGCCCAGCCAGTGCTCCGGCTGGGTCAACCAGTGAAAGGTGGCGAGAAGCAGTGTCATCATTTCGTCCACGGCGTTAGCCAGTCGCCGAGACGGGCGATCAGCCCGTCAAAGACCAGCGACAGCAGCAGGCTCAGGACCAGGCTGACGATAATCGGCGTCAGAAAGTCCTGATTAAAACCCGCCAGCAGCAGCTGTCCCAGCCCGCCCTGGCCGATCAGCGCGGTGACGGTGACCAGGCCGACCAGCGTTACCGAGGCAATGCGCAGCCCGGCAAACAAGGAGGGCAGCAGCAGCCACAGCTCGATATCGAAGAAGCGGAATCCCCGGGTGTAGCCGAGCGCCCGCGCCGACTCCAGCGCCGCCTGTGGCAGCTTTTCTATGCCGGCCAGCATGTTGCGCAACAGGATCAGCAACGAGTACAGCGTCAGGCCAATCAGCGAGGTAGTCAGCGACAGCCCGGTAAACGGCAGCAATAAAATAAAGAGCGCCAGCGAGGGAATGGTAAACAGCACGCCGCAAAGGGTGATGAGCGGCTGCGCCGTCGCGGGCCAGCGCAGGGTAATGGCTAACAGGCCGCCGGTGAGCAGGGAGCCGAAAAGTAGCGCCAGCAGGACCATCCGCGCATGCTGCCAGAGGAGATCGCCGATCATCGCGCGGTTATCGATAACCCAGCCCCAGTCAATCATGAGGTCTCACTCCCACCGCGCCGTCGAGCACTTGCTGCAGCAGGGCGTGAGACACCGCCCCCTGGTATTGTCCTTCGCCATCCACATGCACCAGCACGCCGGTCGCCACGTCGAGCAGCGCGCTATAGGCAAAACGCAGGCTGTGGCTGCTGGCGAGCGGGCGCTCCACCGGCAGGGTGAGACCCCGCAGCGGATCAAACCAGTGCAGCGGGCGTCGCTGGCGGTCAAGCACCAGGCGCAGCGGGCTGGCCAGCGGTGGATGGGCGCTGGCGATCGGCGTTAGCGCTTCGTCGAGCAGGGGGACATCATGACGCGGCAGCTGGCCGACCTGTATCATGCCCAGCCGCTTCAGATTGGGTTCCGGACCAATAAAGCGGCGCACGAACTCGCTTGCCGGGTGGGCCAGAATACGGTCGGGGGTATCAAACTGCGCCAGCACGCCGCCTTCCTGGAAAATGGCGATTTTATCGCCGAGACGGATCGCTTCATTGATGTCGTGGGTCACCAGTACAATGGTTTTCTGCAGCCGCTGCTGCAACAGCAACAGCTCGTCCTGGAGGCGTTCACGGACCACCGGGTCGATGGCGGCGAAGGGCTCATCCATCAGTAAAATCGGCGGATCGGCGGCGATGGCGCGGGCGATGGCTACGCGTCCCTGCTGGCCGCCGGAGAGCTGATGCGGATAGCGGTGCAGCAGATGGCTGTCGAGCGACATCAGCGCCACCAGTTCGTCAATGCGCGCGCGGATCCGCGCTTTGCTCCAGCCCGCCAGCCGCGGTACGGTGGCGATATTTTGCGCCACGGTACGATGGGGAAAGAGCGCGGCGCTTTGCATCACGAAGCCGATCTGGCGGCGGACCTGGATAATATCAGCGTCAGCGAGGCGGACGCCCTGAATATAGACGTCGCCGCTGTCGGGAATATCCAGCTGGTTAATCATGCGCAGGATAGTCGTTTTTCCGCAGCCGCTCGGGCCGACGAAGGTGCAGAATTCGCCATGATCAATATCCAGACTGAGGTTGCGAATGGCCGGCTGGGCGCTGCCTGGGTAGGTTTTGCAAAGATGCGTTAATTTAATCATGGTGGAATTCAACACTCTGAATAATAAAGTCCTGACCCGGATAAAGTAGCGCCGGGATCCTGGCTCAAACTACAGAGCGCCTGCGGGGAGGGCAAATACGTTATTTGCATTTGCATAGTGAAAAGCTGGTTAATCAGTTGCGGTGGAAGAAAAGCCGGAAGGTTGTTTTATGGATTTGTGATCGGCAACACAAATGACTCTAAAGCGGCCACCGTAAAAAATAAATTACCAGGGTTGATTTTAATCAAAGTATGACCGCCTGCGATAGGGCGGAAAAAGCCGTACCGTCCGCCGCACAAGAAAAACTAAATTGTGAATATAATGTTTCTTTTATGTAAATAATGCCTGTGCCCTTTTCCCGCCCGCCGCAGATAAAATGTGATGCCAAACCGACTTGTCGTTAAATAAGGGCGTTGATTACGTCTGCTTTTTATTCTTTACAGCATTAATTTAATTTTCGGCTCTCTTCTCACCCTGACAGCGTTGGTTAAATAGCGTGCAAAAGGCGTATTTTTTATCGCCATTCTGCCGTCGATGTTATTGCCATCAATTATTTTTATCCCCGCATTCGGTCACGACAAAAGGCGTGCAAATAGCGTTCATGATGCTTTTAATGTATTGATTTTAATTTATTTATTCTGACTTGTGACTCTTGCTCATCCGCCGCGGCGGAGCCTTTGTGAGAGCTCTCACATAACCCGGTGATCGCGATTTGTTACACTTTCCGCCGTCAACAAAGGAATGAAAGCGAGACGTGATGAATACTTTTTCTCTGCCTAAAACTCAGCATCTGGTGGTTTTCCAGGAAGTGATCCGCAGCGGGTCAATCGGGGCTGGAGCAAAAGCGTTAGGACTCACTCAGCCGGCGGTCAGTAAAATCATTGGCGACATGGAAAGCTATTTTGGCAGCGAGTTAATCGTTCGGCGAAATACCGGCGTCTCGCTCACCGAGGCCGGGCAGGTATTTCTTAACTGGTCAGAGACAATCACCCGTGAAATGAAAAATATGGTCAATGAAATGAATGCCCTGACCAACAGCACGGTAGTGGATGTCTCCTTTGGTTTCCCCTCGCTGGTGGGGTTTACCTTTATGTCGGAGATGGTGCATCAGTTCAAAATGACCTTCCCCAAGGCGCGGGTCTCAATGTATGAGGCGCAGCTCTCCGCCTTTTTGCCGGCAATCCGCGACGGCCGCCTCGACTTCGCCATCGGGACGCTGAGCGATGAGATGAAGCTGCAGGACCTGCACGTCGAGCCGCTGTTTGAGTCTGAGTTTGTGTTGGTGGCGAACCGGGCGCGGATCGGCAACGGCACCGTCCGCCTGGCCTCGCTCCAGCACGAACAGTGGGTGCTGCCGGAGACCAATATGGGTTACTACAGCGAACTGCTGACCACCCTGCAGCGCAGCGGCATCCGCCGCGAAAATATCGTCAATACCGATTCGGTGGTGACGATCTATAACCTGGTGCTCAATGCCGATTTTCTGACGGTCATTCCCTGCGACATGACCACGCCGTTCGGCTCGAGCCAGTTTGTCACCATCCCCATTAAAGAGGCCTTGCCGGTGGCGCGCTATGCGGCGGTGTGGTCGAAAAATTACCGGCTGAAAACCGCGGCGGCGTCGCTGGTGGAGATGGCGAAACAGTATTCATCGGGGCAGGGCAACCGCCACTGGCAGCCAATAGAAATTGCCTGACTGATAGTTATTAAATAACCCAACACCCATCCTCGCTGTTATCAGCAGGATGACGCCCGGTTATTGACTTTATCTTAAGAAACAGAGGCCATCATGCATATTACCTACGATCTTCCGGTATCGATTAACGATATTCTCGAAGCGAAACAACGCCTGGCAGGAAAGATATATAAAACGGGTATGCCGCGCTCGAATTATTTTAGCGAACGCTGCAAGGGGGAAATATTTCTTAAATTCGAAAATATGCAGCGCACGGGCTCATTTAAAATTCGCGGCGCCTTTAATAAGCTCAGCGGGTTAACCGCGGCGGAAAAACGCAAAGGGGTGGTGGCCTGCTCAGCGGGCAACCACGCCCAGGGCGTCTCGCTCTCCTGCGCCATGCTCGGCATTGACGGGAAAGTGGTGATGCCGAAAGGGGCGCCGAAATCGAAAGTCGCCGCCACCTGCGATTATTCGGCGGAGGTGGTGCTGCATGGCGATAATTTTAACGATACCCTCGCCAAAGCCAGCGATATTGTTGAACTTGAAGGCCGTATTTTTATTCCCCCCTATGACGACCCGCAGGTTATTGCCGGGCAGGGCACCATCGGTCTCGAAATATTAGAAGATCTGTATGACGTGGATAATGTCATCGTGCCGATTGGCGGCGGTGGCTTAATTGCCGGCATCGCGATTGCGATTAAATCCATTAACCCGACGATCCGTATTATCGGCGTGCAGTCGGAGAATGTTCACGGTATGGCCGCCTCCTGGTACGCCGGAGAGATCACCAGCCATCGCCACGCCGGCACTTTAGCCGATGGCTGCGATGTCGCCCGCCCGGGGAAACTGACCTATGAAATCGCCCGCCAGCTGGTGGATGACATCGTCCTCGTCAGTGAGGACGACATTCGCCAGAGCATGGTCGCCTTAATTCAGCGCAATAAAGTGATCACCGAAGGGGCCGGGGCCTTGGCCTGCGCCGCGTTATTAAGCGGCAAATTAGACAGCTATATCCAGAACCGCAAAACGGTCAGCCTGATTTCCGGCGGCAATATCGATCTCTCGCGGGTCTCGCAAATTACGGGTTTTGTTGACGCTTAATTCAATACAGAAGTGAGGACAGGATATGAGTACGACTGAGAGCATTGCATCCAGCCAGACAAGCCTTTCGTCCTGGCGTAAATCTGACACCACCTGGACCCTGGGCCTGTTTGGCACCGCTATCGGCGCCGGGGTACTGTTTTTCCCCATCCGCGCCGGCTTCGGCGGGCTGATCCCGATCCTGGTGATGCTGGTGCTGGCCTATCCCATTGCCTTCTATTGCCATCGGGCGCTGGCGCGGCTGTGCCTGTCGGGGGCTAACCCCTCCGGCAATATCACCGAAACGGTGGAAGAGCATTTTGGCAAAACCGGCGGGGTGGTGATCACCTTTCTGTACTTCTTCGCCATCTGCCCGCTGCTGTGGATTTATGGCGTCACGATCACCAATACCTTCATGACCTTCTGGGAGAACCAGCTACAGATGCCGGCCCTCAACCGCGGGGTGGTGGCGCTGCTCCTGCTGCTGCTGATGGCGTTTGTCATCTGGTTTGGTAAAGACCTGATGGTCAAGGTGATGAGCTATCTGGTGTGGCCGTTTATCGCCAGCCTGGTGGTGATCTCCCTGTCTCTGATCCCTTACTGGAATAGCGCGGTGATTGACCAGGTGAACCTCAGCGATATCGCCTTAACCGGTCATGACGGCATTCTGGTGACAGTATGGCTGGGCATCTCCATTATGGTGTTCTCCTTCAACTTCTCGCCGATCGTCTCCTCGTTTGTGGTCTCCAAACGCGAAGAGTATGAAGCGCAGTTTGGCCGGGAGTACACCGAACAAAAATGTTCGCAGATTATCTCCCGGGCCAGCATGCTGATGGTGGCGGTGGTGATGTTCTTCGCCTTCAGCTGCCTGTTTACCCTCTCGCCGCAGAACATGGCGGACGCCAAGGCGCAGAATATCCCGGTGCTCTCCTATCTGGCGAATCACTTTGCCTCGATGTCGGGCACTAAATCCACCTTTGCCACCCTGCTGGAATATGGCGCGTCGATTATCGCCCTGGTGGCCATCTTCAAATCGTTCTTCGGCCACTATCTCGGCACCCTCGAGGGGCTGAACGGGCTGATCCTGCGCTTCGGCTATAAAGGGGATAAAACCCGCGTCTCCAGCGGCAAGCTCAATACCCTGAGCATGGTGTTCATCATGGGCTCGACCTGGGTGGTGGCGTATGCCAACCCCAATATCCTCGACCTGATTGAGGCCATGGGCGCGCCGATTATCGCCTCGCTGCTGTGTCTGCTGCCGATGTACGCCATTCGTAAAGCGCCTTCGCTGGCCAAATACCGTGGCCGTCTCGACAACCTCTTTGTGACCGCTATTGGTCTGCTGACCATCCTCAACATCGTTTACAAACTGTTCTAATCCGGCTCAGGCCACGCGGAGTACAACATGACTGAATTTCCGGTAGTTCTGGTGATCAACTGCGGCTCGTCGTCGATCAAATTTTCCGTGCTGGACGCCGCCAGCTGCGACTGCCTGCTCAACGGCGTGGCCGAGGGCATCAACGCAGACCAGGCGTCTCTCTCGCTTAACGGCGGCAAACCGGTGGCGCTGGCGCCGCGCGGCTACGAAGGCGCCCTGCAGGCGATTGCCGGGGCATTAGCCCAACGCGACCTCATCGGCAGCGTGGCCCTGATTGGTCACCGCGTCGCCCACGGCGGCGACCTCTTCACCGAGTCGGTCATTATCAGCGAGGAGGTTATCGACAATATTCGCCAGGTGTCGTCCCTGGCCCCCCTGCATAACTACGCCAGCCTCAGCGGCATCGCCTCGGCGCAGCGGCTGTTCCCGGAGGTGATGCAGGTGGCGGTCTTTGATACCAGCTTTCACCAGACCCTGGCCCCGGAAGCCTTTCTCTATGGTCTGCCGTGGGAGTATTACCAGAACCTCGGGGTGCGCCGCTATGGCTTCCACGGCACCTCGCACCGCTATGTCTCCCGGCGCGCCCTGGCGCTGCTCGGGTTGCCGGAGCAGGAGAGTGGTCTGGTGATCGCCCACCTGGGCAATGGCGCTTCGGTCTGCGCAGTGCGCAACGGCCGCAGCGTAGACACCTCGATGGGGATGACGCCGCTGGAGGGGCTGATGATGGGCACCCGCAGCGGCGATGTCGACTTCGGCGCCATGGCGTGGATTGCCGCGGAAACCCGGCAGACCCTCAGTGACCTGGAGCGGGTGGCCAACACCGCCTCCGGCCTGCTGGGGATCTCCGGCCTTTCCTCCGACCTGCGGGTGCTGGAGCAGGCCTGGCATGAGGGCCATGCCCGCGCCCGCCTGGCGATCAAAACCTTCGTCCATCGCATCGCCCGCCATATCGCCGGCCACGCCGCCGCGCTGCAGCGTCTCGACGGCATTATTTTTACCGGCGGGATTGGCGAAAACTCGGTGCTAATCCGCCGGCTGGTAAGCGAGCGGCTGGCGGTCTTTGGCCTTGAGATGGACGCCGCCCGCAACCAGCAGCCCAATTCGGACGGTGAGCGTCTGATCTCCGCCGACGGCAGCCGGGTGCGCTGTGCGGTTATCCCCACCAATGAAGAGCGCATGATTGCCCTCGATGCGATCCGCTTAGGCCGGATCCACACCGCGGCGGCGCTGGCCTGATTTTTTTATTCTGTAGAGAGACGATGTTCATGAAAGTAGATATCGACACCCACGACGCACAATACGCCGACGCCTGGCAGGGCTTTCGCGGTACGGCGTGGCAAACGCAGATTAACGTTCGCGACTTTATTCAGCATAACTACACCCCTTACGAGGGCGATGAGTCTTTCCTCGCCGACGCGACGCCGGCCACCACCGCCCTCTGGGAGCAAGTGATGGCCGGGATCCGCGTCGAGAACGCCACCCATGCGCCGGTGGATTTCGACACCAATGTCGCTACCTCCATCACCGCCCACGCGGCGGGCTATATCAACCAGCCGCTGGAAAAGATCGTCGGCCTGCAAACGGACCAGCCGCTGAAGCGCGCTCTGCATCCCTTTGGTGGCATCAATATGATCAAAAACGCCTTCGAGGCCTATGGTCGCGAAATGGATCCTGACTTTGAGTATCAGTTTACGGCGCTGCGCAAGACCCACAATCAGGGCGTTTTTGACGTCTATTCCCCGGATATGCTGCGCTGCCGTAAATCCGGGGTGCTGACCGGGCTGCCGGACGGCTACGGTCGCGGACGGATCATCGGCGATTACCGCCGCGTGGCGCTGTACGGCATTCGCTTTCTGGTCCGCGAACGTGAGCTGCAGTTTGCCGACCTGCAGCCAGCCCTGGAGCGCGGCGAGGCGCTGGAGGCCACCCTGCGCCTGCGCGAAGAGCTGGCCGAACAGCGGCGCGCGCTGCTGCAGATGGAGGAGATGGCGGCCCGCTACGGCTGCGATATTTCCCACCCGGCGCGCACTGCCCGTGAGGCGGTACAGTGGCTCTACTTCGCCTACCTGGCGGCAGTGAAGTCGCAGAACGGCGGCGCCATGTCGCTGGGGCGCACGGCCACCTTCCTCGACATCTATATTGAACGCGATCTGCGCGCCGGCTTACTGAATGAGGAGCAGGCCCAGGAGCTGATTGACCACTTCATCATGAAGATCCGCATGGTGCGTTTCCTGCGCACCCCGGAATTTGATTCGCTGTTCTCCGGGGATCCCATCTGGGCGACGGAAGTGCTGGGCGGCATGGGGCTGGATGGTCGCACCCTGGTCAGCAAAACCACCTTCCGCTATCTGCATACCCTGCACACCATGGGCCCGGCGCCGGAGCCCAACCTGACCGTGCTCTGGTCGCAGGCGCTGCCGGTGGCGTTTAAAAAATACGCCGCCCGGGTCTCTATCGCCACCTCGTCGCTGCAGTATGAGAACGACGATCTGATGCGCAGCGATTTCCACAGCGACGACTACGCCATCGCCTGCTGCGTCAGCCCGATGGTCATCGGCAAGCAGATGCAATTCTTCGGCGCCCGCGCCAATTTGGCCAAAACGTTGCTCTACGCAATTAACGGCGGGATGGATGAGAAACTGAAGATCCAGGTGGGGCCGAAAACCGCGCCGCTGCGCGATGAGGTGCTGGACTACGACACCGTGATGGCCAGCCTCGACCACTTTATGGACTGGCTGGCGGTGCAGTACATCAGCGCGCTGAACATCATCCACTGCATGCATGATAAATACAGCTACGAGGCGGCGCTGATGGCCCTCCACGACCGCGACGTTTACCGCACGATGGCCTGTGGCATCGCCGGCCTGTCGGTGGCGGCGGATTCGCTGTCGGCAATAAAGTACGCCCGGGTGAAGCCGGTACGCGACCATCACGGGCTGGCGGTGGACTTTGTCATTGAGGGGGATTATCCGCAGTATGGCAACAACGACGATCGCGTCGATGCCATCGCCTGCGACCTGGTGGAGCGCTTTATGCGCAAAATTCAGGCGCTGCCCACCTGGCGCCAGGCGGTGCCGACCCAGTCGATCCTGACCATCACCTCCAACGTGGTGTACGGGCAGAAAACCGGCAACACGCCGGACGGACGTCGGGCGGGGACGCCGTTCGCCCCGGGGGCCAATCCGATGCATGGCCGCGATCGCAAAGGGGCGGTGGCGTCGCTGACCTCGGTGGCGAAACTGCCGTTTACCTACGCCAAAGATGGCATCTCGTACACCTTCTCCATCGTGCCGGCGGCCCTCGGCAAAGCGCCGTCGGCGCAGGAAAATAACCTGGTGGGGCTGCTGGACGGCTACTTCCATCACGAGGAGACGGTGGAGGGGGGACAGCATCTCAACGTCAATGTGCTGAACCGGGAAAAGCTGCTCGATGCGATAGAACATCCGGAGCAGTATCCGAATCTGACGATCAGGGTCTCCGGCTATGCGGTCCGCTTTAACGCGCTGACCCGCGAGCAGCAGCAGGATGTGATCTCCCGAACGTTCACCAGCCAACTCTGAGCGGCCGCCGGGCCACAGGGGAGCCCTTAACGGGCTCTCCTGTTATCATCTTCACATTACCGCAACAAAATAATCACCACTGTTGATCATATTCGCATTTTTGCACCACGCTGGCGCGCAGCGAGCGCTAACTGCATCTATGTTTAGCTCACGGGCCGGTACGGATACCGCGTTGTCCGGCTCGCCACGTGATGGCAACCGATCTCCTGACCTGAAAGGGAATGCGCCCTTGCCGGATGCGGCACGGGTTGCCGTCGCGTGCGCACCGACCGGGGCGTCCGCTCTCCGGCGCGCCCTCTCTACCTGGCGGGATTTTTGCTTCTTCCACCCTGGCCGTCCTGGCGCTGCGCCTGCGTCGGCACCACACGGTAAGTGATATTTTCTGCGTCATTCCATGACGCCAGGCTCTAAATCGCTGAGGAATATCCGAATGTCTTTGAAACTGAAAACAATGACGCTTCATGTTGTGATAGCAGGTTGTATGAGCATGGCCTTTTACGCCCAGGCTGACGTAAAGATCGGCGTCGCCGGGCCCTTCACCGGCCCCAACGCTACCTACGGCGCCCAGTACTGGAAAGGGGCCTCGCAGGCGGTGGCTGATATCAATGCCGCCGGCGGCATCAAAGGCGAAAAAATTGTGCTGGTGCAGGGGGATGACGCGTGCGAACCGAAACAGGCGGTAGCGGTGGCTAACCGGCTGGTGGACGAAGCGAAAGTCTCCGCCGTGGTGGGGCACTTTTGCTCTTCCTCAACGATGCCGGCCACCGAGGTGTATGACGAAGCCGGGATCCTGACCATTACCCCCGGCTCCACCAACCCGCAGATCACCGAGCGCGGCATGAAGGATCTCTTCCGCATGTGTGGTCGCGACGATCAACAGGGGGCGATTGCCGCCAACTATATGCTGGACGTGCTGAAGGCGAAGAAAATTGCCGTCATCCATGATAAAGACACCTATGGCCAGGGGCTGGCCGATGCCACCCGCGCAGCGCTGGCGAAGCGGGGCACCAAAGAAGTGTTGTACGAAGGCCTCTCCCGCGGTGAAAAAGACTTTAACGCCCTGGTGACCAAGATCGGCGCCCTCAAGCCGGACGTGGTCTACTTTGGCGGCTGCCACCCTGAGGCCGGCCCGCTGGTGCGCCAGATGCGCGAGCAGGGAGTGCAGGCTAAATTCTTCTCCGGCGACTGTATCGTCACCGAGGAGCTGGTGACGGCCGCCGGCGGGCCGCAGTTCACCAACGGCGTGCTGATGACCTTTGGTCAGGACCCGCGCACCCTCCCGGAAGGCAAAGCGGTGATCGAGAAGTTCCGCGCCAGCGGCTTTGAGCCAGAAGGCTATACCCTCTACGCCTACGCCTCCATTCAGGCTATTGCCGCGGCCTGGAACGCCGTCGGCACCGATAACGCCAAAGCCAGCGACTGGCTGAAGAACCACGACGTCGAGACGGTGATGGGCAAGAAAGCCTGGGATGGCAAAGGCGACCTCAAGGTGTCCGACTACGTGGTCTATCAGTGGGATGACAAGGGCAAATATCACCAGCTCTGATCGGCCACGACCTGAGGACGTTCTGTCCTTTTGACTTGCGAATCGTCACATGACGGCGGTCGACCGGGTACCCATCCCGGCGGCCGTCGGCCTGGCGGCTGGAGGGGCTATGACGGCGTTTTTTCTGCAACAACTGATCAATGGGTTGACGCTGGGGGCGGTGTACGGCTTAATCGCCATCGGCTACACCATGGTGTATGGGATCATCGGCATGATCAACTTCGCCCACGGCGAGGTGTATATGGTCTCCGCCTACCTGTGCGCCATCGGCCTGGCGCTGCTCTCTTTCTTCGGGATCCACTCCTTTCCGCTGCTGATTTTCACCACCCTGGTGTTCACCATCGTGGTCACCGGCGTGTACGGCTGGGCGATCGAGCGCATCGCCTACCGGCCGCTGCGCAACTCGACGCGCCTGGCGCCGCTGATCTCGGCTATCGGGATGTCGCTGATCCTGCAGAACTATGTCCAGCTGAGCCAGGGGCCGAACCAGCAGGGGATCCCGACGCTGCTCAGCGGCGCGCTGCGCATGACGGTGGGCGATGGGGTGGTGCAGATCACCTGGACCAAGGTGTTTATTCTCGTCGCGGCGCTGGCGGGGATGCTGATCCTGACCTGGATTATTCAGTACACCCGGCTGGGGCGCATCTGCCGTGCCACCCAGCAGGACCGGCGCATGGCGGCGATCCTTGGCATCAATACCGACCGGGTGATCTCCCTGGTGTTTGTCATCGGCGCGGCGATGGCCGGCCTGGCCGGGGTGCTGGTGACCATGAACTACGGCACCTTCGACTTCTACATCGGATTTATTATCGGCATCAAAGCCTTCACCGCCGCGGTGTTGGGCGGGATTGGCTCGCTGCCGGGCGCGATGCTGGGTGGTCTGCTGCTTGGGGTGGCCGAAGCCCAGTTCGCCGGAATGGTGAATTCAGATTACAAAGACGTTTTTTCCTTTGCGCTGCTGGTGGCGATCCTGATTTTTCGCCCGCAGGGGCTGCTGGGTCGTCCGCTGGTGGCCAAGGTCTGAGGGGGCTCTATGGGTGAACTGACGCGCCAGCCTGCGCGGGAAATCAAAAGCGCGCTGATCGACAGCGTGCTGGCCGGTCTTTGCGCATTAATTGTCTTTGGCCCGATCGTCGGCGTGGTGCTCAAAGGGTATGGCTTTACCCTCGCGCCCGCGCGGGTGGCGATCCTGGTGGCGGTGGTGATGGCCGGCAGGCTGGCGCTCAGCCTGCTGCTGCAGAGCCACCGGGGAAAAGCCTTTATTGCCCGCTTTGAGGGGGCGGATGACGGGGTGTACGTCCGGCCGCCGGGCTACCGCTCGCGGCTGCGCTGGATAATGCCGATGCTGGTGGGCCTGGCCATTGTCTTTCCGTTTCTCGCCACAAAATATCTGCTGACCGTGGCCATCCTTGGGCTGATCTACGTCCTGCTCGGCCTGGGGCTGAATATCGTCGTGGGGCTCGCGGGGCTGCTCGATCTGGGCTATGTGGCGTTCTATGCCATCGGCGCCTACGGCCTGGCGCTGGGCTACCAGTACCTCGGGCTCGGCTTCTGGGCGATGCTGCCGCTGGGGGCGGTGATGGCGGCCCTCGCCGGGGCATTGCTCGGCTTTCCGGTGTTGCGCATGCATGGCGACTACCTGGCTATCGTCACCCTCGGCTTTGGCGAAATTATCCGCCTGGTGCTCAACAACTGGGTGAGCTTCACCGGCGGCCCTAACGGCGTACCGGTGCCGTCCCCTACGCTGTTTGGCCTCGAATTTACCCGCCGGGCTAAGGATGGCGGCATCCCCGTCCATGAGTTCTTCCACGTCAGTTACAACCCCAACCTGAAATTCATCTTTCTCTACGCCGTGCTGTGCCTGGTGGTGATGCTGGTGCTGCTGGTGAAGCATCGCCTGACGCGGATGCCCATCGGCCGCGCCTGGGAGGCGCTGCGCGAGGATGAGATCGCCTGTCGGGCGATGGGGCTCAACCACGTGCTGGTCAAGCTCTCGGCGTTTATGCTCGGCGCGTCGACCGCCGGCATCGCCGGGGTGTTCTTCGCCAGCTATCAGGGATTTGTTAACCCGACGTCGTTCACCTTTTTTGAGTCGGCGCTGATCCTGGCGATTGTGGTGCTGGGAGGAATGGGCTCCACCCTGGGGGTGGTGCTGGCGGCGTTTGTCCTGACGGTCACCCCGGAGCTGCTGCGCGGGTTTGACGAATATCGCGTGCTGCTGTTTGGCGTACTGATGGTGATGATGATGATCTGGCGGCCGCGCGGCCTGGTGCGCACCAGCCGCAGCGGGGTAGCGTGGCGAAAAGGAGTCGCGCCATGACCGACAGCATCTTACGCGTTGAGCATCTGATGATGCATTTCGGCGGCATCAAAGCGCTGAATGACGTCAATCTGGAGGTGGAGCGGGGGTCGATCACCGCCCTGATCGGCCCCAACGGCGCGGGCAAAACCACGGTATTTAACTGCCTGACCGGCTTTTATCGGGCGACGGGGGGGAGCATCGTGCTGCGGGCGCGGGAAAAGGTCACCGATGTCATTCAGGTGCTGGGGCAAAAGCTTCACCCGGACGATTTTCTCCACCCGGCGCAGCTGGGGCGGCGGATCTATTACAAGATGTTCGGCGGCACCCATCTGGTGAACCGTGCCGGCCTGGCGCGTACCTTCCAGAATATTCGCCTGTTCCGCGAGATGTCGGTGATTGAGAACCTGCTGGTGGCCCAGCATACCCAGGTTAACCGCCATCTGCTGGCCGGGATCCTCAATACTCGCGGCTATCGGCAGGCGGAGAGTCAGGCGCTGGATCGCGCTTTTTACTGGCTGGAGGTGGTGGATATGGTGGACTGTGCCAACCGTCTGGCGGGAACGCTTTCCTACGGACAGCAGCGGCGGCTGGAGATCGCCCGCGCCATGTGCACCCGCCCGGAGATGATCTGTCTGGATGAGCCGGCGGCCGGACTCAACCCGGTGGAAACCCAGGCGCTGAGCCGGATTATCCGCTTTCTGCGTCAGCAGCACGGCATCACGGTGCTATTGATCGAACATGATATGGGGATGGTGATGGAGATTTCGGATCATATCATCGTGCTCGACCACGGGGACGTCATCGCCCGCGGCGCGCCGCAGGCGATCCAGGCCAACGCCAGCGTGATTGCCGCCTATCTTGGCGCTGAGGAAGAGGAGACGCGCCGATGAGCCAGCCACTGCTTGCCTTTGATGAGGTGGATGTCTTCTACGGGCCGATCCAGGCCCTGAAGCAGGTCTCCCTGACCGTCAACGAGGGGGAGACGGTGGCGCTGATTGGCGCCAACGGCGCGGGTAAATCGACGCTGCTGATGTCGGTATTCGGGCAGCCGCGTATTGCCGGCGGGGAGATTTTCTATCGCGGGGAGGCGATCAGCCGGAAATCGACCCACTTTATCGCCAGCAACGGCATCGCCCAGGCCCCGGAAGGGCGGCGCATCTTTCCCGATATGACCGTCGAGGAGAATCTGCTGATGGGGACTATTGCCATTGGCAACCGCTATCAGGCCGAGGACAAGGCCCGGATGTACCAGCTGTTCCCCCGGCTGGAAGAGCGGCGGGGACAGCGGGCGATGACCCTCTCCGGCGGCGAACAGCAGATGCTGGCCATCGCCAGGGCGCTGATGAGCCGGCCGCGCCTGCTGCTGCTGGATGAGCCGAGCCTGGGACTGGCGCCGCTGGTGGTGAAGCAGATATTTCAGATCCTGCGCGAGCTGACGGCCCAGGGGATGACGCTGTTTCTGGTGGAGCAGAACGCCCGCCATGCCCTCAACCTGTCGGACCGCGCCTACGTGATGGTGAACGGCCAGATCCGCCTGAGCGGTAGCGGCCAGGCGCTGCTCAACGACCCGGAGGTGCGTAAGGCGTATCTGGGGATCAGCGGCTGAGAGAGTTAATCCTGCGCTTCGTTACGGGTTTTAATGTGCTGCCAGAAACGTTCGGCGGCCTGGTTAAGCCGCGAGCCGGAGCGGTAGAGCCAGGCGCCGATCGGCAGCGACAGGCTCTCATCGAGGATCGTCAGTCGGCCTTCGTCCAGCTCGCGCTGAATAGAGTACTGCGGCAGCCAGCCCACGCCGTCGCCATTGAGGATCATGCGCTTGAGCAGCTCGCTCATGGAAGAGACAAAGGTGAGAGAGAAGGTGATCTCCGGCGTGCGGTCGATCACCTGGTTCACCTGGCGCCCCATATAGCTGTCGTTGGCGTATTTCATCAGCGGCAGCACGCCGCGATGTAAATGAAACAGCGGCCGGCCATGTTCGTCGCAGGGAGAGACCAGGTGCAGATAAGAATCAAAAATTTTATGATTAATAAACGGATAGTTCATCAATTCTTCATTATAGAAGGAGAGGATAAAATCGCTTTTTCCCTCTTTCAGGTTAAATACGGCGTCGTTGACGTTAATCGATTCAACATGAAAAGTCTTATTTTTACGGTCGGTGTAACCGGCGATGATCTCGGGCAGTAATAACACCGACAGCGAAGGGGCCGCGTCGATTCTTATTTTCTGGGTAGTGTTATTTAAGCCTTTAATACGGCTGATCTGAAAATCCATGTCATCGAGCATATTTCGCGCATAGCCGACAAAAATTTTCCCGCGGTTGGTCAGCTGCAGAGGGTTGGCGCTGCGATCGAAGATGCTGAATCCGAGGGAAGCCTCCAGCGACTGGATGCGTCGGCTGAACGAGGACTGCGAGATGTTGCGGGCTTTGGCCGCCAGGGTAAAGCTGCGCGACTCCTCGAGGGCAATCACATCATACAGCCATTTTACTTCCAGATTTGCCAACACCGATCCAGTCCTCAAAAACGCAATAAAGGCTATGCAATTTTAGCATAGCGCATAGAAACTATGCAATTAACATAATTATCGACAGGTGTTAACATTTTTTGGAAAGTTGAGATTTATGAATGCGTATCGGCAACCCTACATGAGCACGATATGAAATCGCGACTCACGGTTATTTATTGCTTTATTTCATTGCCCCGGAATTATCTTATTCAATAGCGGGCGACGAAGACGAAAGCAATGAATAACCCAGGCCTCTTACCTTAAATAGTTTGTCAGGAGTTCCATGTCACAACAAATTGAATCAGTAAAAATGGCTCTGCAGGAGCTGGGGATTAATGCAAGCGGCGAATTGTTTTACAACCCTGATTACGATTTGCTTATTGCACATGAAACCTCCCCTGAGCTGACCGGCGCGGCCCGCGGCGTGATGACCGACTCTGGCGCTGTGGCAGTGGATACCGGTATCTTCACCGGCCGCTCGCCGCGCGATAAATATATCGTCAGAGACGAGCAGACTCGCGACACCGTATGGTGGGCTGACTCCGGCCTCGGCCGCAATGACAATAAGCCATTATCGCCAGACGTGTGGCGCAGCCTGAAAAGCCTGGTCGCAGGCCAGCTGAGCGGCAAAAAACTGTACATCATCGACGCCTGGTGCGGCGCCAGCCCGGACACCCGCCTTGGCGTGCGCTTCGTTACCGAGGTGGCGTGGCAGGCCCACTTTGTCAAAAACATGTTTATCGTGCCGAGCGCCGACGAGCTGGCCAGCTTTACGCCAGACTTCGTGGTGCTCAACGGCGCCGGCTGCACCAATGCCAACTGGCAGGCGCAGGGCATGAACTCCGAGAACTTCGTCGCCTTTAACCTGAGCGAGCGTATTCAGCTCATCGGCGGCACCTGGTACGGCGGCGAAATGAAAAAAGGGATGTTCTCGGTCATGAACTACCTGCTGCCGCAGAAAGGCATCGCGTCGATGCACTGCTCGGCCAACCGTGGCGAAGCAGGGGACGTCGCGCTGTTCTTCGGCCTCTCCGGTACCGGCAAAACCACGCTGTCCACCGACCCGCATCGTCAGCTGATTGGCGATGACGAGCACGGCTGGGACGATGACGGGGTATTTAACTTCGAAGGCGGCTGCTACGCCAAGACCATTAATCTCGACCCGCAGGCGGAGCCGGAGATTTATGGCGCCATCCGCCGCAATGCGCTGCTGGAAAACGTGGTGGTGCGCGCCGACGGCAGCGTGGATTATGCCGACGGCAGCAAAACCGAGAATACCCGCGTCTCCTATCCGCTGTCGCATATCGACAATATCGTCAAGCCGGTGTCCCGCGCAGGCCATCCGTCGAAGGTCATTTTCCTTGCCGCTGACGCGTTTGGCGTCCTGCCGCCGGTCTCCCGTCTGACCACCGAGCAGATGCAGTACCATTTCCTGTCGGGCTTCACCTCGAAGCTGGCGGGCACCGAGCGTGGCATTACCCAGCCGACGCCGACCTTCTCCGCCTGCTACGGCGCGGCGTTCCTGCTGCTTCACCCGACCCAGTACGCCAGCGTCCTGGCGGCGAAGATGGCGGAATCCGGTGCGGAAGCCTGGCTGGTCAACACCGGCTGGAACGGCGAGGGCAAACGCCTGTCGCTGCGCGATACCCGCAGCATCATTAGCGCAATCTTCAACGGTACCACCGGCCCGCTGCGCGATGAGGCCATCCCGGTATTCAATCTTGCGATCCCGCAGAGCATTCCGGGAGTCGACAGCGCGGTGCTGGATCCGCGTAATGGCTGGAGCTCAGCGGATAAGTGGCAGGAGAAGGCGGAGAGTCTGGCTCAGCTGTTTATGGATAACTTTAAGCAGTACAGCGATACCGAAGCGGGTGCGCGTCTGGCGCTGGCCGGTCCGCAGCTGCAGAATAGCGCGGTCGAAGCCTGATCCACGGCCAGCAGGTCGACGCCTGGCGGCGACCTGCTGGCGAGCCGCTTTACTCCGCAAAGGCCCGCAGCGCATCGCCCGTGAGGCGATAACGCACCCACTCATCCTGCGGCTGCGCGCTAATGCTCAGATAGAAATCAATCGCCGGCTGGTTCCAGTCGAGCACGCTCCACTCCAGACGCCCGCACTGACGCTGTACAGCATATTGCGCGATGGTTTTCAGTAGCGCTTTCCCGGCGCCGATCCCGCGATAGTCGGGGGTCACGTACAGATCTTCCATATAGATGCCATTGCGGCCAAGCCAGGTGGAGTAGCTGGTGAAGAACACGGCGTAGCCCACCGCTTTGCCCGCCACTTCGCAGATCAGCGCCTCAGTTTTGCTGCTGCTGGCAAACAGCGTCTCTCTGATCTCCTCTGCCGTCGTCACCACCTCTTCGGGGGCTTTCTCGTAGACCGCGAGTTCATAAATCATGTCGTAAATGGCGGTGGCGTCGTCCGGGGTGGCCTGGCGGATCGTGATGCTCATGGGTCGTCCTGTCTGAATGGTATCAAGGAAAGCAACATTGCTGACCCAGAGCATAAGCGGTATTGTGAAAAG
Organism: Klebsiella sp. K5-45; assembly: GCF_030128605.1. NCBI lineage: Bacteria > Pseudomonadati > Pseudomonadota > Gammaproteobacteria > Enterobacterales > Enterobacteriaceae > Klebsiella > Klebsiella sp. K5-45. The sequence goes on along the minus strand of NZ_JAKUZW010000005.1, from coordinate 273,660 downwards.
AATTAAGTGCAATGAAATCAGCAAATGATGAATATTATGCATCCAGTCCTGCGCCGGATTGACCTCAACCTGCTGCCGGTGTTTGACGCGGTCTATCGCTCCCGCTCGGTGCGCCTGGCAGCGGAAGAGCTGGCGATGAGCACCTCGGCGCTGAGCCATGCGCTCTCCCGGCTGCGCAGCGCCCTCAACGACCCGCTGTTCTATCGCGAAGGCCACCGGATGTGTCCCAGCGTCTATGCCAGCCAGCTGGCGCCCTCTATCGCTTCGGCGCTGAAATTTCTCAATCAGGAGCTGACGCCGCCGGCGGCGTTTGTGCCGAGCGCCAGCACCGACTGCATGCAGATTGCGATCACCGATTTCACCGCATTCTGCGTCTTTCCGACGCTGATGCACCGCCTGCAGCGGGAGGCGCCCGGGCTGCGGTTTGAGCTTCGTTATCTGCCCCATAGCCCGGCGCTGACCGAGCTGCTGGCGGGCGAGGTCGACCTGGCTCTCGGGTTCAACACCCCTGACGAGCCAGCCCATCCCGATCTTGAGGAGATCAACTGGCTGCGGGACGAATATGTGGTCATCAGTCAGGCTGACCGCACGGCGCTGACCCTGGACGCCTATCTTGCGGCCCGTCATCTGGTGGTAACCCCGTGGAATGAGCGGCAGGGGGTGCTGGACTGCGAGCTGGAGCGGCAGGGCTATTCGCGGCAGGTGGCGGTGAAAACGCCCTCGATGCTGAGCGCCCCCTTTATTATTGAGCAGAGCGATCTGCTGATGGCGCTGCCCCGGCGGGCGGCGGAGACGATGGCCCGCGCCGCCCGGCTGACCATTTTCCCGCTGCCGTTTCCGGTTCCCCCGTTTGACGTCAAGATTTACGCCCATAAACGCAGTGGGAAACGCGAGGCCACCCGCTGGCTGATCTCCCTGTTGCAGACGCTGGGGAACGTCGCCGCGGCGCCGGCGCCCTGAGGCCACATCCAGGTTATTAACCTGTCGCCGCTGCGCATCGCGTTAACCGTCCCGGACCGGGCATGTCTTATACCGTCGGGGGCGCAACCGCGTACCCTGGCCTCGGTCACAAAACGGAAAACTCACATTTTCATCTCCACCACCGATGCTGAGGGTACAGAAAGTGTTAAGTGATTGTATATAAAAGTAATGTTAATTGGCTAAATGTTATTTATGCGTAAATTGCATCAATGGATGCGTTTATTACGCTTATTTCATACCGGGTTCTGTTTCAGTCTTCAGCAACAGGCGCGCGACAACGCGTGGATAACAAACTGGAGACCTGCATGCATTCGACAACCTCACTGATGAGTACCCGTGATCGGCTCGGCGCCATTCTGCGCGTCACGTCCGGTAACTTTCTCGAACAGTTCGACTTTTTCCTGTTCGGGTTTTATGCCACCTACATCGCACATACCTTTTTTCCGGCCAGCAGTGAATTCGCCTCGCTGATGATGACCTTTGCGGTCTTTGGCGCCGGCTTTCTGATGCGGCCCATCGGCGCCATCGTGCTTGGCGCCTATATCGACAAGGTAGGGCGGCGCAAAGGGCTGATTGTGACCCTGACGATCATGGCCACCGGCACCTTCCTGATCGTGCTGATCCCCTCTTACCAGACCATTGGCCTGTGGGCGCCGTGGCTGGTGCTGATCGGCCGTCTGCTGCAGGGCTTCTCCGCCGGCGCTGAGCTGGGCGGGGTATCCGTCTATCTGGCCGAGATCGCCACCCCGGGCCGCAAAGGGTTTTACACCAGCTGGCAGTCGGGCAGCCAGCAGGTCGCCATCATGGTGGCGGCCGCGATGGGCTTTGCCCTCAACGCCGTACTGGAGCAGAGCGCCATCAGCGACTGGGGATGGCGTATTCCGTTCCTTTTTGGCTGCCTGATCGTGCCGTTCATTTTTGTGCTGCGCCGTAAGCTGGAGGAGACTCAGGAGTTTACTGCCCGCCGCCATCACCTGGCGATGCGCCAGGTGTTCGCCACCCTGCTGGCGAACTGGCAGGTGGTCATCGCGGGGATGATGATGGTGGCGATGACCACCACCGCGTTCTACCTGATCACCGTCTATGCGCCGACCTTTGGCAAAAAAGTGCTGATGCTCAGCGCCTCTGACAGCCTGCTGGTCACGCTGCTGGTGGCGATTTCCAACTTCTTCTGGCTGCCGGTGGGCGGGGCGCTGTCCGACCGCTTTGGCCGCCGGCCGGTGCTGATTGCCATGACCCTGCTGGCGCTGGCTACCGCCTGGCCTGCGCTGACCATGCTGGCGAACGCGCCGAGCTTTTTGATGATGCTGAGCGTGCTGCTGTGGCTGTCGTTTATCTACGGCATGTACAACGGGGCGATGATCCCGGCGCTGACCGAAATTATGCCCGCCGAAGTGCGCGTGGCAGGCTTCTCGCTGGCCTATAGCCTGGCGACCGCAGTGTTTGGCGGCTTCACGCCGGTGATCTCCACGGCGCTGATCGAATATACCGGTGATAAAGCCTCCCCTGGCTACTGGATGAGCTTTGCCGCCGTCTGCGGTCTGCTGGCCACCTGCTACCTCTATCGCCGCAGCGCCGTCGCGCTGCAGACGGCACGTTAATCAGGGAGAGGATGATGCGTAAAACGACAGGAACCCTGCTGGCCACGCTGCTGCTGGCTGCCACCGGCGGCAGCGCGCTGTCCGCTGAGGTCACCGTGATGATCTCCGGCGGCTTCAAAGCGGCGCTGGAAAAGCTGGCCCCGGCGTGGGAAAAACAAACTGGCAACCATCTCGTGGTGATCCCCGGCCCGTCAATGGGGAAAACGCCGCAGGCGATCCCTAACCGCCTGGCGCGGGGCGAACACGCGGACGTGGTGATTATGGTCGGCGACGCGCTGACCAGCCTTGAGAAAGCGGGCCGAACGCAGCCGGATTCGCGCCGGGAGCTGGCCGACTCGCCCATCGGCGTGGTGGTGAAAGCGGGAGCGCCGCTGCCGGCCATCCGCAGCGCAGACCAGCTGCGGGCGGCGCTGCTGGCTGCCCCGTCGGTCGCGTACTCCGACAGCGCCAGCGGACGCTATGTCAGCTCGACGCTGTTCCACCGCCTGGGCATTGATGAGGCGATGCAGAGCAAAGCGCAGATGGTGGAGCGTATTCCGGTGGCCTCGGAAGTGGCGAGGGGAAGTTATGCGATCGGTTTTCAGCAGGTGAGCGAACTGCTGCCAGTGCCCGGAGTAACCTTCGTCGGCGAACTGCCGGATAACCTGCAGTACATCACCCGCTTTGCCGGGGCGGTGACCGTCAGCGCCGACCACCCGCAGGAAGGAAAGGCGCTGCTAACCTATCTGGCCTCACCGGCGGCGCAGGAGACCATCCACGCCACCGGTATGCGAAGCGTGGCCGCCGCTGCGCCGGTCAGCCAGAAGGATACTGTTCAATAATCAGCTTCTCCAGCTCTGCCGCTACGTAGGACTGAATACGGCCGCTGAGGCGGATCAGGCCTACCGTGCGGGTGACCACCGGGTCGGTGAGCGGCACGGCGCGGAGAACGGAATGCTCCCCAGCGGGCATTGACATCGCGGGTACGGCGGCAATGCCGATGCCCGCTTCCACCATCCCCAGCATCGTGGTGATATGACGAGAGTGATTAATTACCTTGTTGATATATAAGCTTATTGCTCTCAAATAACTATGCATTGGGGCATGGGTGGGGCAAAGTCCGATAATTTCTGGTTCAACAAAGCAATCTGATCGCTGTTACTGTCGGCCATCCAGGCGCCGTAGACATTGAAAACCATTTGGGCGCTTGTGTGCCCCATCTGGCTCGCAATGAAGCTGGGGTTGGCCCCGGCTGACAGTGACCAGCAGGCATAAGTGTGTCTGGACTGATATGCTTTGCGATGCCTTAAACCAGCTCGTTTCAGCGCCGCCTCCCATGAGTCACCAATTGAATCAACCTTGTAATGATAACCAACGTTACTGCTTTTTCTGACCAGCTGAGGATTGAACACAAATGTACAGTCATGAATAGCCGTTCGGCCATACTCCCGTAGTTGTACCTCAATCTGATACTGCTTTCCCAGTCTGGTCATTTCCGCCTGGTTCCTCAAAGCGTCAATGGCTGGTTTGATCAGATGCACGACCCTGTCGGTGCCGGCTTCGGTTTTTGGTGGAGTGAAATCACCGAGTTTCGTATAATTTCGGCGTATGGTCATCGTTCCAGCTTTCAGATCTATGTCTTCCCATGCAAGGGAGACCAACTCACCGTGGCGTAATCCTGTGTAAACCGCAACGGACCACAGGTTTTTCGTTTGCTGATGCGGGCAGGCATCTATGAAACGAATAAATTCGTCACGAGTGAGTGGATCAGGTTCTATCCTGGCCCTTTTAAGCGGCCTGATTCCGTTAAATGGGTTTTCCCGGATATAACCATTATCAGCGGCAAACTGAAACATCCCCGCCATGGTGGTCATGTAATAGTTTGCTGTCGCCACACTCAAACCGTTCTTCACCGATCCCCCCGACAACATATCTTTCCTGACATACAACAGATCTTCCCTGTTCACGGATGAAGCAAGCTTGTTTCCACCAATCCTCAGCAGCATATTCCTTACAACCGATTCATATCGGTCCAGAGCATTAGCGCAGATCTCCAGCCGTTTCAGCTCCAGCCATTTTTCAGACAGAAATTTCACGGTGATATCTTTCTTGCAGATGCCGAAAGTTTTCAGATTTGGCGAATTGGGGAATTGCGCCGCATAGTCAAAGGTCCCCATGCGGATAGCGAAACAAACTGAAGTTCGCAGTTCCCCGGCCACCTTCCTGTTTTTAGCGGTGTCAGGGACACCGAGATTTTCCCTGACACGCTTACCTTTAAAAATGAACCATATGCGGAGTGATTTTCCGTGGTTCTCAACGCCCGTTGGGTATGATTCTTTACTCATTTATCCCTCCCGACGTCCAGGAGCGTTGCAAGTTTACCTGTTTCATACCGCCCGATCACCCAATGGTTGCTTTTGAGCCTGAATCCATGCGTCTACCGCTTTGCGGTTGTACATGCATTCGCTGGTTGGCTTTGGCTCTCCTTCAGGGGAAACGTGCTTATACTCACGCCCAAGCAGCCAGGATGATTTACGGGCCCGTGTAATAGTGCCGCGCTTCATCCCGGTGACCGCCATCAGCAAGTCCTCTGAAACCCATTCGTTTGGCTCGATCTGGATAATTGTCTGCATTTATCACCTCCGATGCTTGCCGCGTAATTCCTCTTCTTCCTGACAGTCAGCGCAGCGCTGGCATCCCGCCACCAGTTCCCGGCGCCGAGCCGGTATCTCTTCCCCGCAGTCTCGGCAGTGAGTAGCCGAAACTGCGTGGTGGTTGATGCGCATGTTCTGGATGGTCATTTCCGGCCGGCGCTCTGCCAGCTCGTTGGCCTGATCGATGAGTTCTGCGCTCATGCTGCACCGCCTTCAACGCGCTTAAACGAAATGACCCAAACCCAGGGATTAGCTTTCCAGCTTTCGTCGCCGTAGATGGATTCCCACAACTGCGCAAAGTTGTCATATGGCGTCATAACCTCGCCGCCGCTATCCGGGTCAGAGTATGTTGGCCGCCATCCGGTAAGCTCCAAGCCTTCAGCCTGAGCATCTTCTTGGCTAATACTGTTGAGCCGCTCGACACGCACGTCGGTGATTTCCAGCAGAATGCGGCTGGCCCAGCGCGGCATGTGGATAGATGGCACCCACTTGGCTGTGCATACCGTTTCCTTGCGCATATCATCAATCCAGTCGTGGTCTGCGCGATAGGTGAGGAGTCCGCCATATTTATTCCATGTTTCACGCACCCAGATGCGGTCACCGACGGCGCCGAACGGGCATGGGTGCCAGAAGTCGCAAGCATGCTCTGCATCTTCGCTCCACGGCCATTTGCTACCGTCTTCGCGCTCACCAATTTCAGTGAACCGAGTCTGTTTCCATTTGATAGGCCGCCGGGTCTGCGTCTTCCGGCCGCTCAGCAGCGCCCGCACCATCTCCCCGTTAAAAATCATTCCGCGTTCTTTCATGATTCCACTCCATACCGCCCATTCATGCGGCCAATAACACTGACAAATTTCACCAGACTGACACCCATAGGCCGGACCTTCTCGTAGTGCTTGCGAAGGATGGGGGGGCATACAGCGTTCCACTTCGGTTTAGGCTTCACGCTCATCGCTTTGGTTATCTCTTCTGCGCAGCGACGAGCCTGGGCGCGGAGAGCGTTTTCTTTTTCTTCAGGAGTCATGCTGCCTCCAGATTCCCGATCCGCTTTAACTCAGCCAGCGATACGGTCGTGATGATGTGTCGCGGGGTGATGTACGGGCGCCAGATAAACAGGAGCGAGCCTTTGGGGTTGCTCTGGCGCTTTCCTGTAACGGATGCCGGAACAAACTGAACACGGCCGCCGGTTATGAGCCTGAGTTCATCAGCTGATTGCATGGCTGAAATAAACCAGCCAGTAGAGATGTCAGCCGGCAGCAGCATCACTACATCCTGAGACTGCGCTCTGGATTGTTCGGCAGCCTTTTCCACCCACGGTCCGATATCGGAATAGGGCGGGTTACACCAGATCGCCCCGTATGACGTCCATTCACTGTTCAGCGAGTCATCCAGCTCAGTGAGATAGTGAGCGCATAGCGCATTACTCTCAGAGGCTGCAGCATCCAGCCAGAAGCCAAACTCGCGGTCGAGCGCGTTGAAAATTTCAATCGGTGTTTGCCAGTAGTCACGTTCATTTTTTGGAGTTTTCGACCCGCCGTAATCAGTCATTGCGCACCTCTTTTCGTGTCCAGCTCTTCAGCCAGCCGCTGAGCCTTTAACGGGTTTCTTACCACTTCACCCCATGGCATTAGCCAGCCACGATGAAGGACGGAGTACATGCACTTCACTCTTCCTACGGTTATGGCGTCGCGGTAATGTTTCATTTCCACTGCTCCCCGAAGGTGAAACCGATCTCCGACAGCGATTCATCCATCTTGCTGATGAACTCCGGCACCATTTCGTTGAAGTCGGACATGTATTTGTCGTCGCGCTCAACAACGACATGGTGAATGCCTTCTCGCTTCATGCGAGGGTCATAATTCGCGAAATACCAGGCATCCTTCCCGGTTACCCACATGCTGAATTGCACCTGGGCCATGTAGGCGGATTTGATAGCCTCGAAGCCGCCAAGCCGGAATTTCATGAAGTCGCGAGAGGTGAAAGGGCACTTCAGCTCAAGGCCGCGGCCATCACTGCACAGGCCATCAGGTGAGCAGGCGGTGCGCATGCCTTCGTCACGGAAAAGGATCGGCGACTCGATTACCTTCACGTCGGTGGTGAACTCAAACAGGGTGCGAGCGTCGGCCTCATACTGTTTCCCCCAGGCCAGCGCCTTGGCGTTAACTTCCGGCGCCGCGCCGGTGCAAACCTCTGCGAGCAGCGTGTGGAAATAAGACATTTTCATGTCAGTCCACTTGGTGCCTGATCTCGGCTTCGAAATGACGTTATGGACTTCCGAGGCGGTGATCACGCCCAGGCGTAATCGGTGCCAGGATTCATCACCCTGCTCAACGCGGGTAACGTCAATGCCAGTGCGTGCAAGGATAATTTCTGGTGTCATGCTGCCACCTGCGCTTTTTTCTGGAGGAAGCTAAAGCCTTTCTGCGCTTCTTCTTCGGTGAGCTGTGATGCCTGGAAAATGTCACGCTTGAAGATGTTGCTGCACAGAGGCAGGAAGTCCTGCTCCCAGTCCTTATTCAGGGAAGTCAGGAGGTCGGTAATTGCCTGCAGCGTTTCCTCACTGGCCACCAGGGGGAGCGCCTCTGTCGTGGTTCGCGGCGTTACGTCACGCGCATCCACTTCCAGCGTTTTACCTTCCATCTCTTCGGCAGTGGGCTGCTGGCCAATTTCAGGCCATGCCTTACGCAGAGCCTGAGCCTCGGCACACTTCGCCAACTGGCCGTAAGGGCGCTTTTTCCACATTGCGTTGGGCGCGGTAGTGTCGCGGCCGGCGGTGGCATAGTTCTCAACCCAGTATTCTTTCGCGCTGAATTCGACGATTTCCCCGCTCGGCATGCGCTTGCTGACCGTGTATTTGCACCATTGAGGTACGGTCACCTCAATACCGGTAAGCGTCAGAGTGACGTCCGGGCCGAACTCTGGTTCTTTTGCGCCAGCGTAATCACCGGAGCGATCGGCCTGAATCCGATAAAGCCCGATGCCAGGCATAACCACATCGCGCCACTCGCTTTTACCCGACTTCGAGTCCTTAACGCTCATTGGCACCAGATGAACGGGCTTCAGAAGCGGATCGAGGTTTCTGGCCCGGCAGTAGTCCAGCGCCATCATCACCGACTCATCCTTGGCGCCAGGATAAATACTGTTCTTGAGGGCGCTCCAGGTAGCGCCGTCAATTCCTCGCTCAGCAAGAGAGCTGGCTGTAATCATAAGTTCGTTAGCCATTGCTATTCCCCAAAGTTAAAACGGGCAGCCGGTGCGGTGATCCCAGTCGTATTCCGCCTGGGCGTAAGCTACTGCCGAGATGAGATCGTTATATGCCTCGCCAGCTGCATCGCTGCGGAGGCCTTCGTATGGGCTTTTGTCCATCGGTACAGAGAAGCGGAACAGGCCTGACGGCTCTTTCGGCAGGGCGTCGATAATTTCCTGCGCCCGATCGTCAATCCACTTTTGCTTCTCTTCGGTGAGCGACTGCTCAGCCCATTTCCGTTCTTCGATAGCGTCGTATGCGCGGTATGCGTTCATAGCTCGCTCCTGAAATTTGGTTGTAAGAATCCCGGCACCGTAATGGCTGCCTGATGGCTCAGTTAAATTCGTGCGCTGATATGCGCGGTTAATGCGTCCCGGCTGGTACCAGGTTCGGCTCAATGCTGCGTGAAGCGTATGGCCGGCGGATGTGGCGCAGATTTCCCTGCGGCTCATGCCAGTAGCTGCCGTCGCGATAGTCGAAGCTGACCAGCCAGGCGGCGCCGGTGCGGCGATTGCGCATCATCACGGCGCGTCCGTTGTTAGGAATTGAGTTAGCCATTGAACACCCCCGTAGCGTGCAGAATTTTGATAATCAACGCTGTCCAGATAACGCCGCAGATCAGCAGGCAGTAAATCAGTGAACGAATGCCTTGTTTGCTCATGCGACACCCCAGCAGAATTCGTAGCTAACCCAACCGACAGCAACCACAAGCACAGCAACCTTTAAACAAAACCGATGCCACGCAGGAATTTCATGTTCTCGGATCATTTGCCGCCCCTTAACTTGTGAAGAACCTAATTAGCCTTCTACCGATTCAGTTGGTAGACCAATTAACCGGTTAAGGTCGTCAACCTTCAGCGCGGGGAGGGTCACTTTGGCGCTGTCAACGTTTTCAGGTATCAGCTCTTTGCTTTCAGGCCACACCTCTACAAGGCGACTCAGCGTAGTAACGGATTTCAGAGCAGCCCAAACAGTCGCCTCAATTTCTTTTTTTCTGGAATTGAGCTTTTGCTCTTCGTCGATAATTGAATCAAACCGTTTGGTGATTTCATGCTCGGCGCCAAAAAGACACAGATCACGGTTTGGAGTGACCAGGAAAATTTCTTTCCCCTCAGCGCTTCTTCCGTATGAACACCAGCCAAGGCGTCGTCCAGAAATTGCAATATTGATTGAGCTTTGCGGATTTCCAGAAATGTGAAGCGAAGCGCCAGCACTGCGAAGCTCTGCCTCTAATTTCTCAAGCTTTTCATACTGCTTATCGACCTTGTCAGCCTGCTCTTTACCGCCAAAAGCAGCGATACGGGCATCTCTTGCAACTTCCTGGCGTTTAAGGTCAAGGGATTCAATAGCTGCGATAACCCCTGATTTTGCCAGCGCGTTTTTGGCAATCTGTTCGCGTAATGCATTCGTCAATCTTACTGATGTCATCTCTTCACCTTTGCCTTATCGCGGCTAACGGAGCGTTGTTACCTATTTCTGGCGCCAACGTTGTTGTTTGGATGGCTTAAATTTACAGATAAAACTGTATTTTCGTCAACAGACAAAACTGTATTTTTTGTCATTGATTACATATCTAACTGTAATGAAAGGTGATTTATTTTGATGGGGCGAAAAAAAACCGGCATACGCCGGTTCTATTCTGAGAGGGGGAGGGGTTTAGCGCTTTCTTCGATAGATTCTGTGTTCAATCATCACGCCGATGATTGTTAGTGGTTGATGCTCGCTACTGATAATCGGGTAATCATCATTCAATGGCACAAGCTCGAAATGCTGGCAGCCCAGGTGATCCGTGTAAGTAGGCCGATATTTTTTAAAGGTCGCTTGAGCCCCACCGTTTTTGGCCACAACAAACTCTCCGGGGGTTGGCTCAACTTCGGGGTCTACAATGATCACATCTCCAGCCTTGAAGTCTGGCTCCATCGAATCGCCTTCGATGCGTAAAGCAAAAGTAAAATCAGAAACTTCGTTGTCTGTAAGGATGTACTCAAAACTCCCATCAAATGCCTCAATGGGATTTTTTTCTGCGAGAGCCCCTGCCTGGACATAGCTTATGAGAGGCACCTTCTTGCTGCTAACTTCAGCAATAGGCATAAAGGCTCCGCCATTCATTAGCCAGTCAGGATCGCACTTTAGCGCCTTAGCTATGCCAATAATGTTACGCGGTTTTCTGGTGTCTCCCTTTTCAATGCTCTGCCATGACTGCTGCGTTATTCCGGCATTCAACGCTGCCTCGGTCTGCGTTAGACCGAGCTCAATTCTCTTTTGCTTTACGCGATCTGCAAGGCTCATAAATCCCTCTCAATGTATGCCTTGATATTCACAGTTAAAACTGTAATTGACAAACAGAAATAACTGTCACAGAATACAGATAAAACTGTAGGAGGTAACATGGAAACCATTTCGCAACGCCTCAAAAAAAAGCGCGAAGAGATGAATCTGTCTCAGGCGCAATTAGCAAAAAAAGTTGGCATGAGACAGCAGTCTCTGCAGGCAATTGAGGCCGGGACAACCAAGCGCCCACGTTATTTGTTCGAACTGGCAACTGCGCTCCATTGCGACCCTAAGTGGCTGCTTTATGGCGAGATGCCATCTCAATCTCAATAAGTTGCCGATTTAATCGGCCTTTCAAACACCACCAGAGGAAGTATCACAGATGGAGAATGCAATTAAACGCAATAAGGACAACGCACGTCGCATCGAGACATGGCTGCTGAATCGCATCTCTCTCATGGGAGGGAAAAAAGTGGCCATGGCTGTAGGCGTCAATGAGTCGCAGGTTACGCGCTGGAAATCATCATGGGTGCCGAAAATGGCGATGTTACTGGCTGTTCTTGAGTGGGGCGTTGTCGACGACGATCTGTCCCGTCTGGCAAAGGAGGTGGCAAGTCTTCTCAGAAAAGAGATGGCCCCAAAGTGCTCGAAACACTTTGAGGCCTGATGCGAATTAACTGGATCAATTCACAGGAGTAATTATGGCAAATACTGCCGAAGTAATCAATTTCCCTGTGCCTGTCGTGGCACTACAGGAGCTGCGCGTGGCAGATCTCGACGATGGGTTTACGCGCATCGCCAATGAGCTCCTTGAAGCTGTCATGCGTGCGGGTTTGTCGCAGCATCAGCTTTTGGTGTTCATGGCTGTCATGCGCAAAACATACGGCTTCAACAAGAAATCTGACTGGGTCAGTAACGAGCAGCTCTCGGAGCTGACCGGCATTCTCCCGCATAAGTGCTCAGCTGCAAAAAGCGTCCTGGTTAAGCGGGGGATATTAACTCAAACCGGTCGTGTTATCGGGATTAATAAAACGGTCAGCGAATGGTCATCTTTACCCGTAAAAGGTACAGAAAAGAAACCTTACCTGAAAAAGGTAACATTACCCGAATCAGGTAAGAAAAGTTTACCCGAATCAGGTAACGCCTATTACCAGAATCAGGTAAACACAAAAGACAAACATACAAAAGACAATAAAGACAATATTAATAACCCCCCTAAATCCCCCCGGGCGGTTTCGTTCGATGCGTTAGCTGTTCAGTTGCCTGACTGGCTTTCTGCAGAAATCTGGTCGTCATGGGTGGCATACCGTCGTGACCTGAAAAAGCCGATCAAGTCTCAGCAGACGGTCACCCAGGCTATCAACCTGCTGGACCGCTGCAGACTGAACGGTTACGCGCCCGAAGAAATTATCAACCGCAGCATCGCCAATGGCTGGCAAGGCCTGTTTGAGCCAAATGGTGCCAATCCTCAACCAAGTCAACAGGTGCGAGTTGCCGAAAATTTCGCAGGGAAGGATTACGGGCAGACTGAAATCCCATCATGGGCGAGGGACTGATCATGGAACTGGAAGAAAAAATCACTGCCATTGAGCGGATGCTTGATCAGCTGAGTAAGCCACCGGAAGACATCCCGAATTGCGAGGTGGTTATCGAGCGCGTCTGTTGCGAAAAGCATGGCGAGTATGAGCAGCGAAAGCGGATCCTGACCAGCAGCATCATCAATCTGCCATCACCACCGACACGCTGCCCGGGCTGCCTGGAAGACGAACTGAATTTTCTGAGGGATGAAAAGGTTCGCTGGGATAAGCGAGTTCGCCAGCAAACTGCAGAAAGGCTGCTTCGCCAGCTGGACATACCAGAGCGATTCTCCACGTGCACTCTGGACAGCTACAAGCCTGTTGGGAAGGATTCTGAGCGAGCATTACGGGTCTGCCAGGCCTACGCATCGAAATGGACTGATCGCCTCCAGCAGGGCGGTGGGTTGGTTATGTGTGGCAAGCCTGGTACCGGTAAAAACCACCTTGCGCTGGCCATTGCCCGTCATGTGATTGAGCACCACCAAAGCTCAGTCATTTTCACGACGGCGCTCAAGATTGCCCGGGAGTTTAAATCGACCTGGTCAAAAACAGCCACGCGCACTGAGGATGAGGTGATCTCCTACTTCACGAAGCCAGACCTTCTGATTGTCGATGAGGTTGGTGTGCAGTTTGGCAGCGAAGCCGAGAAGATGATCATGTTTGAAATCATCAACACCCGCTACGAGCGCCTGAGGCCGACGATCCTGATCAGCAACCTGCCGAAGGATGAGCTGACGCAGTTTATCGGCGAGCGCGTTCTTGATCGCATGAGCGACGGCGGCGGATGCACGCTCTCATTCACCTGGGATTCTTACCGCTCCAAGGGGGCAGCATGAAAGGCAAACAGGCAATTCTGCGTTATCTCGAAACGCACAGGACATTTACCGCGAAGGATGTGGCCACAGAGTGCGGCATGACCATCAACTGCATCACGAAGAATGCGCTCGATCTGGAGCGGGCCCGCAAGATTGTCCTGGTGAGCAAGGTCTGGCGAACGGTGACTTATCGCCTGGCGACACCGGAAGAACAGGATGGTACCGCGCGCAGCTGCACTAACGGAATATTTCAGGAGTGCCGTAACAGTGCGGTGATGAAACGGTTACTGGCTGTTTACGGGAGAACATCAGCATGACTATCACACTACAGGCAGTAAACGAGCTCATTCAGTCGCTGGAGAGCGCAGGCGAGCTGTCAATCAGAGAGCAGAAGTTCCTGAAGCTGGCGAAAGCGTACCAGCAGCTGGCGGCGGAGAATGTGGAGATGAAGCAGATCATTGACTCCGTAACCAACCTGGATAACGAACCTCAGTACCACGACGAAGGCATGGGGTGCGGACTGGAAGACCGAGGTATTACTGACCGGTACGATGCCTGCCGCTATGGCTGGGATGAAGCTATGGAGCGGATATACGGCGAAGTGATCCCATGTGCCGATGAGCTGGATTTTTCCGCCACCGATGCCTACCTGGCCGGGATTAAGGCTGATGGGGTGGAGGAGTTCATTGGTCGCCTGCAGCAGTGTGTCGATGAGGGTGATTTTGTAGGCGATGAAGTTGACGTAATTGTTGGCGCTATCGACTGCGGCAAGGAATTTTGCGAGCAACTGCGCGAGGGGGCCGACAAATGAGCCTCGCTACTTATCTCAATACCGGTTTAGCCATTCTGGGGTGGGCATACATCATGGTTAAAACAGGCCAGTGGATTACCAAAAATGCTCTGAGGCAGTGGGACAAGCGTCGTAAGGAATCTCGCCGCCAGAAAGCTGTGAATGAGTTTTATGACGCCTTTGAGCTTAACAGCCTGGAACCTGGCTCGACCATTCGCCTGGCCACTAAAGGCGACCTGACAATCATGATGTTCCGCAGCGAGGGAAAGTCCAATGACTGATATCAACGAACTGGCGCAGAGCCTGAAAGCGGCAGCAGAGAAGGCCACTCAGGGGAACTGGAGAGCATTCCAATACCACGACGGTCGTTGTGGTATTGGCGGAGGCCATAACGCTGAAATTATGGTGTGTGAGCACATCAGCAAAGAACGCCCGCATGATGCTATGTTCATCGCCCTGGCCAGCCCTGCCAACGTTCTCGCGCTGGTAGAGGCGCTGGAGAAGGCGCAGCAGCGCATTGCCAAGCTGGAGTCACGCACCGTCAACGTGAAGCTTCCAACCACAATAGAGCCAACCGCGTTCTCTCCGTGGGTGGCAAAGGCATTTTACCAATTCCATAAGGATACGGTTAAGTCATGTTTTGCGGTGTTTTCAGATGCATGCGCAGCCGCTGGCATCAAGGTGGAGGCTGAGTGATGTTCAAAATCGAAAGTTCCGAACAACGCCTCAAGCGGGTTCTCACAGAAAACGCCGGTAAATTCACCATCGACGAAGACGGCGGAATCCATACCAACTGGCAGCATCCAGAAGTGCAGGAAACCATGCGCAGGCACTTTGAGGCGCTCAGCAAAATTAAGGTGGACCGGAAATGAGCGAATTTTCACGAGAAACACTACTCAACATTATCGAGACTGACCATGTGCAATGCGGTGAGGCTTCGGCATTGGCCCGCATGGCGCTGGCCGCAATGGACAGCAGCGAGTCGGTTGAACTGCCTCTTGACTACCTGCAGGGACACAAAGACGGTCTGGAGTGGGCTGCTCGACTGGCAGAAGCCAATCACCCTGAGACCGGAGACTGGCTTTACGATGACCCTATCGAGCTGGCAAAAGCTATTCGCAAAGGTCCAGATATGCCGCCAGTGCAGCCGGCGCCGGTAGTGCCTGACGATGTGCTGAAGGCGTTGCAGAAGGTTGCGCGAATACGCCTTGATATGGATGGCTTCGACGGTGATCGCCGTGGCATCGCTGATTGCCTGTGTGATGCCGAAGAGGCGTTAATCGAGGTGGTAAACCGACGTGCCGCCATGTTTAACCATCCCGAGCAACACCTCGACATGGTAGACCATTCTGGTGATGTCAACGAAAAGGGCGGGGATGGCAACTCTCAGGTGATTCCGGATGGTTGGACATGCAACGATAAAGCAAACGCAGCGCTGATGATGCTTGATCGGATTGAAACGGTAGACCCTGTTGATGATGACCGTATCGACGGCATTAAGCGCATTGTTCGTGAGCTCGCAGCCGCCCCGCATGATACCCCCGCTCTGAACTCGGTGCAGAGCGTCGTTACCGTGCCGGGTAAATGGATTCCGGTAAGCGAGCAGATGCCGGAAGTTGGCGACATCGTGCTTACCGCAATGGGAGGGGTAGTTAACGTTGGCGAAACGGAGTGCTCTGCTGCAAATTGTCGTTTCTTCACGTCAGTTATTTCCGGTAGAGAGTTACCAGCGACTCACTGGATGCCGCTGCCAGCCGCCCCGAAGGAGGTGAAAGGTGAATAAGGTCGAACTGCTTAAGAAGATATCGGCACTCGCTACTGAATGCCACACGCTGGCCTGTGAGCTTGATATTGGTGATGAGCGAACCGAAATGTTCGAAATCTACGGCGTGCTGCACAACCTCGGTCGCCGTGGGTACGCCTGCCAGGTAGGGCGGCGCATGAATCCGCTTCTCGCTTCCTGCGATGACGACGAGGATGAGGAAGATGACGATTGGGATGAGGATGACGACTGATGCCTAAATCCCCCGCAGAACGCAAAGCCTCCAGTTGAAATCAAACCCCTCTCCGGAGGGGTTTTATCGTATATGCTCATTTTGCTTTTATCCCCGTGACGGGCGATAATTACCTTGTCAGCCTGAGCAACTGACGACTTACTTCCGGCGCCAAGTGGGGACACATGGCGCATAAAACCTTACAGCAATCCCTGTCACCGATGGCGAAAGCCACCGGCGATTTTCTGCATTCAGCGTTTAGCCTCTGCGGAGGTGAAGCGTGAACATCCCTCAATGCGGCATCAAACTGCACAGCGGCAACTTCAGCGCTATAGGCAAGATTCTTCAGGAGCAGCTCTCTTATGGGAAATGCCTGCGCCTGCAGGTCAAAGAGTGGCGCGAAAAGCGCAGCCTGAGCCAGAACGCACTTAGTCACATGTGGTACGCGGAAATCAGCGAATACCTGATTAACTCAGGACGTACCGACGCAACGCCCGAGTGGGTTAAGCGCAACCTCAAAAAGACCTATCTCGGCTGCGAAGAGGTGACCTACACCGACTTCATCACTGGTGAGAAAACCACAACTTGGGAACCCCGGCATACCTCCGATCTTGATACCGGCGAAATGCACATCTTCCTCACCAAAGTAGAGGCCTGGTGCGCTCAGTTTGGTCTGGCTCTCACTATTCCACACGGTTGCGAATATCAGCAACTGCAGCAAAAGCAGGAGGCCTGATGAGCAGCCTTCTCGCCAAAGTAATGGAGCGCGGCATCTTCCGCGTGCCGGCTCGCCGCAAGCGTAAGGTTGAAGTTAAGCCATCAGATATCCCGACGCTGAAAGACTACACCGCCCGCCTGGTCGATAAGAAGTGGCTTCGCCTGAGAGCAAGGAGGCCACATGCGTAAACCTGCACGTCGTAAATGCGCCCACTGCCGCGAATGGTTCCATCCTGCCCGGGAAGGGCAGGTGGTATGCAGTTTTGAATGCGCCAGCGAGATCGGCAAAAAACAGACAGCAAAAGCCCGGGAAGCAGCGAAGGCCAGGGCGGTGAAGCGCCAGAGCGAATCCGAGAAAGAGGGGCGCCAGCGCCGTAAAGCAAGATTGGCTGAGCTTAGACCTAACGGTTACTACAAAGCCCAGGCTCAGCAGGCATTCAACTCCTACATCCGCGCACGTGATGCTGGTTTGCCATGCATCAGTTGCGGAGAGACCAGCCCGCCTGATCTGCACGGCGGCCAGTGGGACTGCGGCCACTTCAAAACGGTCGGCGCTTACCCTGAGTTGCGTTTTGAAGAGCGCAACGCCCATAAGCAGTGCAAATCGTGCAATGCCGGGTCGGGGAAGTACACAGCCAAAGAGGCGACGGTTGCTCAGCAATACGAAGCTGGCCTGGTCGCTCGTTACGGTCAGGAGTATGTCGACTGGCTTAACGGACCCCACGAAATGACCAACTACCGCCGGGAAGACTTCATTCGCATCCGCGATGAGTACCGCGCCAAGCTCAAAGCTCTGAAACAACGGGAGGCCGCATGAGCCGTGACGTTATCGAACGCATCCGCGACCTCTGGCAAAAGCTCCGCCTCTTGCGTAGCCGCGGCACCGTGCTGGTTGACTACAAAATATTACGCAATTTCGTCCGTATCTATAAGCGCCTGGGAGAAGCAGCATGACAGCTCAATACTTGGAATTTGTTCGCCAGCAGCTGATAGTGGCCACCGCCGATCTGAGCGGTGCGACGAAAGGGCAACTAGTGGCCTTTGCAGAGAACGCGCAATTCACCGCTACGGCGCGTAGCCGGGGAAGGAAGAAGGTAGCCGACCCGGTAACCGGCCGCATGGTAAACCCATCCAGCCCGCCAATCCCCGGGCAGCAGTCCCGCGCAAAAGGTTCATCAATCGCTCTCGTTCTGCCCGTTGAGTATTCTACGGCAAGCTGGCGCCGGGCTCTGCTGTCGCTGGAAGAGCATCAGAAATCGTGGCTGCTGTGGAACTACAGCGACAATATCCGCTGGGAGCACCAGGAGACGATCACCCGGTGGGCATGGGGGCAATTCAACGAGAAGCTGGCTGGCGTGCGCATTGCAAAGAAAACAGTCGATCGCCTCCGTCAACTTATCTGGCTGGCGGCGCAGGACGTGAAAGCAGAGCTGGCGGGTAAGTATGGATATCAGCATCAGGACCTTGCAGCCCTGTGTGGCGTTAAGCCTGATAACTGGTGCCATAACTACGCTGATTACTGGCGGGCTATGTGCGCCATTTTTAAGCGGCTTGATAGCGACTCTCTTCTCTGTGCTGTGAGAACACGATCACAACAAAAAGCGACTTTTTCGCAGCAGGGTCTTGCAAAAGTCAATTAAATACGTCATATTTGAGTCTACTTTGATATGCTGCCTTAACTTTAAGTGGCGGCATGAAGATGATAGTCATATACCAGTTTGTAAAATTAGCCTCGGCAATCCGCCGGGGCTTTTTTATGCCTGCGATCCGGTCAGGGCTCTTGGGTAGAGACGTGCTGCACGATACGTTAAAGCCCTCTGCGCAGAGCCCTGAACCAGATTGCTGGTTTAGCTCAGAAGGTAGAGCGCCTGCCTTGTAAGCAGGATGTCGGCGGTTCGATTCCGTCAACCAGCGCCAGAATGGCAGCGGGGCCAGCGTCTGAAGCGAATCCCGATCACAATGCGTAACTTACATGTCCCAGCTGCGCGCAAAGTGACTTTAAAGCAGGGCCACAATTTGGATCTGCGCAAACTAATGTTGAGCGCTCCGTACCAGTAAGCGGAACAAAGCACGATTGTGGTGAAAGAACATATCGGTTAATCCCGGCCCATAAAGCAGCGATAAAAATTTGTCGATTGGCTTTAAGTGAGAGTTGGGCGCTCACCACCACACAACCATAGGCTCGCATTTGCGGGCCTTTTTTATATCTGCGCCCCGCCCGGCGCATAAACCTGCAGAGCTTTTCGGGGTGAGCCTTTGGAATGGTCGTGTGACTGTTCTGCAGGGCGGCCACTCCGGGCGAAGGCTCACCTCAAAAGGAAAGTCACATGAAAAAGTTAATCATGGCCGCAATCGTGGTCGCTTCGCTATGCCTGAGTAACGCCGCTTCGGCTGCTGGAGTTGTCATTACTACCGGCCAGCAAGGGCTTACCTACAATGCGGTGTACGGCGTGAACCTCGCCAGCGCCCTGAGTGAGTATGGCTATAGCTCCACAGTGATCCCCAGCAAAGGCTCGCTGGACAATCTCGACAAGGTGGCCAGCGGTACCGCGCAGATCGGTTTCACCCAAGCTGATGCTTTCCAGTTCTGGCGCAGTCGGCACAGCAACGAAGCGCAGAAGGTGGACATTATCGGCGAACTGGCTGATGAATGCGTTTTTGTCGCGGTGAAGAAGGGCGGCAAGATCAGCGACGAAGGGGATTTAAAGGCGGGTGTGAAAATCGCAGTTGGTGAGCCAACCAGCGGATCGTATGCATCCTGGCAATATCTGCAGGGACTGGAAAAGGATTATGCCAAAGTTGAGACCTACGCCAAAGGCGGTGTGCGCTCGCTGGCGAAAGTCACCACTGGCGAGTATGACGCCTTCCTCTGGGTCTCTGCGCCAGACAGGTCGAATAAGTTTCTGGAGGCGGTTAATCAGGAAGGTAGCGGCCTGACGATGATCGACATGAACGGCTGGCACGTAGACGATAAGTTGCCTAACGGGAAGCCGGTGTACGAACTGAAAAAGGCGGTGACTGAATCCGGTTGGCTGAGCGATTCGAAGGTGAAGGTTCCCTGCACTAAGACGCTGGTGGTCGCCAATACCGAGGCGGGCGATGACATGCTGGAAACGGCCTCGACTGTCCTGCTGAAAAACCTGAGCCGAGTGCTCGGTACCAATGGTAAATAATCATGCTGCGCAGGCTGTGTTTCTGGGTGTTGTTCACTATCGCGTTACTTGTTGCCTGGCGACTGGCGGGGCTGCTGCTAGATCTGGTGCTATTAGTCGTCATTGTTGTGGCGCTGATACTCAGATGAGATTCGAAGGGTGCGCGGTAGATCCCTCAACCCAATGACTGTTTGTTCTAGAGCTGTTTTGGCTCTCATATTCCACTCGAAAGGTTTTGCTGCATACCCTATAATCCGCCTCAGTAATCGTAGGGGAACGCAATGAAAAGCATTCGACTGTTTATAGGTGTTGTGATTATAGGTGCTCTGTCGGGGTGCGCTGCAGTCCAGTATAATGATGGTGAAAAGGTCAGTATTCAGTCCGATGCTTGGTACGGACTGGATAGTTTGCATAACACTGCTGTTAAGGCGTGCCAGCAATATGGCAAATCGAAAGCAGTTTATCTCCATAGCGCTAATATGAACCCGAACTTACCGAAAGGTAGTGGGGTGCAAAATACTATCTGGAAATGTGAGCCATAAGCATGTCTAATTTTAATATCGCATCTAAACCGAAAGATGAGCAAAACAAGGTTAACGTCGACCTATATCGAGATGGCAAAGCATAACACCAAAAAAAGATAGTAGACCAGCCCTGCTTATTGGTTTTTCAAATCACAATGTTCCGTCGCTGCATATTCCTAAATCAATTCAGGGCCTGCCATCGTGCAGGCTTTTTTATTCCCCTCGCTTATGAGAGGACTCACAGCAATAGAGGGGGCTTAATGTCCGATCCTTTAACTGGTACCGGCCTGATTTTTGGCGGCGGTTTAATTGGTTCCGTCGTATATGGCGTTATCACCCACACCGATTTTGGTGTGGTATTTGGGGCTTTTGGCGGCGCGGTGTTTTATGTGGCAACGACCGCAAACCTGACACGTGGAAGGCAAATAGCTTACTTCATGACATCGTTTATTGTCGGTGTTCTGGCTGCCGGATTATTAGGTTCAAAATTTACTACCTGGACAGGCTATACAGATCGTCCGCTTGATGCGCTCGGTGCGGTGGTGGCATCTGCTGTCACCATCAAGGTCCTGACTTTCATTAACAGCCAGGACTTGAGCAGCCTGTTCAGATTACTTTCCCGATTAAGGGGAGGAGGTTCGAATGGTAATAAATGACCCGGCAGCGCTGGCCAATGCGGTGATATGTGCCGTTATTGTCTGCGCTTTGATGTTTTATCAACGTCGCGGTGCCAGGCATCGTCCTGGTATCTCCATTCTTGCTTACTTACTAGTATTGATTTACGCGAGTATTCCTTTCCAGTTTATCTTCGGTCTTTACGTACAGTCCCACTGGCTGGTGGTAATGGCAAACGTGATGATATGCGCCGCCGTGCTGTGGGCTCGGGGTAACGTGGCGCGTCTGGTCGATACACTGAGGCACTAATGAATCAAACACAATTCCAGAAGGCGGCTGGCATCAGCGCCGGGTTAGCTGCGCGCTGGTTTCCGCATATTACAGCCGCGATGAAAGAGTTTGGCATAACAGCAGCTATCGATCAGGCGATGTTCATTGCCCAGGTAGGGCATGAAAGCACGGGATTTACCCAGCTTGTTGAGAGCTTCAATTATAGCGTGGCCGGGTTGAATAGTTTTGTCCGCGCCGGGCGGCTGACGCAGGGTCAGGCTAATTCGCTCGGCCGCCGTCAGGGTGAGCCCTCTTTGCCACTGGAGAGGCAAAGAGCGATCGCCAACCTGGTGTACAGCAAACGCATGGGTAATAACGGGGCAACAGACGGCTGGTTTTACCGAGGGCGTGGGCTCATCCAGATCACCGGCCTGAACAATTACCGCGACTGCGGGAATGCTCTGAAGATTGATCTGGTTAAACAGCCTGAATTGCTGGCCCATGATGAGTATGCGGCGCGCAGTGCTGCTTGGTTCTATGCCTCACGCGGCTGTTTGCGTTATCCCGGTGACCTTGCACGCGTCACGCAGATTATCAACGGCGGACAGAACGGCATAGATGACCGGCGCGCCCGCTTCCTGAAAGCAAAAGCGGTACTGGTGGTGTGATCATGGGAATCGAAGCAATCGCGGGGCTGGTGGTTGTCATCCTGGGTGCTATCGCTGGCGCGTTCGGCATCGGCCACGCTCGCGGGACCAGTAAGGCGGAAGCCAAAGCCGATCAGCAGCGTACCGAAGAGAACGCCGCCGCCACCGTCGCCGCGGCAGAACGTAAGGCGGAAGTTGTGAAAGGGGCCAGTGATGTACAGCAGAGTGTTAGTCATATGCCTGATGACGATGTTGATCGGGAGCTGCGCGAAAAGTTTACCCGCCCCGGTAGTCGTTGATACGGCCTGCAGCTGGGTGCGCATCATCTACCTGACTGACCACGATATCGACGTGTTGGATAAGCAGACCAAGCGCGACATTCTGGCGCACAACAAAGCAGTGCAGGCCAACTGCCAGAGCATTACCCCTACTCATTGAGTTAAATAAATGGCCTCATCCTTGAGGTCCACGAGTAAGTAAACGCAAGGTCTTTTATGTAATGGCTCTTTTAGCCTAGGAGCCAACTCAGAAACAACAAGCGTAAGCGGTAGATATTTATGATTTTTTTCTGCTGCTTATCCACAACCTACCGAAGAGGCTAAGAAATGATTGCAACCATAGGAACCATTATCGTTTGGACGCTCATTGTTGTGGGTGGAGTTATTGGGATTCTGTGCGCGTTTATCGGTCTTATGTTCCTCATTAACTTTCCCATTCGCTAACCCCACCAAGGGATAAACCAGCCTTCATCCCCACGTGAGGATATTACAGAAGCCACTGACTGAGTGGCTTAGATAATGTTCCCGACATCGCACAGAGGTAAAACATGGCAGAGATCACACCGGCAGAACAGATTCGACTGAATCTGCTTTCCACCCTGAACTACGACACCGCGGCCGCTGCTAAGGCGATTGAGTTCGTCCAGGATAGCCAGCTCAAATATCAGCTGTTCATCCAGCAGTACAGTCGCGTGACAACTGAATCCGAGGTGGTGGCGCGGACCATCAAAGCAGTTCAGGAGTCGACCGAAGCGCTGGCGCTGTTTGATACCGGCGCTGAGCAGGCGAGCTAAGCCATTACAGCAGGCATTCACTAAGTGCCTGTGATAATGCTAAATTCTCCTGATTGAGAAGGAGATACTATGTCCAGTACAGCGGCTACAATGGCTATTCAAATACCTTGGCGTGAACTACTAACCCCACTTGTAGGCCTTGTTGGCGCATTTGGTGGTGCTTTGCTAGCCAATCATTTTGCAGATGTAAGGTGGCAAAGGCAGATTGAATATGAATCAAAAAAGGATTCACTCGAAGTCATAAGAGATAAAGGAGAAGAGCTCTATACCCTCCTTTGTCGATGGGAAAAAATGTTGTTTTTGATCCAGATGGCACAAATTAGATATATCAAAAGTCAGAGGGAATGGTCTGGCTTTAATGAATATATTGAAAGTATATCTCTCGGGCCGGGTGTGTATGATCGGCTTGAGTCTTTGTTGCATATTTATTTTTATGAGTTAACACCACGTTTGGGAAAAATTCGAGGTGAGATGAAGAAATGCAATGATGTTTTCGAACGTTTTAACAGAGGTCTGCAGACCGATGTTGAGGGGAGTACAAAAAACATTAATCAGTCCTCAATATAATTAGAGGAACAGGTTCTCATCATGAAAGAGCACATAAGAAGTAAGCTGAAAATTTAACTGGATAGCAGCATTGTTTTTTTACCATTGAGTAGCTACCTTCGGGTAGCTTTTTTATTGGAATGAATATGGCTTCCAATTCACCTTGGCATCATCTCTATAACACCAAACGTTGGTACCGGCTGCGATATCACCAGCTCCAGAAGCAGCCACTCTGCGAGTTTCACCTCAGGCGAAATCAGGTGATATCCGCAACCGTAGTTGATCACATCAAACCTCACAAGGGTGATGAAGCCCTCTTCCATGACCCGGATAATCTTCAGTCGTTATGCAAGCGCTGCCACGACTCGGTTAAGCAACGCATGGAGAAGGGCGGAACGGTTACCGAGTTCGACAATGAAGGCAGGGTTATCTGGTAAAAGGAGCGCGCAATGCAAGACCTGAAGATTGAATACCGGGATGGCGAGCTGGTGGAACTGAGCATTGATGGTGTTAGTTTTCTTTCTGCGTCCGCCATCTCCTTTAGTCATACCGCAAACGAGGAGCCACCAACGATTATCCTGACAATGTCTGTCGGTGCAGGTGAGCGACTGGCGCCCGCCGTCCCTCCCCGTGAAAACCTGCGGATCATCGATAAATGATAAATTTTCTCATTATCAACCAGAGAGGGTGGGGGGGGAGGGGTAAAACTCTGGCGGCAATCGTAAAAAGACCGCGCCCCCAGTTTTCTTTTCAAAAACGTCCAGAAAAAAAGGAAAAAAGCGATGGCACAGCGAGGCAGAAAATCTCTTGCCGCGACGACGGCTGTGTCGCTTCCGGCTCTGGCTGAAAGCAGGCTGCAGCCCTCGTTACACCTTAGCGATCCAGAGATAAACGTTTGGATCAGACTGGTTAACGATAACCCGGCCAGCTCATTTACTGAAACACATCGCGACATGATGGAAATGTACTGTCGGCATGTGGTGCAGGCGAGACTGTTAACCACTCAGATCGAGGAGTTTGAGCTGGAGTGGCTGGCTCGGGATGATGGGCTGAAGCGCTACGATAAATTGCTCACGATGCGCGAGCGTGAAGTGCGTTCTGCGTCTTCACTGGCAACGCGACTGCGTATCACCCGGCAGGCGACTGCTGATCCTAAAACAGTAGGACGCGCCAACAAAAATCTGCCGCGGGAGAAAAAACCCTGGGAAATTGAATAAGGCTCTTCGATGGCTAAAAAAACTCTGACAAGAGCCGAGAGGAATATCCTCTGGTGCGAAAGAAATATTTATATTCCCGAAGGTAAGTTTGTCGGCCAGCCGCTGAAAATGGCTGAGTTCATGAAGGATGACTTCAGAGCCATTTTCGACAACAAGCATGGTACACGTCGCGCGATCATCAGTCGCGGGCGAAAAAACGCCAAAACGGTGGAAACCGCCATGCTGATGCTGCTCTACCTGGTAGGGCCCGAGGCTGCACCGAACTCGCAGCTGTATTCTGCGGCACGCTCACGCGACCAGGCGGCCATTCTGTTTAACCTGGCCTCGAAGATGTGCCGGATGAACCCGGTACTAATGCAGTACGTTGCGATCAAGGATTCAGCAAAAGAAATCCACTGCCCTGAGCTGGGTTCTTATTACCGCGCACTGAGTGCCGAAGCTACCACGGCCTACGGTTTCTCGCCGCGATTTGTCGCACACGACGAACTGGGCCAGGTTCGTGGGCCGCGAGACCCGCTTTATGAAGCGCTGGAAACCGCCACCGCTGCACAGGATAACCCTATTTCGATAATCATCAGCACCCAGGCGCCCGATGCGAGCGACCTGCTTAGCCTGCTGATTGATGATGGACTGACCGGAGCCGATCCCCGGACGGTGGTCCGGCTTCAGACCGCGCCGGAAGATATCGATCCTTTCTCTGTTGAGGCCATCAGGCTGGCAAACCCGGCCTTCGATGTGTTCATGAACCAGAAAGAAGTGCTGGATATGGCCGCCAGTGCGAAACGCCTGCCGTCTCGCCAGGCAGAGTTTGAGAACCTTGTGTTAAACCGCAGGGTTGAAGCGAAAAGCCCCTTCGTTAGCCAGAGTGTCTGGCATATGAACAAGGAGGAACCCGGCGAACTGGCGGGGGCTACCGTCTGGGGCGGTCTCGATCTTTCCAGCGTGTCAGACCTGACCGCACTGGTGCTGAACACCACGCAGGGCGATGTGCACTGTAAGTTCTGGCTACCAGAGGAAGGGCTGGCAGATAAGGCGCGTAACGATCGTGTGCCTTATGACATATGGGCGAAGCAAGGCTGGCTAAACACGACACCAGGTAAGGCTATCGAGTATGGATTTATCGCCAGGGAGCTGCGGCGCGTTTTTGATCTCTGTAACGTCAGGGCGCTGGCGTTTGACCGCTATAACATGCGATTCCTTCGCCCGCATCTCATCGATGCTGGTTTCACAGATGTGGAGCTCGAACGATTCGTAGAGTTCGGTCAGGGGTTTGTTTCCATGTCGCCTGCGCTCAGGGAGCTGGAAGCCAAACTGCTCGGTGCGCAGTTGAAGCACGGCAATCATCCGATCCTCGAAATGTGCGCCAAAAACGCCACGGTAATCACTGACCCTGCCGGTAACCGAAAGTTTGTAAAAGGTAAGTCGAGCGGACGTATCGACGGCATGGTCGCGCTGGCGATGTCTATTGGCGCGCAGACCAGTGACGAGGTAGAGGAGCAGGGTGACGTTAATGATTTCATTTACAACTTTTTGAGCGTGTAAAAATGGCAGATACCGATTACAGCATTGACCTGCGGACGCGATCGCCATTCTGGGCGCGCATGGCCTCTATCCTGACCGGCGGTCGCCTGGTGACACCCGATAAGGGCTCGCAAATGGCGGGTACGTCAGCGCACGGTGTGGTTGGTGATTCTGTTGTGACTGATGAGCGTAATATGCAAATCAGTACGGTATGGGCCTGCATCAGGTTAATCTCCACCGTAACAGCATCTTTACCACTCGATGTTTATCAGACCAAAAATGATCAGCGCACGAAAGTGGACAACAGTCACCCCCTTGCGAAACTGCTGAGATTCCGTCCCAACAACTTCATGACCGCTCTTGAGTTTCGCGAAGCAATGACTATGCAGTTATGTGCCTACGGCAACGCCTATGCACATGTTGAGCGAAACGGTGTTGGTGACGTGATTAGCATGGTTCCACTGATGAGCGCCAATATGGAAGTTCGGCTCAGCGATAACGGTAAAAATATTATCTACCGCTACCGACGGGACACTGAATACGCCGACTTTTCACAGAAAGAAATTTTTCATCTCAAAGGATTTGGCTTCAATGGTCTGACTGGTCTTTCGCCGCTGGCATTCAGTGCGAAGTCTGCTGGTGTGGCCATAGCGATGGAAGATAACCAGCGTGAATTTTTCGCCAACGGTGCGAAGTCTCCGCAGATCCTGATGACTGACGGCAAGGTGCTGACGAAAGAGCAGCGCGGGCAACTGGAGGAAAACTTTAAGGAGATTGCTGGTGGCCCGGTCAAAAAGCGGCTTTGGATCCTTGAGAGCGGCTTCACCACGCAACCTATCGGCGTTTCGCCTCAGGATTCAGAAATTCTGGCTGCGCGTAAATTTCAGGTCGCCGAACTGGCGCGATTTTACGGCGTGCCTCCACATCTGGTCGGCGACGTGGACAAAACCACCTCCTGGGGATCGGGGATTGAACAGCAAAACCTGGGCTTTCTCCAGTATACCCTCAAACCCTACCTTGATCGGTGGGAGTACAGCATTGAGCGCTGGCTGGTCAAAGAGTCAGAACAGGGCGTCATTCACGCCGAGCATAACCTCGACGGGCTGTTGCGCGGTGATTCAACAAGCCGAGCATCATTTATGCAAATCATGGTAAACACCGGTATTCGGACCGTTAACGAGGTTCGAAGGCTGGATAACCTGCCGCCGCTGCCCGGAGGTGATGTGGCGACACGGCAGTCGCAGAACGTGCCCATTACCGATCTCGGAACAAACAAAGAGCCCCGCAATGCCGGGGCTTAATTTTTATGGGGGCTATGATGCCTGACATTCAGAAGACGCTGGCTTTCGACCAGACAGAAATCAAGTTCATCGGCGACGGCAGTAAGGGAACATTTGAAGGGTATGCCTCGGTTTTTAATAACACCGACGCCGATGGCGACATTATTTTGCCTGGTGCGTTCGCTGGTGTGATTGCTAATCAGAGCCGCAAGGTGGCCATGTTCTTTAACCACCAGACACGCGCTATCCCGGTCGGTAAATGGGATGCCATGCATGAAGATGACAAGGGGCTATTTGTCCGTGGTCAACTTACTCCAGGGCTTAGCCTGGCCGAAGACCTGAAAGCTGCCATGCAGCATGGCACGGTTGAAGGGATGTCAGTGGGGTTTTCCGTTGGGCCTGATGATTACACCGTTGGCACGTCAGGGCTCATCTTCAAAAACATCTCTTACCTGCGGGAAATTAGCGTCTGTACTTTCCCGGCCAACGAGCTCGCTGGCGTAACAGCCATGAAGAGCATCGACAGCATCAAATCTATTCGCGATGCGGAGGCCTGGCTGAGGGATTCAGTCGGGCTTTCGCGTTCAGAAGCACAGGCATTTATCGCCCGTGTTAAGTCTGCAGGCCGAAGCGAGTTCGGTAGCGACGACATTGACGCGCTGGCACAGCGCATTAACTCATTTGCCGCTAACCTGCGGACACCTTAACGGAGTGACACATGTCTGAATTATCTGTACTGGAAAAAGCTATCGAAAACTCCCAAAAAGAAGTAAAGGAGCTTATCGAAGAACAGCGTAAATCCATCAACCAGACCGGTGAAATCAACAAGCAGCTGCAGATCGATCTGACGAAAGCACAGGAAGAACTGAAAGCCACCGGCACCCGCCTGTTCGATCTTGAGCAGAAACTGGCCGGAAACTCTCCTGATCAGACTGCGCAGAAGTCATTTGCTCAGCGCGTATCTGAAGACCTGATGAAGGGCTGGGACGGCTCGCGTACCAAAGCGAAAGTTACCAGTTTTGATAAAGCGATTGGTTCGGGTGCAGCGTCGGCAGGTGCCCTGGTCCAGCCGCAGCAGCTGCCGGGTATTCTTATGCCTGGTCTTCGCCGTCTGACCGTGCGTGACTTGCTGGCACAGGGGCGTATCACCAGTAACGCGCTGGAATACGTGCGCGAAAACGTGTTTACCAACGCTGCAGCACCAGTGGCAGAAGGTACCCTCAAGCCGGAAAGCAACATCACTTTCACCAAAGAAACGGCGAACGTGAAAACTATCGCCCACTGGATCCAGGCATCGCGCCAGATCATGGATGATGCCCCGGCGCTCGAGTCTTACATCAATTCCCGCATGATGTACGGACTGGCGCTGGTGGAAGAGAACCAGATGCTGAACGGGGACGGTACCGGCGATAACCTGCAGGGGCTCAACGTAGTAGCGAACGACTACGAAACCACACTCAACGCAACCGGAGATACTGGCGCTGATGTTCTGGCACACGCCATCTATCAGGTATCGCTGAGTGAGTTCGAAGCCGACGGCATCATTCTGAACCCGGCGGACTGGCACCGTATTGCTCTGCTGAAGGACGCTAACGGCAATTACATCCTCGGTGGCCCGCAGGCGTTTGCCTCGAAAGTGCTTTGGGGGCTTCCGGTGGTGTCGACCACGGCGCAGACGGCAGGCAAATTCACCGTTGGCGCGTTTGGCCTGGCGTCGCAGGTTTGGGATCGCATGGATGCCACCATCGAGATCAGCAACCAGGACCGCGATAACTTCGTTAAAAACATGCTGACCATCCTTTGCGAAGAGCGCCTGGCGCTGGCCCACTATCGCCCGGCAGCGATTGTGACGGGTGATATTGCTGTCAGCACTGGTGCATAACAAAAGGGCGCGGCCAGCAATGGCCGCGTAAACGCGATGAAAATTAAAGCTCTCCGTATGTTCTCGCATTATCACCTGGGAACGGTATCTCAGGGGGAAATCCGCGAGGTGCATAAAGAAATCGGCGAAGTACTGGTGAAACTGCATCTGGCCGAGGCGGTTGAGCCGGAAAAGGCAACAGACTCTGGTTCTGCGGAGCCTGCTAAAGCCAAACCAGGGGGTAAAGGTGGAAATAAGCGAGGAACAGCTGGCGCAGATAAAGGCGCATCTGAAGGTTGATGGTGACGACGAAGATACGCTTATTTCTGCCTATGCGTCGGCCTCCGTCGATTATGTTGAGCGGTTCTGCGACGGTGCGCTGGTCGAAACATTAACGCCGCCAGTGGAAGGGGAAACTCAGCCCCGCGAGGTTATTTTTACTTCCGGCATCTGGGCGGCAATGCTTTTGCTGATTGGACACTGGTTTGCGAACCGCGAAGCGGCAGCGCAGAACCTATCGGAAGTTCCGCTGGGCGTTGAGGCGCTGCTGATTAGGCACCGGAGGTGGAACTAATGGGCTGCTCAGGATGTGCTAAAAGGCGTGAGTGGTTAAAAAAGTGGACGAAAATAGCCTATGAACGAGCAACTGGTAAACGCGCTGATAGCAGCGCTGAGAGAACAAACAGCAGCACAGCGAGAGCAGACGGAAGCGATAAACCGCCTGGCTGAGTCTAACGTCGCCCTGTCCGATGTGATTATCCAGTCGCTTGCCGGCGATCTCGAAGAGGCGCCAGAGCAGCAAACCTATCTGAGTGGGAAACCAAGGGGGTGATATGCAGGCCGGAAAATTGCGTCACAGGATCACCCTGCAGGAACCGGTCAAAGAACAGAACCCGACAACGGGAGCCGTAATTAATACCTGGCGCGATGTCGCAACCCTTTGGGCCGAAGTCGCTCCTTTATCCGCACGTGAGTTTATCGCCGCCCAGGCCTCTCAGGGCGAAGTTACCACCCGGATAACGATTCGTTACCGTGAGGGTGTTACCCGCAAACATCGGATCATGTTTCGTGGCCGCATCTACAACATTGAGGGCGTTTTACCTGATCCACGGAGCGGCAGGGAATACCTGACACTGCCTTGTTCAGAGGGGGCTAACGATGGCTGATGGTGTGGAAGTAAACCTGACTGGCCTCGATTCCGTCCTGGGGAAACTGGATGCCGTCTCACAGGTCACTCGCGATAAATCCGGTCGTGCAGCGCTGCGTAAAGCGGCAAACGTCATCAGGGACAGAGCGCGCAATAATGCCGCGCGGGTAGATGATCCTCTCACCAAAGAGGCTATCTACAAAAACATTGTGGTCAGCTTCAGCAGCAAGGCGTTTCGTAGAACCGGCGATCCAACGTTTCGTGTCGGGGTGATGGGCGGTGCCAGGCAATACGCCAATACGAAGGCCAACGTCCGAAAAGGCAGGGCGGGTAAAAGTTATAACACTGCCGGAGATAAAGGTAATCCCGGCGGGGATACCTGGTACTGGCGATTCCTTGAATTCGGCACAGAACATGCTGCAGCGAGGCCAATAATTAGGCCTGCACTGAATGGGGTCGATGCCGATGTGATTAACGTTTTTGCTGTGGAGCTGGAAAAGTCCATTGATCGCGCTGTGCGACGGGCGGCTAAAAAAGGAACTCCGGTATGATTGCTCCAATATTTGCAGTTTGCGCAGCCAGCCAGGCAGTCAGGGATTTGTTAGGTTCAAATCCCGTGCGGCTTTATCCGTTCGGTATGCAGGACGATAATATCGTTTACCCCTATGCAGTCTGGCAAAACATAGGCGGCTCACCTGAAAATTATCTGAACCAGCGGCCAGATGCAGATCACTATTCTCTGCAGGTTGATGTCTATGGTGATACTGACACCGACGTGATCGCCGTTGCCCGTGCTTTACGCGACGCGATTGAGGGCAAGGCCTATATCACCCGATGGGGTGAACAAAGCCGCGATCCTGAAACAATGCGATACCGCTATTCCTTCGATGTTGACTGGATAACGCCCAGATAACCAACAACCCCAAACTGACCCGCCTTGTGCGGGTTTTTCTTTTATGGAGACAAAACATGTCTGTATTAACGCAAGGCACGCAATTTTTTGTGCTCAAGTCTGGCGTGGTCAGCGAGGTTGAATGCATCACCAGTTTCAACCCCGGCGGCAACCCTGCCGATCAGATTGAAGATACCTGTCTGAGTGAGCGGGATTCCAGAACCTACAAAAAGGGGCTTAAAACGCCTGCGGCCGCAACCGTCGGGCTTAACGCTGATCCGACGAACGCCAGCCACATTATGTTGCATGGCCTCGCTGAAGCGAATGACCAGACGCCGTTAACTTTTGCGGTTGGCTGGTCAGATGGAACCAGTGTCCCGACAGCCGCCGCTTCTGGCGCTGAGGATGCTGTTGATGGCCTGGTACTGCCATCGGATCGCACTTGGTTCATTTTCCAGGGTTACGTTTCCGATTTCCCGTTTGATTTCCAGGGTAACGCTGTTGTGACGACCTCCGCCACGATCCAGCGGTCTGGCTCTTCCGTATGGGTGCCGAAGGCCGCAGCGTAATTAATATGCCCGGTTATCCGGGCTTTTCAATTCAGGAGCTGAAATGCAACTTACTCTCGATACGTTAAAAGAAACCGGTGCCTTTACCGGGCGTCCCGTGGAAAAAGAAATTAAGTGGAAAGGCCGTGACGGGAAAGAGCATATCGCAACCGTCTATGTGCGCCCGATGGGCTACCACACCACTAAAGCTGAACTGCTGGCGTACAACGGAAAATCTGATCCGGTGGCTGGGCGTATTGCTGCCCATATTTGCGATGAGGAAGGGAAGCAAATCTTTACTGAGGCAGACATTCTCGGAACTGCATCTGAAGACCGTGGCGCGCTCGATGGGCCAATCGTTATCGCTTTGCTGGCCGTCATCCAGGAAGTCAACGATCTGGGAAAGACTACGAACTCACAGGAGAAGACGAGTTCTGGTGTGAGTTAGTCATGAACGGCATCGGTGGGCGGACCATAGCGGAGGCTCAGGAGCGAATGAGCCTTCGTGAGTTTCAGGTGTGGGTAAAGTACCGTAATAAGTATGGTCAGCTTAATGTCATAATGCGAACCGAGTGGGGGGCTTCGCTGGTGGCTTCTGTCCTGGCTAACATCAATAAGGCAAAGAACACGCCTCCTTTCAAGGTTAGTGACTTTGCACCGCACATCAACGAAGCGCCGCTTTCTCTGGAAGAAGCTATGAAAAGTTGGGTCTAGTCTTAGGTTTATTGTATTGTTGGGCACTCAAACGGAAATGAGTCTGTGAGGTCTCTCAATGAAGAATCTTTTACTAGGGTTGTGCATTTCTTTAATAGGCTTTTCAAGTCTTGCAACTGCAAAAATTACTTATTTATCTTGTCCTTATTTAGATGAAAGAGCACCTGATCTTATCGTTGTGCTTGACCAAAACAATGGTTCAGCATCTCTTCAGTCGCCATCTATGGGAAGCGGATTAAATTTTACAGCTCCTGCTGCATTTGGGCCATCTGAGGTAACGTGGCGTAAGGATTCGACAAAATATAAGCAAACTTATTCAGTTGATAGAGCAACACTTGTTTTGAAGAGAACTACTTACAGCGAGATGAGTAATACTACTCACTCTGAAGTCTCCGACTGCAAAATAAGCAAGCCACCGAAACAGAATAAGTTCTGATAAATATAAACCCGCTTAGGCGGGTTTTTTATTCCTCGGAGAAATATGATGGCTGGCAAGTCCCTTGGTACATTAACAATTGACCTTATCGCAAAGGTTGGTGGATTTGTTCAGGGAATGGATAAGGCTGAAAGAGCCTCGCAAAAATGGCGTGACCAGGTTAAAAAAGACGCCAAGGAAATAAGCACCTCAATTATTGCTATTGGAGCAGCTGCGGCAACTGCCGCCGTCGGGATTGGCGCTGCTGGGCTAGCAATTGTAAAAAATACAGCGCAGCAAGTGACCGAGGCAGATCGCTGGGCTAAGTCATTAAAAATGTCCACCCAGGACTTGCTATCCTGGCAATACGCAGCTGAACAGGCAGGTTTAACCGGCGATAACATAGCCGATATTTTCAAAGACATTAATGATAAAGTCGGCGATGCGGTCCTGAACAAATCAGGTGAGGCTGCGCAGGCTTTGGACACGCTCGGGCTTTCAGCTCAGAAGCTGGCCCAGCAATCCCCTGATAAACAGTTGCTGGCTATTAGTTCGGCATTACAGAAAATACCCACTCAGGCTGGGAAAACCAACATCCTTGAAAGCTTAGGGAATGACCTGTCAAAAATGCTGCCGTTGTTTGACAACAACAACGAAAAGCTAAAACAGTTTCTTCAGTTATCAAAGGATTTTGGCGTAGCTCCGCCGCAGGAAGATATTGATAACTTAGTTAAAGTTAATCAATTTTTTCAGGATATAGAGACAAGCGCCCGTGGCTTAAAAATGGAAATTGCGTCTGGCCTGGCAAAAGTAGATTTATCACCCCTACAGGACGGGCTTGATAGTATCCATGATGTTTTCACTGACCCTGCTATCCTACAGGGCCTGTCCGACCTGGTAGGTGAGGCGATCAGTTTAGCCGGTGTTGTTGGTCGTATTGCTGGTGGGCTTGGGGCTATTGCTTCTTACACCCGCTCTAGGGTCGGAGCGGTATCAGGGAACTATGATTCAGCTGACGAAAAAGATATTGAGCAGCGTATCGAGTTCCTCAATAAAAGAGGGAATCAAAGTAAAGAACAAAAAGATGAGTTAGATTTTTTAAATAAACGCCTTCAGTTCCTTCGAGCCATCAAATCCAGTTTAACCCCAGAGGAAGTAGAGAAAGGAGCTAATGGGTTAACTTCGCTTCTCTCTGATATGGGAATACAACCACCAAAAGGTGACGATTACAAACTGGGGAAAGGGGAATCAAATCAGAAGGTAACTACAAAAAGCAACCCAACTGAAAATGCTTTTAAAAGCAGGCTTCTTGATCTGCAAAAGCAAGCAGCACTTATTGAGACGACAGGCAAAAAAACTGCAGAAGTAACAGAGCTTGAAAAAGTAAACTTTGATATTACCAGTGGTAACTTAAAAGCATTATCAGAAGCGCAAAAAGAGCAGCTCAGGTATGCGGCTAAAATCATTGACTCAAAAAAAGAAGAGTTACGGCTAAATCAGGAAAACGCAAAGTTAGCTGAATTTGTTTCTGGTCTTGATAGGCAGAATAAAATAATAAGGCAAGGGTATGACAATGATCTGGCCGGTCGATCATTGGGATTAAAAGACCGTAGCCGAGTGCGTGAATTAAACAACATTCAACAGGACTTTGAATATAAACAAGCGGATTTATTAAAACAGTATCAATCTGGTGATATTACCAAGTCACTTTATGAGTCTGAAACTGATGCGTTAAAATCGGCACTTGAAGAGCGCCTGCAGATTCAAGAAGATTATTATCATGAATCTGATGGTTTACGTAATGACTGGGAGTCGGGCATATCAAGCGCATTATCTGATTTCGCGGATAGTTCAAGTGATTATTATCAGCAAGCGGCTGATGCAATGACATCAATATTAGGTTCTGCAACTGATTCAATTTCTGAACATTTATACGATGTTATCAGCGGTACTGAATCAATGGGTGAAGCAATAAAGGGAATTTTTTCAGACCTCGGGAAGTCAGTGATAAAAGCTCTGGTTGATATGGCTGCACAATGGATCGTGTATCAAGGTGTTCAGATGCTGGTTAATAAAAGTGCCCAAGCCTCTGCTATTCCTTCAATGATCGCTAATGCTCAGGCTACAGCCTTACAGGCTAAACTTGCTGCTTTCGCATCAACTGCCGCAATCCCAATTGTCGGACCGGGATTAGCTCCAGCCGCGATGGCTGCTGCAGCGGCTATAACAGAACCTATGGTTGCTGCTATTTCTGCCGCTTCCCTTTCTGGCATGGCCCACGATGGGATTGATGCAGTTCCTGAAACAGGAACCTGGTTGCTTCAAAAAGGAGAGCGGGTGACCACTGCAGCGACCAGCGCAAAACTGGATGCCACGCTGGATAGAGTCGCTACACAGTCAACCGGTGGTGGAACTATTTATTCTCCCACGATCACTATCCCCATCAATGGTAACCCTTCCGATGCAACGTTGGCGCTGGTCCGTAAAGCTGCAGATGAGGGGGCAGAAAGGGGATACCGGAAGGCGGTTAACTCAGTCGCAAGCGGTCAGGGTGATTTACATAAGGCTCTGATGGGGAAAACTACCTCGGGGAGGAAAATTAGCTGATGGCAATTTCAACTAATCTCAATTACCCGAAGGATTATCTCCCTTGCCCATTGAAGGAGAACTTTGGTCTTAAAGCGACTTCTCCGCTAAAAAGTACAGCGATGGTTACCGGCAGGCGGCGACAAAGGCGAGCTTATACTTCGGTTCCTACTCAAACGCCAGTTTCATGGATCTTTACTGATGGTCAGGCACAGCTTTTCGAAGCCTGGTACAGAGACATCATTACCGATGGGGCTGACTGGTTCAACATGCCGCTCTTTACCC
Organism: Klebsiella sp. K5-45; assembly: GCF_030128605.1. Classification (NCBI taxonomy): domain Bacteria; kingdom Pseudomonadati; phylum Pseudomonadota; class Gammaproteobacteria; order Enterobacterales; family Enterobacteriaceae; genus Klebsiella; species Klebsiella sp. K5-45. Next base: position 237,742 of record NZ_JAKUZW010000005.1, on the reverse strand, counting down.
CTTTAGGTGCGCAAGATTATGTCTGTAGGTTTGTCGATATATACGAGGGACCGACACCAGAGGGCGGTAAATACTGGCGATATAGTGCAACGCTGGAATTATGGGAGCGTCCAATCCTTCCGCCTGGCTGGGCCGAGTTCCCTGACTTCATTGTGAACAGCGATATTCTTGATCTTGCAGTTAACAGGGAGTGGCCTGAAGCATGACAAGACTTAACAGGCTCTATGCCAGCAGCGGGCCGGAGGTGATCATTGAAACGCTGCAGATCACCGTTGGCTCAGATGTTCACTACCTGTGCCAGGGGTACGAGGATATTACGGCGACGACGGAGAGCGGCGATACCGTAACGTTTACCGCCTGCGCGATTGACATTGCGCTGCCGGCGCGCAACGCGGACGGTACGCAAGATTTGAAATTCGCCCTGTGCAATGTTGATGGTGTTGTGTCCACGACGATCCGCAATGCCCTGGCTAACAGGTTGTCTGCATCGCTGACATACCGCAGTTTTATCTCCACGGATTTAGCCGCGCCTGCGGCGGTACCGTATACGCTGAAAATCAAGTCGGGTTACTGGACGGCAACAGAGGTTCAGATCACCGCGGGCTATATGAATGTCCTCGATATGGCCTGGCCGCGTTACCGCTACACGCTCCCTGTCTTCCCCGGACTACGTTATATCAGCTAAGGAATCCATCATGTTTAACCCTGATAAATACCTTTCAGTCACCTGGCTGAAGGGCGGGCGCTCATGGCCGGATCTCGACTGCTTTGGCATTGTGAACGAGATACGCCGCGATTTGGGCTTGCCTCTCTGGCCTGATTTTGCCGGGGTCACGAAAGACGACGGCGGCCTCGACCGGGAGGCGCGTCAAATGATGCTTACCCTGGAGCGCTGCAACCCCTGCGAAGGGGCTGGCGTGGCTTGCTATTCCGGCTCAGCCGTCACCCATGTGGGGATTGTCGTCAGTATTGATGGCCTGCTGCATGTGGCGGAATGCAATCCAGGTTCTAACGTAACGTTTCTGCCGTTAGCGCGGTTTAAGCGGCGATTTGTCAAAGTGGAGTTCTGGCAATGACCATTCGTTTTTACCCGTCCCGGCTTCCCGGTGAACCTCTCGAAACGCATGAACATGGCGTAACCAGCCTTCGTAACTGGCTGGCGGTGAATGTTGAAGGTTACGAGGATCGGGATGTGCCGCCGCTGACCATTGAGGTTGACGGTCTGTCCATTCCGCCAGGCGAGTGGGCCACCTGCGTGATCCACCCTGAAAGTGATGTCCGGCTTTATCCGGTCCCCTTCGGTCTGGAGGCAGCCACTATTGCGTGGATTGGTGTCGGTATCTCCGTTGCTGCAGCAGCCTATTCACTGTTCATGATGAGCAATATCGATACGGGAGGCTATACCTCATCCACAGGGCGCAGTCTCGATCTGAACCCGGCGCGGGCCAACACCGCAAAACTCGGTGATGCCATTCGTGAGGTGTTTGGCCGGGTGCGTATCTACCCTGATTATGTGGTGCAGCCGGTTACCCGGTTTGATGCCGCCGATCCTACGAAAATGCGCGTCCAGATGCTGCTGTGTCTCGGTGTCGGTGATCTGATTTATACCAATGGCGATATCCGGGTTGGCAGTACGCCAGCTTCAACGCTGCCGGGGTTCAGCAGCACCCATTACCCGCCAGGCGCGGATGTTTCCGGCGATGAGCGCAGCGAGAACTGGTTCAACTCGACAGAGGTCGGTGGAACATCAAGCGGAACAGGGCTGGATATGGCCCAGACCTCACCTGATTCCGACGATATTATCGCTGACAGCATGACGGTTTCTGGTGCATCCGTAACGTTTACAGGCCTTGATACGGATGATGGTGACGATGACGACGAGGACGATAATTCTCTTCCGGACAGCTGGGTAACGGGGGCCATAGTAGAAATTAAGGCGCCGACAAATTATCTGATCTCCACCTCTTCTGGTTACAGTGTTTTTGCCAGCTCGTTGCTTACCGAACTTGCTCCCGTAGCGGGTATGCCGGTGACGCTGAGTTTCAACAGTGTCGATTATGACCTCGTCATTGCGTCCTATACCCCGGGTCAGGAGGCAGTGCCTGGCGAGGGTGGCAGTGCAGCAAAAATTCAGGCCAGTGCGGCTCCCGTCACCTACGATTTTTCGACCAGCTCCAGTACATTCATGATCACATGGCAGGGCACCACCTATACGGTGTCGCTGGTAGCGAACTACATCTCGATGTCGGGACTGCTGGCGGCTATCACTGAGGGGCTCACTGGCTCCGGCCTGGTCGCGCGGGACAACGGCGGTACCGTACTGATAACCGAGGCGGCCAGTCCTTACGTGGGTGGGGCAATCACATCCTCCTCGCTGCCTGCAGCCGTTTTCGGTGATGCCCCGGTTTACACCTCCGGCACGGCATCAACTGGCGGAAGCCCGGCGGTAACGGCAAACGTGACGCTTGCGTATAACAGCACTACGGGAACCGCATTCTCGGGCATGCCTGAAGGTGTGCAACGGCTTTCACTTGCTCACCGCGGGAATGAGTACCAGATCGTCTCTGCCGACGGCACAACGGCAACAGTGGCGCGTCTGGTTAATGGGTCCGCTGATGAGTCATGGCCGGGATTCACCGCCAGGACGATGATCGACTATGAGGCCACTGGTCTTAACGACACGCTGAGCTGGCTGGGGCCGTTCCTGGTTTGCCCTGAAAATGAGACCGTCGATATGTTCGAGGTGAATTTCTCTTTCCCGAACGGTATTTGCGGCTTTGACAGTAAGGGGAAAAAACGTATTCGCCATGTTGAGTGGGAAATTCAGTATCGCGTCTACGGCTCCGGATCGGGGTGGGTGAGTCACCAGGGCGAGTACGCGCTGAAAAACGTCAACGGGCTGGGATTCACTGAGCGTATTACTCTCAGCTCTCCGGGTCTGGTGGAAGTTCGCTGTCGTCGGCGCAATGAGCAGGGCTCAAACAACGCCAGGGATTCGATGTACTGGCAGGCACTACGTGGGCGGCTGCCAACTCGTCCTTCATCCTATCCCGATGTGTCGCTGATGGCGGTGACCGTTGAGACGGGCGGGAAGCTGGCGGCTCAGTCGGACCGCCGCGTAAACGTTGTGGCCACGCGGGCCTATGACTCAGGAACGGCCAGAACCATTTCGGGGGCGCTGCTGCATGTCGGGAACTCGTTGGGGCTGGAGATGGACGTCGATACCATCACTGCGCTGGAATCCGCGTACTGGACGCCACAGGGCGAAAATTTCGATTTCGCCACCGGCGACAGTATCTCGGCGCTGGAAATGCTGCAGATGATAGCCAGTGCCGGGAAATCCCGCTTCCTGTTAAGCGATGGCCTGGCGACGGTCAACCGCGAGGGGATTAAGCCCTGGACGGGGATCATAACGCCGCATGAGATGGTGGAGGAGCTGCAGAGCGGATTTACCGTGCCGTCCGACGATGATTTTGATGGTGTCGACGTGACGTACATCAACGGCGTCACCTGGGCGGAGGAGACCGTTAAATGCCGGACACCCGACAATCCCACGCCCGTGAAAATCGAGAACTACAAACTCGATGGGGTGCTCAATCAGGATCACGCCTACCAGATCGGCATGCGTCGCCTGATGAAGTATCTTCAGCAGCGGGTTACATACCAGACCACCACCGAGCTGGATGCGCTGTGCTACAACACAGGCGATCGCATCGTGCTCACGGATGATATTCCGGGGAACAACACGATTTCCTGTCTGGTGGAGGCGATGACAACGGCAGGTGGCATGACAACCTTCACCGTCACGGAGCCTCTGGACTGGTCTTTCGAAAACCCCCGTGCGCTGATCCGCTATCAGGATGGCTCTGCATCCGGTCTGATGGTGGCGAGCAGAGTGGGGGATTATCAGTTGTCCGTTCCCCATCTGAGTGATTTTGATGACCCATTGAAGATTAACCAGACTTCACCAGCCATTGAGCCAGTCCGCCTGGTGTTCTGCGGCTCAACGCGTCATGTCTATGACGCCATTGTTGAGGAGATTGCCCCACAATCAGACGGGACGTGTCAGGTTACCGCCAAAGAGTACCGCGCGTCCTTCTATGACTACGACAACGCCAGTTATCCCGGCAACATTGCATAAAACAGAAATAACTCTCAACAACCCGCTTCGGCGGGTTTTTTGTTATAGGGCGACTATGAGCACATATAAAACGAAAAATCCTTTAGGTTCCGCCGCCGTAAAGGACCTGTACGATAACGCTGAAAACGTGGATAAATTCGTTAACGACAGGACAAAAGAGGAGTTAGAGGACCGGTTAGGTGTGCTTCGCAAAACCTGGCACGGCATGGAGATGATCTTCAGCCGCTTTATCGACTACATTACTGGTCGCGGCGAGCAGGCAGTTGCAGCTATCGGCTGGCAGGAGCTTGGCAACTGGGCTGTTGGTCTGGTTGTAGATAATCGCCAGCAAATCGTCTACTACAATGGCTCCTGGTACAAATACCTTGGCGAGCTTGAGCACGTCATTGCCGGGGATTCTCCTGAGAACGATGGCGGTGTATGGTCGGCTGCAAACCCCACAGGGAAATGGTCGAACATCGGTGACGCGGCTCTTCGCTCAAACCTGGGCTCAGCTGACGGCTTCAAATGGGTCGGAAAGTGTCCTGATATCGCCACCCTACGCACTATCGAGCCATCGTATAACGGGCAGTCCATCATCCTGGAAAAATGCAACGCCGACGGGGTACTACTCAATGTCCAGCTGCATCACGACCCCTACGACATTTTCTCCCCCGATGATGGCTTTTCTGTATTTGTCACACCGGGCGGAGCGCGATGGAAACCTGACCTGACGCATGGTCATAATGTGGCGCTGGCGGGATTGAAGCGAGACCTGTCCAACCTTGCGGATTGTTTTGACCGAGTACGTGACTCTATTATTAACCGGATTAAAGCGAATGGCCGAGTTAATAACATCCTATGCAAAATCATGATTCCCAGCGTCGGCTTTGTCACAAACTACAAGGTCGACCACCCTCTGGTTTATCCCAGCATCATTACACTGACGGCACTGGGCAATGTTTATATTGAGCCGAAAGAAGGGATGCATTTTCAGCCGGTGGTGGCGGGCGATAACTCCCAATTCACCAGCCAGCTGACCAAGGCGATGTTTCAGTCAGAATCTGGTTGGCAGGGGGCAAAAAGCAAATATCTGAATCAGGCATCAGCGCGGGTCATATTAGATTGCGTGGGCGGGGTGTTCACTATTCGTGGTCCCGGCTACGCTCTTGAGTATACAGCCGACAGTAAAGGCGACCCTATTTTCGATGCTGATGGGAATCCGACGCTGGATACTACTGGTCTTTCCATCGGTAACATGGCCCCTTGCGATCTGGATTGTCGTGATGTTGTCGTTCAGAACGTTTCTGTTATTGGCTTTAACAAAGGGTTTGTATGGGGAACCTACAACACGTTTATCTGTGGTCTGCGTAATGTTTATTTTTCCCGCGTCTATGATGGGGTAACGATCCCTGATGGTATCAGCAACTCCGGCGAGCGTATGTGGTATGACAATGTCACGTTCGGAAACGTGGCAAGGCATGCGTTTGTCGGGCTATCTGCTGGTGAGCATACGTTGCATAACTGTAGCGTAGACTTTGTCTGGAAAGACCTGTTCTATAACGGGCCTAAAAGCGCCTGCAGCTTTGTGTTCCTTTCCGGTCATATTGAAGGTGTGCAGCGCTATATCGCGTCAAAAGAGGCGCCAACGAGCTATTCAAAAGCCAGCGTCTACATTTCCGAGGCCGTGAAATATGATCCTCGCCGTGGGCCGGGAAGTAGCGCGGACTACCGTGGTATTACCCAGATGTTCAGCGCGCCGACTAATCCGGCTAATCCGGAATATGGCATCGGTTTATTCATCGAGTTCAACGCCCATATCACCGCTTTTGATGGGGCAGCGCCGAGGGCTGAATATCCATGCTACGCTGGCTCTCCGCTGAATACCGGGTTTGATATAAAGATGAAGCAGCGCAGGGCGCCAGGTCCGCGATATTTGAACACCTACGGACCCGGTTCGAAGCTGATCCACACTCACATCCAGCCAGCGGAAGTCAATGTTGGTAAGCCTATTGACATAGCAGATCCGGTAAATCCCGGGGCGCTTTTCGCCGCCATTAAAACAGGTGGCGCCGTTGTGGAGTACGGCGCTGCATCCGATCAGAACGACAGCATCCGCACAATCAAAATCACCCTGAGCGCAGCCACGGATATCGTGCAATTGTTTTTGTGCAACCGCTGCCGCGTAGTATCCGGGCGCAATCCAGTGTGGGCTTCGTGCTCGGTGAACGTGGAAGGGATGACAGGGCAGGCCAATCTGACACCGATAATGGCCAACTATCAGGGCGGTGAAGTAGTGGTAGATAAAACTGTGGTGCCGGCTACCTACTACGTTAAGCCAAAACTGGTGGCAATCACGCAGGGCTATCCGACAGATATGATTGCTATGAAGGCAAAAGCCAACTGGACGGATAAATTTCAAGCGATGCCGTCTTCCACCGTTCTAGGGTATTGGCAGGGCGCTGACTTCTTTGTGCCGGGATTTCTCATAACAGGCGGTGTTGGTGTGCTGATACTGAAGGCACCGTCATTCTGGACCGAAACCGAAAACGGAGGCTACTGATGCGATTTTACATCTATGAATCATGGCAGCGGGTCGAGAATCAGCCCGCGTTTGAGGTGACGTCAACCCGAAGAGGTGATGATAAAACCGACACAGCTGTGGCTTTCTTTGACTGTGAAAGCATATCGCTGGCGGCTGCGTATGCGCTGCCTGCTTTGCAAGGCTCTGGCATTGAAACCCGGAATTCAGTCATTTTCATGGAAGAGTAATTTTTTGCATAAAACTCCCGCCGTCACTGGCGGGATCTACTGATTTAGCTGCGGCGAGAGAGCAGGGGTGAATCGGCGGACGTCGGCGGGTAATGACACCGGAGGTTGTCGATCGGGCACATCGGATGCTGGAGAACGGCGCAACCCGGCAACAGATCGCAGATGTGATAGGGGTGAATGTGAAGACGCTATATAAGTACCTACCAGCCGCTGTGTAGTCATTGGGATGGGGCATGGATGGGGCATGGGAAGTCAGTGAAATACGCCAAATATTGCAAACAACGCATGTTGATCACTACATCCAGCCATTGAAAATGGCGCTCCTGGACGATATTTGTCGATTTTTAAAACTAACTCATCACCGTGGTGACGTGGCGGGTTTCGCAAATGCTTGGCCGCGCCGGCGTCAGATGCGCCAGCTCCCGGTCGAGCAGCGTCCGGTTGCCGGAGACCCGATCGAGGCCAATATAATCCTGTTCAAAATATGCCTGCCAGCTGAGGTGCGTCCTGCCTGCCAGCGGATGGTCATGCCGACAGGCGGCGACATAGCGGTCGTCGGCCAGCGGGGTGAATTCGATGCTGGCCGGCAGGTTTTTGGCAAAGCAGAGCCCAAAGTCAGCCTGTCCGCTGCTGACCGCCTCGATCACATTCCCGACGCTGCTGTCAATCAGCCGGATACGCACCTGGGGATAACGCGCCTGAAAGCTGCGGATGATGTCCGGCATAAAGTAGTAGGCGGCAGAGGGTACCGTCGCCACCGTCACCAGCCCGGTGCGCGCCTTGCTGACCTGGCTGATATCCGCCAGCACCGTCTCGACGTGGGCCAGCAGCTGCTCTGAACGTTCGGCAAAATTCTGTCCATACAGCGTAAGGGTCACGCGGCGGGTGGTGCGCTCGAACAGCCGGTTGCCCAAGGCGGTCTCCAGCTTTTCGATGCGCCGGCTGAGGGCCGACTGCGACAGGCAAATGGATTCTGCGGCCAGCCGAAAGCTGCCATACTCCATCAGGGCGCGAAAGGCATAGAGATCGTTGAAGTCAAAATTTACGGGCATGGCGGCGGCATCCTTATCGGCTGTCTAACGCCTCGCCCCGTCCGGTGAGGGGCGATGGCGACGAAAATCGGCTCGGCAGGTGACTGGGCGCGCGGCTGACCGCACGCCGGGTCGTCAAACCTTGAGCAGTTTTACCGTGGCATCGATATCGATTTCGTCTTCCGAGAAGATCAGGGTTGTCCCCTGAAAGGTGGTGATCGCCAGCTTTTTCACCGAGCGCATCTCTCCCGGCTGCACCGTGGATTTTGGCCGGATGCTGTTCATCAGCAGCCCGACCGACAGCACCGCGTTTTCTTTATCCACGCGGGTCTCGACCGGCTCTTCTTCCCGGTAAACCACATAGGACTTGATGGAGGTCAGCTTCAGCCGCTCGCCGGCGATATAGATATATTTGCTCTCCGGAATGACCTTGACCGCGTAGGCCGACAGCCCTTTATTGTTGGTGGTTGGTTCGAAAGTCACCGCCGCGTCTTTCTTGATGAGATCGGGATTGGCGACCTTAATCACATGAAAATACCGGTTTTCGCCGTTTTCATCTTTGATAAATCCAAAACCTTTATCTTTAAACCACGTTGTGATTGTTCCGTTCATCGCCATTACCGTTCTTACTCGTTGGTTAACTCAAATTTTGCAGCGCGCAGTGTAAAGCACATTGCCTGCGCAGACCATGCCTTTACGATAAGTGTGGGTGATAAATGACACCGCCGCGAGGGCGGATCGTGCGCCAGCATCGTACCGGCGGACAAAATGGGGTACTATCGCCAGCCACTCCTTCTTCGGGCCGCCTGATGTCCACCATTATCGATACCTTTGTCGCGCCGCCGTGCCGCGACCAGATCACCCTCTTGTATCAGGATGAACACCTGCTGCTGATCAATAAACCGGCCGGGCTGCTGAGCCTGTCAGGCAAAGATCCGCGCAACCTCGACTCTGTCCATCATCGACTGGTCCAGCGCTTTCCGGGCTGTACCCTTGTACACCGCCTTGACTTCGGCACTTCCGGTCTGATGGTGGTCGCCCGCAACAAGGGAATTAACGCTGCGCTGTGCCAACAGTTCAGCCAGCGCACGGTGGGTAAGGTCTATACGGCGCTGCTGTGCGGCCATCTGCCGGAAGATGAGGGGGTCGTGGAGGCGGCGATCGCCAAAGACCCGGCCCGTTTCCCGCGCATGTCGATCAGTGTCCGGCACGGCAAACCGGCGCGTTCGCGCTACCGGGTCATTGACCGCCTGTACCAGACGCGGGAAGGGGAGAGGGCGCTGGCGCTGACGAGGGTGGCGCTTACCCCGGAGACCGGGCGCACCCATCAGCTGCGGATCCACTGTCAGCTGCTGGGCTATCCGATCCTTGGCTGCGATCTCTATGGCGGCCGGGAATTGCCGGGCACGGAACAGGCTCCGCGGCTGATGCTGCACGCCAGCGAGCTGCGCTTTGTCCATCCCGTCAGCCGCGAGCCGATGCATATCCAGCAGGCAAGCTCGTTCTGATCGCCTGCCGCCGGAAGCCCGCGATCACCACATCAGGTCGTCGGGCACCTTAAAGTCGGCGTACGGATCGTCTTCATCCTGTTCATCCTGACTCAGGGCGCTGTGCAACACGATGCTGCTGGCATCGCGCTGGGCAATTTTCTCTGCCACGACCGCCGGAATAATCGCATACTCCCCTTCAGGTTTGTTATCCACCGCCAGGCGGGCAATCGCCAGACGGCCGTTAATCAGCTGGGTTTGGGTGGTCTTGTCGACCATGATTTTTTTGATCAGATTATTATCGGTAAAGTTAAAGCCGATATCGCCCCGGGCGACCGTAATGCGGTTCATCTCAATCAGCTGCTTGACCTGGGCTTTATACTCTTTCGCCAGCATCGCCTGCTTTTGCTGCTCGCTGAGCAGTTTATCGCGCTCCAGCTGGGCTTTTTTATTCTCTTCCACCGCTTCCCGGGCCTCACGGGCCTGCACGCGGGATTTTTTCGCCGTTCTCTGGACTTTGGCCATTTTTTTGCTGCTGACCAGGCCGGCTTTGAGCATCTGCTCTTGTAAGGTAAGTTTTGTCATTTGCGTATCTGAAGCTTAGGAAACATCTGGCCAGTATACCTGCATTGGCGGAAACGACGCCAGACCCGCGGACGTGCTGGGCCGCTGTGGCCAGTAGCGCGATACTGGCGGGGGATTACTCCCGGGGCTGGAGCTGATAAATCCAGGCGCTGACCTGCTGTCCATCGTCGGTGGTCACCTCAACCGACACCCGATCGTACCCCTCCTCAAACTCGTCCAGCATGGGCCAGTGCGCCGCCAGCCGGTCGGACAGGAACAGATAGCAGTTGACCCGCGGGCCGTTGGCGTCGAGGACGATCCCCGGAAAATCAGCGGCAGCGCCCCAGCCGCGCGCGTAAAAGGTGCCAGTGACGTAGCCCGGACGCCACTCGCCCCCGATCGTCTCCAGAATATGCGCATTGCTGCGACCGGGACAGAGCGTCCCATAGACAAATAACGGTTTCATTGTTCCTCTCGCGATCGTGACTTCATCCGCCCACAGCGGAAACCCAAAATACGGGGTAATGTAGCGCCTGGCAATGGCCGGGTGGGGGCCAGGCATCTCTCTGCTACCGGGGGGACTCAGGCCTCGGCGCTAGCGAGGATATATCGACTAAAGTGAAATTTTTATTATTAATAATATTTAAGATGAATATAAATAAGTCTGATAGAGGGATTAATTCACTAATTAACCTTTAACGGCAAATTAAAAGAGGAGAATGCAATGCCTGTCGTTTTCGTCGCCGTCACCTGGGTGATGAAAGATAGCGAGCCTTGAATTCAGATATTATTTACCCCCTGGCAGCACCTGGCGCTAATTTTTCCCTTTATGATAAGCATCCATTAAAAAATAACTTGAAGCTTTCATCTGACGCACAACCGCTGGCGGCTGCTACTGACCCCGAAGGATCTTATCCCGGCGAGGCGGAGCATTATCGAAGCCAGTCAACCTCAACTGACGCTGCACCCGCTTAAGGAGAAGTGAAAATGCCTCGTCCCTCCCTGTATGACATCCTGTACGGCAATTTCGCCGGCGGGCTGGACCTGAACAACGTCAGCGAAACGGATCAGGTCATCCTGTCGGTGCTCGATAACATGCAGCGTATCCTCAACTGTCGGGCCGGAGCGCTGGCGCATCTGCCGGACTACGGCCTGCCGGATATGACCGCTATCCTCCAGGGCATGCCGGCGTCGGCGCATCAGCTGATGAGCACGCTGTCGGCGGTGTTGCTGAAATACGAACCGCGCCTGCAGCGGATCGCGGTGGTGATGCTCGACCAGGATGCGCCCGGCGAACTGCGCTATGCCATTGATGCTGAGCTGAAAGATATCGGCCTGGTGCGGTACGGCACAGAGTTTATGCCTGAAGGCCGGGTGTTAATCCGCCACCTCAAACGCCAGCAGTACCTTGACCCCCGCTCCGCCCTCTAATCCTCGCGCTGAAAGACATCATGATGACAACACATAAAGACCACCGCTATCAAACCGGTGGCGACCCGCGCACGCTGGCCGATTTTATTGCCCTGCGTGCGGAAATGAACAAACTCAGCCACCCGGCGCGGCCGGACATTAACTGGCCGTATGCCGAGCAGCTTGCCCGCTCGCTGCTGGAGCATCATGGCGCGGATCTGCAGACTGTCGCCTGGTATACGCTGGCCCGCGCCCGGCTGGGCGGGCTGGCAGGGATCAACGAGGGGCTGACGCTGATGGAAACGCTGCTGGTTCATCAGGGGAAAAACTTGTGGCCGCAGGCGCTCCCGGTCCGCACAGAGATCTTCCGCACCCTGAGCAAGCGGCTGCGGCAGGTGATCCGTACCCTGAATCTCACCCCGGAGGATGTTGAGTCGCTTGAGCAGGCTGAACGTTCGCTGCAAAGCTTCGACGCGGTGCTCCAGCGCCTTGAGATCGCTCCTGAAAACCAGCTGAGCGACCTGCGGGCGCTGCTGCACAGCACGGCAACTCGCTTCGAGAGCCTCGACCCTGCGCCAGCGCTTCCCGCTGCGCCGCCGGTGGTGGTGTCTGCAGTACAACTTTCCGGCCCTCTGGTCAGCGAAGAGGATATGGCGAAGGTTGAACCAGTGCCAGAACTAAAACGTAGACCAAAGGCTGAGCCGCTGGCGCCGCCTTCGCCGGCAAATCGGCCCGTGCCGGTGAAGGCATCGACTCCGGTACCTGCGCCGCGCTGGAAGCCATTTATCGCCGGGATGGTCACCATGCTGGCGGTGTCGGGCATCGCCATCGGCGGATGGCTAGCGCTGCGTCAGACCGATTTGCCGTCGACTGCGATGACGCAACAGGCCGGGCCGCTAGCGGACCTCCCGGGGGCAACCCCCCTGGCGCCGGTCGATCTGCGCCAGGCGCAGCGCCAGCTTGACGTTCTCGCCCGCCTGGACCCGGACTGGGCGATAAGCTACGGCGACCGGCTGGTCCGGCTGGCACTGAACCGCTGGCCGGAACAGGCAAAACCGCTGGCGCAGCAGTGGCAACGGCAGCTAAGCGCTGCGGCACTGCCCGCGGAACACCTCACCGGCTGGGCGGAGGGCATGCGGCAGCTGCAACGGCTCGCCGGTCAGCTCAATGCCCTCGACGAGCAGAAGGGGAAGCACCTGACGGTGAGCGAACTGAAAACGGCGGTGTTTGCCATCATGCAGTCGCTTAACCGCGCCGTTCCGCTGGAAGAGCAATTGCGCGAGCTGACCGCGCTCCCCGTGGGTCAACCCTGGTCTGCCGCCCGCGGCAGCCTCGCCGAACTGCATCTGCAACAGCTGATCGTGGAGTATGCCCTGCTGAAGCGAAATCAGCCGGCCTCGCCGCCCGCTGCGCTCCCCGAAACCGGTGAGGCCTTGATGAGTGAGGCGGTAAAATAAAATGTGCGCATGGCAACATTTTCTTTACATCATGATTGCAAGAACCGAACGCCCTTCGTAGTCTGAAAATGATTTAAATATACCGTTTGTGTTTATATTGAAAATTTTATTTCAAACTCTGAGGGCATGCTATGAAGCACTGTAAAATCATCCTGTTAGTAGGCCTTCTGGCCAGTTCCGCTTCGGCATTAGCGGAGAAGATCGGCGTCTCGATGGCTTACTTCGATCAAAACTTTCTCACCATTATCCGTCAGTCCATTGAGAAAGAAGCTCAAGCCCGTCACGTCGATGTGCAGTTCGAAGACGCCCGCGGCGACACCGGACGCCAGGCCGATCAGGTGCAGAGCTTCATCGCCTCCGGCGTGGACGCCATCATCGTGGACCCCGTGGACTCCGCCAGCACCCCGCAGCTGACGAAGATGGCGCAGCAGGCCAGAATGCCGCTGGTGTATGTGAACCGGACGCCGGGGGATAAAACGTTACCGCCTGGCGTGGTGTTTGTCGGATCGGACGAGCGGGAGTCCGGTACATTACAGATGGAAGCGCTGGCGAAGCTGGCAAACTACAAAGGCAACGTCGCCATCATGATCGGCAATCTCACCGATGCCGGCGCGCTGCAGCGCACCAAAGACGTAGAGCAGGTGGTGGCCAAATACCCGGCGATGAAAGTGGTGCAGAAACAGCCGGCCAACTATTCCCGCAGCGAGGGAATGGATCTGATGCAGAACTGGGCAGGTAACGGGGAAGAGATTGATATTGTGGCGGCGAACAACGATGAGATGGCGATTGGCGCGGCGATGGCGCTGGAGAAGAGCCAGAAGAAGTTGCTGATCGGCGGGATCGACGCCACGCCGGATGGGCTAAAAGCGTTGGCCAGCGATAAGATCCAGGTAACAGTCTTCCAGGATGCCGTTGGTCAGGGCAAAACGGCCTTAGCGGTGGCGCTGAAGCTGATTAAAGGAGAAAAAGTCGAGTCCCATGTCTGGATCCCGTTTGAGTTAGTGACCAAAGAAAATATGCAGACCTATGTGGAAAAGAGTCATTAACGGCAAGGCGGAAGTGTTCGAACTTTGCTGATAAAACCGGGCTGAGAATGTGTCGCCCGGGCAATGAAACCGGAGGATAAGACATGGCAATGGCAAAAAGCGGTTATACGCTGCAGGTGATAAAGGCAGGGCAGCAGGGGCATGTTGAAATGAGGTGGGGGCATCTCGCGGAAGTCGATACGCGCGCGGCGGCGGCGACCATCGCGCAGCATATCGGGCGACCCTCGTCTGCGGCGGATCCGCAGGAGATTAGCCTGTCGCTGACCAATGCTGCCAGCGGCATCTCGGTGGAGCTTCATCACCCGGCCTCAGGGGAAAGCGCCACCCCGGCTTTTATTGAGGACGAGTTAAAAAAGATTGTGCAGATCGTTGATGGCTACGAAGCGGCAGAAGAGACCCATATCGTGGAGTAGCGCGCCGCCTGGCGCACGAAAAAAAATCCACGCCGGAGCGTGGATTTTTTATTACTCGATGGCGGCAGAAATGCCAGCCAGCGGGATCAGACGTTGAACAGGAAGTTCATCACATCGCCATCTTTGACGATGTAGTCTTTACCTTCAGCGCGCATTTTACCGGCTTCTTTCGCGCCCTGTTCGCCTTTGTAGGCGATAAAGTCTTCATAAGCGATGGTCTGCGCGCGGATAAAGCCTTTCTCGAAGTCGGTGTGGATCTTACCGGCTGCCTGCGGCGCAGTCGCCCCTACCGGGATGGTCCATGCGCGCACTTCTTTCACCCCAGCGGTGAAGTAGGTCTGCAGGTTCAGCAGGGCGTAACCAGCGCGGATCACGCGGTTCAGACCCGGCTCTTCGAGGCCCAGCTCAGCCATAAACTCGTCACGTTCTTCATCGTCCAGCTCGGCGATGTCCGCTTCAACCGCGGCGCACACCGGCACCACCACAGACCCTTCCTGCTCGGCGATGGCGCGAACCTGATCGAGGTACGGGTTGTTCTCGAAACCGTCTTCATTGACGTTCGCGATGTACATGGTCGGCTTCAGGGTCAGGAAGCTCAGATAGCGGATGGCGTCTTTCTCTTCTTTGGTCAGATCCAGCGCGCGCAGCATACCGGCGTTTTCCAGCTGCGGCAGGCATTTCTCCAGCGCGGCCAGCTCAACTTTCGCGTCTTTATCGCCGCCTTTGGCTTTTTTGGAGACGCGGTGAATCGCACGTTCGCAGGTATCAAGGTCAGACAGCGCCAGTTCGGTGTTGATAACGTCGATATCTTCCGCCGGGTTCACTTTCCCCGCGACGTGAATGATATTGTCGTTTTCGAAGCAGCGAACCACGTGACCAATAGCTTCGGTTTCGCGGATGTTGGTCAGAAACTGGTTGCCGAGACCTTCGCCTTTGGACGCGCCTTTAACCAGGCCCGCGATATCAACGAACTCCATGGTGGTCGGCAGGATACGCTGCGGTTTGACGATTTCAGCCAGCTTGTCCAGACGCGGATCGGGCATCGGTACGACACCGGTGTTCGGCTCAATGGTACAGAAGGGGAAGTTGGCCGCTTCAATACCCGCTTTGGTGAGCGCATTGAACAGGGTGGATTTGCCGACGTTGGGCAAACCGACGATACCGCATTTGAATCCCATGATTTAAATCACCTTAATCTTTGGATAATCAATCTGTTACAAGGAACAGATTGCAGAAAATTGAATAGCTTTGCCTATTATACACGGTGCGCGGCAAAAATGCCGCACGACAACGGCTTATTGCGCCTTAAAGGCGTGTAAACGGTTGGTCGCTTTGGTGAGACCATCCTTTAACCAGATTTCCGTACAGCGCGCCGCTTCGTCGACGGCATCATCAATCAGTTTCTGCTCGCTGGCCGGCGGTTTGCCGAGCACAAAGCCGACAACCTTGTTTTTATCGCCCGGATGGCCGATCCCGACGCGTAAGCGGTGAAAGTTCGGGTTATTGCCGAGCTTGCTGATGATGTCCTTCAGGCCGTTGTGGCCGCCATGGCCGCCGCCAAGCTTAAATTTCGCCACGCCCGGCGGCAAATCCAGCTCATCATGGGCAACCAGAATTTCGTCCGGGTTGATGCGATAAAAGGTTGCCATCGCGGCCACGGCTTTACCGCTAAGGTTCATAAAGGTGGTGGGCACCAGCAGGCGAACATCCTCGCCCGCCAGGTTGATGCGCGAGGTGTAGCCGAAGAATTTGCTCTCTTCGCGCAGCGGCGCGCGATGGCGATCCGCCAGTAAATCCACATACCAGGCGCCAGCGTTGTGCCGGGTGGCGGCATATTCCGCACCGGGGTTGGCCAGGCCGACAATCAGTTTAATGGTCACGTTTTCTATCCTGCATGGGGCATTCTCTGCCGCGTAGTGTACTGTCTGCGGGCGCGCTTGACAAAATTCTGGCTATAAGACAATACCGGCATTGATGATTTACTCACTAAATCATTAGAATTTGATATGGTTCATAGACTTATTTGTAAATTTTTGTCTATTCGCTGTTCACTAATGTGATCGTGGGCGCACTCCACAGAAGAGACCTTGTCTATACTACACCTATAAGATTTGGGGACATTCCCTGGCAACCCAAAGTCCGGAGGTGACACATGAAACGCAAAAACGCTTCGTTACTCGGTAACGTACTCATGGGGTTAGGGTTGGTGGTGATGGTTGTGGGGGTGGGTTACTCCATTCTGAACCAGCTTCCGCAGCTTAACCTGCCACAATTCTTTGCGCATGGCGCTATCTTAAGCATCTTCGTCGGTGCTGTGCTCTGGCTGGCCGGAGCCCGTATTGGCGGCCACGAGCAGGTCAGCGACCGCTACTGGTGGGTGCGCCACTACGATAAACGCTGCCGTCGTAACCAGCATCGTCACAGCTAACCGCAACCGCATTTTCCGCATCGGCCTTCCGCGGCCGATGCGTTTTTCTCTGACTCTCGTTATCGCTTCTTCTTTTTCCCGCCATATAACGACCCCCTGTTATGAAGGAAATCATTTGATATTACCGGGAAGAGAAGGAAATAAACGGGAATCCGCGGGATTACTGGCTTCGCCCTGTTTAGGCATTTGATACCAGTCAAAGAGAAAGTGAGCCGAACGGCAAAACTTTTGATACTTCTACAAACGCGCCTTTAAAAGGCAAAGCATTACGTTCAAAATCAATTCTAACATACTTCGAAAATCAAGGCCGGTAAACGTCGGTGTAGGTTTGGGAAACACCATTCATTGATTAACCGGCCTTCTTACCTGAGTTTGCAAGGCCTGTTTCTGCTACAACTTCACTAGCCTCAAATGCCTCTTTTTTCATACCACTATCAAGCCACACTAGAAGCCGCTTTTTCTCCACATCATTGCATTGCAGTAGCTTAATATTGCGATCATCACGCAGCCGTAACACCGTATCAACACCTTTTCGGACAACAATTTCAAACAGTGATTGTTTTTCCTCGTCTGACAAAATCGAGAACAGTGTCGCGAGTCTGGCGTCTGGATCACTTAGCCCTGAATGTGTGTGTTCTTTATCGTGTTCTTTCTTTGTGTTCACCGGTGGTTCCCCGATTCCCTTAACCAACCAATCAAGCGATACACCTTCATGATTTGCAATAACTTCCAGCAGTTGCTTCCTGGGGGTGGGAGCAATATCACGCCTCTTATAATAGTTCTGTAAGGTATTGATGTTTATACCCCAAGCCTTTGCGGCCTCGTTTCTAGATGGATAACGCTCTACCAGAGAAAAGATTCGCTCAATGATCGGTTCTTTTACATTATCGCCAAAAGAACATTTACGTTCTTTATCCATAGCAAGTTCCTTTGTGTGTAATTTACTGAAAAATAACAAAATATAAAGCAGTAAAAAGATAAACAAAAAGAACGTTGACTTGTGTTCATTGCGTTCTTATGATTTATCCATACGGATACCCGCGCAGTTATCCGCGCGGATAACTTTTTAGGATAGAGGAATCATGAGCCGAAATGAAGATCTGAATGCTGACTGGCATCCCGAGACCATAAAAGCCGAAATCCACAAACGTGGTTTGTCCCTCCGGACGCTCTCCCTTCAGGCTGGTTACAGCAAGGATTCCCTGAAGAGTGTGTTGCGTACTCCCTGTAAGCCTTATCAGCAGATCGTCGCTGATGCTCTGGGTGTTTCCCCCGAAATAATCTGGCCAAGTCGTTACAGAACCAGTAGCTACGTCAATAAGGCGGTCTGAGTATGTTCTATGTTGCTAAGGAATTAGTTGGCATACCAGGCCTGCCAAAAACAGCAAAAGGTATCAGAGAGGCGCTTTGCCGGTTCTCCGCTGGCTCAGAAGAGCTTGTTCGTAAACGCACTGGAAGCAAAGCCTTTGAATATCACATTGACTGCCTTCCCGAGGCAGCTCAGAAAGCGCTACGTGCTCGCCAGATCAAAGAACTGATGAACGGTTCACCTAAAGAACTGCCTGTCGCTCCTGATACCGCACCGGCTACACCACGTACCAAAGGTGCCGATGAAAGCAAAATAGCGGTGTACCGCAAGTGTCCGGCCCTGATGGAACAGAAGCTGAACGGTCTGACAGCGGCACAGCGCAAGACTGCCGATGCGCGTATGGCTCTGGTCGTTGAAGTGCTGCGCCTCGGAGAACTGCCGGGATACAGCCGGGCAAAAGCTATCCGCGAGATTGTGCGTCAGGCTCAGAGTGGCGAACTGCCTGAGCGACTGGCCGCTGCCGTCTCTCTGGCTAACGCCAAAAAAGGCGCGTCACGGTCGCTGAGTGAAATATCACTCAAGCGCTGGGTGGCTGATTTCAATAAAACCCGCTCTGCCGCTGAACGTCTTCTTTTGCTTGCTCCGGGTAAACGTCAGGTCGTTAAGCCTGAAGAAATCAGATGGTTGCCCGAGTTCCTGAGTTTTTATCGTCGCCCTGATGGTCGCGGTATTCAGGAAGCCTACGATGATTTTGCAGCTGAATGGGCTGAGCGTTACCAGGATGATTCGATGATGGCCGCAGCCATCCCTTCTTACGATCAGGTGTGCTATGCCATGAATAAATTACCCGTTGTTGTTAAGCAGAAAGGCCGCATCACTGGTAGCGAGTTCCGTCAGTATGAGGGCTTTGTCCGCCGTGACTGGGAGTCATTACCGGTTAATTACGTCTGGATTGGTGACGGCCACGGCATGAAGATGAAGGTCGCCCATCCTGACCACGGAAACCCTTTCTCCCCTGAGGTGACATTTATCCTGGATGGTAGCTGCCGCTATATTGTCGGCTGGAGTCTGGCGCTGTCTGAAAGTGTGATAGCTGTTGCCGACGCTCTGCGCCACGGCATTAAAAACCACGGAAAACCGTTCCTGTACTATTCCGATAACGGTGGCGGCGAGACCAATAATACCTTCGATGCTGAGCTGACAGGTATTCTTCCCCGCCTCGGTATTGATCACCGTCTGGGTATCCCGGAAAACCCGCAGGGTCGCGGTATCATCGAACGCCTTAACCGTTCGCTGGCCATGCGTATTTCACGCCAGTTCGCCACCTATTACGGCACCGGCGCAGACCGCAGCACCGTTCGTCGCATGACAAAAGCGCTGCAGTCCGCAACGAATGCAGCGAACAAAGGGAAAGAGCTGACTGCAAAACAACAGCAGACCCTGCGCGATCTGCCCTCATGGGAATCTCTCATTGAACACATCGAGGCCGGTGTCGAGTGGTACAACAACCGCCCGCACGAGTCTCTTCCACTTCGCGGTGATGGTGAGCACTTCACCCCGGCACAGTTCCGCCGCTACAAGCTGGAAAAAGAAGCGACAGAAATTGAGTGGCTGTCGGAGCTGGAACTGCGCGAAATGTTCATGCCGCAGATAGAGCGTACCGTCAACCGCTGTGAGGTCCGTTTATTCAATAACCTGTATTACTCCGCTGAGCTGAATAACGAGCACGGTAATAAAGTGCTGGTTAATTACGATATTCACGACGCAACAAAGGTCGTTATTCGGCGTCTGGATGGTTCCTTTATTTGTGAGGCTGTCTGGGATGGTAATAAACAGCAGGCATTCCCGGTCACTGCTGAATATCACCAACGTCAGCAACGCATCAAAGGGATGCGCCAGCGAGGCGAGGAGAAAGTCCGGCTGGCCGAGGCCGAGAACGTCCATACCCTGCCAGCTCCGGCAGAGCAGGAATGGCTGCACGGCAACGTCTATCGCCCCGTTCGTGGTGCTGCACCTGCAGCGCTGGCGGAAATGGAGGAAGAAGAATACAGCGAGGATGAGTATCTGAATAACTCGCTGGATATGCTGGAATCAAATAAGCGTAAAACCGCGATTTAAAACCATTTAAATACCCTTCAAATAATGGAGTGAATTATGTCTGAGGTGAATATTTCCGATATTCGCGAGGTTCTGCGCAACCTTGTCGATGGTACCCGTTTTACTTTTGCTCAGGTTGCCCGTGAAACCGGACTGTCTTCAAGTGTCGTCAGTGGCTTCATGAACAACAAATACGCCGGTGATAACGACCGCGTCGAGAAAGCCCTGCAGCGCTGGGTTGATAAACAGTATTCTGCCGCCGAACTGCCGGAGCCGCCGCGCTTTATTGAGACCCCAACCGTTAAACAAATCTGGACAGCCTTCCGCTATGCGCACCTGACGGAGTGCATCGGGGTGGTCTGCGGTAACCCCGGCGTCGGCAAGTCAGAAGCCGCCCGCGAATATCGTCGCAGTAACGACAACGTCTGGATGATAACGATCACCCCCTCATGTGCCAGCGTGCTGGAATGCCTGACCGAGCTGGCCTATGAGCTGGGGATGAATGATGCGCCGCGCCGCAAAGGTCCGCTGGCCCGCGCACTGCGTCGCCGTCTTGATGGCACTCAGGGCCTTGTCATCATTGACGAAGCAGACCATCTGGGCGCTGAAACGCTCGAAGAGCTGCGCCTACTGCAGGAAGCCACCCGCGTCGGGCTGGTGCTGATGGGGAACCACCGCGTTTACAGCAACATGACCGGCGGCAATCGTACCGTTGAGTTCGCCCGTCTGTTCTCCCGTATCGCCAAGCGTGTCGCTATTAACAAAACTAAAAAGGCCGATGTGGCCGCGATTGCCGACGCCTGGCATATCACCGGTGAAAAAGAGCGCGATTTGCTCCAGCAGATCGCACAGAAGCCCGGCGCACTGCGTATCCTCAGCCACTCCCTGCGGCTGGCGGCGATGACGGCTCACGGCGCGGGTGAAGCTGTCAGCGAAAGCTACATTCGCAAAGCACTGCGTGATCTGGATCTGGATGTTGATGTTTCAACGTTACTGAGGGGTTAACACCATGATTACTGAACGTATTGCTGAACATGTTGGTATGGCCACCGCTGCGCAGGCATGGCTGCAGGCGCGCGGTAGTCGTGTTACGGAGATGCGGGTGTGGATGCGCCGTCCGTGTCTGGAGATCACCTGTCCGCCGACTGAACTGGTGAACAGGGCTAATCATCTGATTGAACGCTGCCCCACCGGGACCCGTTCCGTGTGGATGGCCACCCTTGAAGGCTGTCATGTTATCTGGAGGTAAGTATGGAAAAGCGCCGTATGTGGACTAAGCAGGAAATTCAGTTCGTTCGTGAAAATGCTGGAAAGCTGACGTCACAGCAGATTGCCGACAGGCTTAACCGCACCCGTCAGGCTATCCAGTCTCAGGCTAACCGCTGGGGCCTGTCGGTTATTGTGCAACCAGCAGACGAGCATGATGCTTATCTTTGTCGCGAGCTTTATAAAGAGGGTCTGACCATTCCGGTTATTGCCGAAAAGATGGAATTAAGTCGTCGGGTTGTTTCGAATATTGTTTTTTCAGAATGCTATTAATTCAGTGAGGCTTTGATGAATAATTCAAATACCATCCCGGAAGGTTACCGGATTAACGCGCAGGGGCATTTAGTTCCTGAATCACAGATTAAACCACTGGATAAACTGCGTGATGAAATGGTGCTCGGCATCGTTGAAGCCGCTCGCCTGCAGCGTCAGTCGCTGGTCGAGTTCAAGCTCGGCTCTATGGCGAAAATCGGTGACTTTATCGACCTTTCAGCCGCGGAGTACGGTGTTGAATATGGCGGTGCTAAAGGTAACGTCACGCTGGTCAGCTTTGATGGCCGTTATAAGCTGGTTCGTGCCGTTGGCGAGCATCGCATCTTTGATGAGCGTATTCAGGCAGCAAAAAAACTGATTGACGACTGTATCCATGAATGGTCTGCCGGGGCTAACGAGAAGATTATGGCAATGGTCGATCATGCCTTCCGTGTCAACAAACAGGGACGGATTGATATCAATCAGGTTCTCGGGCTCCGCTCACTGAATATTGACGATGCCAAATGGAATGAAGCGATGGACGCTGTAGCCGATGCTATTCAGGTCACGGGAACCAGTCAGTATCTGCGTTTATATGAGCGTCAGGACGATGGCACTTATAAACAGATATCGCTGGATTTAGCCAAACTCTGAATATTCGTTAATTAACTTTGTTTAATTTCCGGCGTCAGCGCCGTGGGGTTGCTCACGCCGAAATCCAGTAAGGGCATATTATGAATCCGAAAACAAAAGGTATTTTTGAGGCTGCGTTTGCTAAGTGGGGCTTCGATTCTCAGGTGCTGGTACTGGCGGAGGAAGCCAGCGAATTATCCGCTTCCTGCGTCCGTTTTATTAATCACAAGACTGGCAGCGACAAAGTGGCAGAAGAAGCGGCGGACGTCGAGATCATGATTGAGCAACTGCGTCATAACGGGATGGGCCCCATGATAGACAATGAAAAAAATCGCAAAATGAACCGGCTGGCGCAGATTGTTGGCGGGGAATCTCAGCCAGTCAGCCCCTTTGGTCCCTCCGTTCTGGGTCTGCTGGAGGAGGCCAGCGAGCTGATGGGGCTGGCTGAGACCCTCTACCGCGACACCAAAACCAGTAACCGCTATGCCGCCGCCCGCGCCCGTATGGCCGTCAGTCTGCTGATGCAGGCGGCTCAGAAGATGATCCGCGAACAACAGTATGCCGAACGTATGCAGGCGGAGGTGAAAAATGTCTGAAGCAAATAAGTATCCAGTTATCTCTCTGGAAGATGCATATATTGATAACGGGCTCCTGGTCCGTATAAGAGAAATTGTCGAGATGGCGATAGAAAACAAAATCTCGGTAAAGGAAATGCTGAATATTATTCAGCGTGAAGTGGATTTAATTGACGACCAGGTATCACTACATAACAGAAAAGCCCGCGATAAGATCGTACGTCGCGAGCTTGGTCTTAATGACTCCGTCATCCTTACAGGCAGGGAGTATGCTGCTGTTTTCAGTTTATGGAAGAAAAGCCCGGAGGATTAGTCCTTCAGCGTGGCTTTAAGGTTATCCAGATGCCAGTCGATATCGATTGTGTGATGTTCGCGGATCTCGTCGGCTCTGGGTGCCTGGTTGCGGGCCAGTTGCAGGATATCGATGACTTCGTCCCGGCTGAGAATACCTTTTTTGTTCAGAGCAATAAGTATATTCCCCGCCATAGTGAAGGCTGCGATATCAAATGGAACTTCTTTGTTATTGGCTGGCATTTTCATTTCCTTACTAATTTAAACAACGGTGGCGGTGTTGCAGCACCGCCATTCTTCGGAGGTACGAGCATGAGCCGCACATCCATGATTAAGGTAATCCATATCGCGAGGCGTGATCTACACCTTGACGATGACACTTACCGCGCCCTGCTGGGGACGGCAGTTCCTGGCAAAACCAGTTGCAGCGATATGACGGTCAACGAGCTGCAGAATGTTATTCAGGCGCTGGAGGCTAAGGGGTTCAAAAGCAAACCTCAGCGCCGTTCTAAGCGCCGCATGTCTGCCCCGTCTGACGTGAGCCTGAAAATCCGCGCAATATGGAAAACGATGTTTAACGAGGGTTTTATCCGGGATGGTAGTGATATTGCGCTCGACCGTTTTGTCCAGCGCCAGACTCGCATCCGTAATGGCGGTGCTGGCGTATCCAGCCTTGAGTGGTTACGAGCCGACGCCGAGGACAACCTGCTAGAGAGCCTGAAGCAATGGCATATCCGGGGGATGAAAGAGGCTATGTTGGCGCACCGTGTCCGGCTCCCTGAAAACCCGGTCACCGGCGAAGAAAGCCGGGACTATGACACAATCTGCAGCGCTTATGCTGACGCAGCCAGAAGGTGGATAAAATGAGTGACGATCTCTTTGGTGATGTGCAGGACGACAGTATTCTGGACCATATCGATGATGAGATGGAGAGTTCCCGCTTTCCATCGTTGTTGGCTGAACTGAACGCGTTATTGCGTAAGGAGCTTGAGCGGTTTGGATATGATCCGCGTCATTCTATTGAGCTGGTCGCAGCCATCAGCAGTAAAATCGGCGGAATGCAGGTTTATTTCCCTCGCGGGCAGGTGCTGGAGCAACTTGTCCGGGATATGCGTATCTGGCGTGATTTTCAGGGTAATAATATCCCTGAACTGGTTGAGCGCTACCAGGTGACCTACAAAACGGTGTATAAAGCTATCAAGCGAATGCGACGGCTTGAGCAGCGAAAGTATCAACTGGACTTATTTGGCAAGGACTGACATATGAAATTCTCAAACATCTTAATTCTTGCAGTTATTTTGGGTGGTGGATACACATACTTTTTTTCGAAAGATAAAAACCCCACTGTAAATGAAAAACTCATTAGCCAATTTGATAAACATGATGTTATCAACAGTAGCGAGTGGGGGAAAGGCAACGTTATTGATGGAGTTCAGATCTATACTGTCCGCAAAGATTACGCAGTATTCCAGAGTATCTGGAGCTTAGGGAGGGGTGAGGCTGGCGTAATGGTTTTAACTGAAGGAAAGGAGCCAAAAATTGAGGCGGCCTTCGCTTTAAGTCAGTGCAATCAACTGGCCAGCGCGGTAATAGACACTAAAGCTGCAGCTACTTCTGATGCCGTATTTTCTGTTTTTCAAAAAGCGCTAAGCGCTGAAAAAGATGATAAAGGAGTATTACGTGCTACTGGCGAAGTTGGTGGGAAATCATATGATGTATCTGCTCGCGTTATCGACTCGGTGTTAACATTTAGCTGTGGAATAAAAACAACATAATTAAATTCATTAAATGAAGCCGGTAAATCCGGCTTTTTTTATGTCTGCAGCAAACTGGGATTTGTCAGATTGACTCAATCCCATAGGTGCAGGCATGACAACAACATTCTCCCCCGTGTTTTTACACGCACTCTCTTTCATTCGCGCCCGCGAAGGTGGTTATGTTAATGACCCCACCGACAAAGGCGGCGAAACCAAATACGGCATTTCTGATAAACGCGATGGTCTTGCTGATGGCAAAGCCGATGTAGATGGCGACGGCAAACCCGATACCCGAATTAAGGACCTGACCGAAGAACAGGCCGGGCAGATTTATTTCCGCGATTACTGGTATCCGGCTTATTGCTCTGACTGGCCGGACGGCATCTCGCTCTTTGTCTTTGATTCCTCCGTTCAGCATGGCGCTAAAAAAGCGATCCAGCTTCTGCAGGATGCGGTCGGCGTCACCGCTGATGGCATCGTCGGTCCAAAAACCCGCACCGCAGTAGCGTCTGCAGATGCCGAATGGCTCCTGACCCGCTGCTTCCTGCGTCGCTCCCGCTATTACGCCGACATCATCAAATCCAATGCCTCTCAGGGCAAGTACCTCAATGGCTGGTTTAACCGTCTGGATTTACTGGCGAATGTCTGTCAGGAGGTTATTGGCGGTCAGGTCTCGGTTCCCCGGAGCTGAGCATGGGTAAAGGCTGGGACTCATCGTTACTTGCGGGGCGGCGCGACCGCCTCCGTCAGGAGGTGCTTCACCGGGTTGCGGGCGGTCCTCCCCCCATACCTCAGGACTACACAGGCTGCGACGGGACTCATGCCA
This sequence comes from Klebsiella sp. K5-45, assembly GCF_030128605.1. Taxonomy (NCBI): domain Bacteria; kingdom Pseudomonadati; phylum Pseudomonadota; class Gammaproteobacteria; order Enterobacterales; family Enterobacteriaceae; genus Klebsiella; species Klebsiella sp. K5-45. The sequence continues at coordinate 212,008 of NZ_JAKUZW010000005.1, read as the reverse complement.
GTTATTACCGCAAAGGCTGGGACTCCGTCGATACAAGAGACATCGTCTGGCAGTGCCAGCGATATAAGGAAAAACATAATGTTTAAATCGTTGAATACCGACTGGCTGAAGCTGACATTGCTCCGTGTATTTCAGTCCGGCTGGACGGTGGTCGTTCTGGTGGGATTGTCTCTGCTGTTCTGCAGCTTCACTGGCCGTCAGGCGTTTATTGTGTGGAGGCTGACCTTCGCCGGTGTGCTGCTAATCGGTGCAAGCGTCTGGCTTGGTAATCTCCCGTATCGTCTGCTGCAGCCGGGTAATTCTGCCCGCCGGTGGTCAGGCGTACTGTCCTGGATCGTCTGGGGTGCAGGTTTCCTGTTACTGGCCGTAGCACCCGCGCATGCAAAAGACCCGTGGACCCTGCTGTTTAACCCGCTGGCGGGACTGACCGCTTTACTTCTCTGGTTGTGGGTTTCACATAAGGAGCCGCTCAAATGGACCCGATAACCCTTTCCACAGTGGCCTCCGTTCTGCTCAAGGCCGGGCCTTCTCTGGTTCGCACCGTAGGTGGCTGGTTCGGTAGCGATACCGCGAAAGCTGCCGACTCTGTGGCCAGCATTGTCGAGACCGTCAACGGTGCGATTAATCCCGCCGACCAGCAGCGTGTTCTGGAGCAGAAGCTGGCGCAGCTACCACCCGAGCAGCTTGTCCAGCTGGAGGGCCTCAAGGTACAGCTGCAGCAGTTCCAGCTGGAGCGGGACAAGGCGCAGATGGCCGATCAGCAGGCTGCGCACCACGAACAGCAGGAAACCATCCGTAACGGCGATAACGCCACGGATGAATATGTCCGCCAGACCCGCCCGATGATGGCCCGCTTATCCCTCTACAGCAGTATTGCTTACGTGATGATCATGTCGCTGGGCCAGCAGGCTGGCGCAGTAGCCGGTGCCTTTGGTCACGCGTTTTCCATGCCCGAACCGGACTGGGATATCGCGCTGATGCTGGCGACCCCGGCGCTGGGTTATCTGGGTTTCAGGACGCTGGACGGTTTCGCCCGCTACAGCAAATCCAGCAAACACAAGGTCATGGTGGGTAAATGACCAAAGCATTTGATCGCGCCAGCGACCTTGAAATGGAAGAACGGGAACGGCTCTTAAACCAGCATTTAAAGCGCGTTAAAGAGCTGCCGGATGAGTAGGGGTTCTGTAACGACTGCGGCGCAGCGATTCCGGCGAAGCGACTCCGGGCGCTGCCGTACGCAGTGACCTGCTTCACCTGTCAGACCATCAGAGAACATAAGGAGAAGCATGGGCTGGGAAATCATTAAGGGTAACTGGGCGATCATCTGGGCGCTGTTTATGTCCGCCGTGAACGTTATCCAGCTCCTGCTGGCCAAAACCTACGTCAAACGCGAGGAACTGGAGCTGATGCGTACCCGACTGCAGGGCATTGAAAACACTATCGCGGGGCTACCCAGCCAGAAAGACCTTCACCAGTTGCAGCTGGAAATGAGCAACCTGCGGGGCGATTTGCGCGAACTGGGCCCGGCGATTCGCCAGGTGAAACACGTCAGCGATCTGCTTCTGGAAAATGAGCTGAAGGAAAAATAAGAGGTGACTATGCGTGACATTCTCGACCAGGACCAGCGCCTGGTTATTCTGCGATCTCTTGTCGAATGCGGCGACAGTGCCAACGAGTCGATTCTGCAGACCTGCCTGCAGACTTATGGCCATCGCGTTTCCCGCGATACCGTGCGCACGCATCTGGCGTGGCTGCGTGAGCAGGGGCTGGTCAGCCTGACGGATGTTTCCGGCTGTTATGTGGCGGAAATCACCGGCCGGGGTGATGACGTCGCCAGCGGTCTGGCCACGGTTCCGGGGGTGAAAAAGCCCCGAGCAAGGGGATAAATGATGGCTAAAACTAAACCTTATACCGAAGCACAGCGGCGTATTTTTTATCAACTGGCCGCAGTGATGGTTTGCTCAGAGATTGAGTCTCAGGTTATCGCGCCGTGCAGCGAGAAAGAGACCGGAAAACCTTATGACCGCAGCTCCCCTGATAGCTTTACCAACACGTTTCTGAACAAGAATCCTGAGTTTAAACGGGCATTCGAAACGCTGGGCCGGGCCATTGCCAGAGAGCGGAAAAACCAGCTGCAGCTGGCAAAGGCATCAAGGAGCAAACATGGCAGTTGAAAAACCGACCCGTGGTCGCCCCTCTAAAATCGACCTGCTGCCGGATGGCGTTCGCGACCAGTTGCACCAGATGCTGCGCGAGAAACGGCACACCCAGGAAGAGATTCGCGAGGCCATCAACGAACTCATCGACGGCCACAACCTGCCGGAGGATATGAAGCTCAGCCGCACGGGCCTGAACCGCTACGCCAGCCGTATGGAAGAGTTCGGAGCCAAAATTCGCGCCTCCCGCGAAATGGCCGAAATCTGGGCCGCAAAGCTGGGTTCTGCGCCGACGTCTGACGTCGGCAAATTGTTGATGGAGTTTGTGAAAACGCTGGCGTTTGAAACGTCCATGACAATGGCCGAAAGCGGAGAAACAGTCGAGCCCAAGGCCCTCGGCCAGCTCGCGCTGGTTGCTCAGCGTCTGGAAGCCGCCGCGATGGCCAGCCACAAACGCGAGAAAGAGATCCGCCAGGCCTTCGCCGAAGAAGCCGCCGCGCAGGCGGAGACAATCACCAAAAGTGCCGGGCTGTCTGCGGAAACCGCCGCTGATATCCGTCGCCAGATTCTGGGGATCGTATGATGGCCGGACCATTGTCATCGCAGGAACAGTTACGCAATCAGTCCGCCAGCGCCATTCTGGCGGGCGAGTTCGACGCGGATCAGGTGCTGCTGCCGTATCAGCGCCGGTGGATTGCGGACACGTCCCAGCTCAAGATTGCCGAGAAATCCCGTCGTACCGGCCTGACGTGGGCGGAAGCCGCCGAGGCGGCTCTCAGCGGGTCAATGTCACCGGAAGCCGGGGGAACCGACACCTTCTATGTCGGCACCACCAAAGACATGGCGCGTGAGTTTATCGACGCCTGCGCCATGTGGGCGAAGGCGTACAATCTCGCGGCCTCAGCGATTGGCGAGGAAGCGCTGGAGGATGACGACAAGGACATACTGGTTTACGTCATCAACTTTGCCAGCGGCTTCAAAATCAAGGCGCTGTCGTCCAACCCCTCAAACCTGCGCGGTATGCAGGGTAACGTCATCATCGATGAAGCAGCATTCCAGAAAGACCTCGCTGCCGTACTGAAAGCGGCGCTGGCGCTGACCATGTGGGGCTCTAAGGTCCGCTTGATCTCCACCCATAACGGCATTGAAAACCTGTTCAATACCATCATCACCGACAGCCGTGCGGGCAAAAAACGGTACTCCGTTCACCGTATTGATATTGCGCTGGCCATCAGCGAGGGGTTGTATCGTCGTATCTGCCAGGTGACGAAAAAGCCGTGGTCACCCGATGCCGAAGCGGAGTGGCTGGCGAATCTGCTGAGCGATACCGCCACTGAAGAAGACGCCCGCGAGGAATACTACTGCGAGCCGAAGAACGGCGGCGGCACCTATCTGGCCCGCTCCATCCGCGAGCGTGCCGCGCGGGGCTCCGGTCCCGTTCTGCGTTTCACCGGCACGGCAGAATTCAATGCCATGCCGGAAATCATCCGCGCACTGGATATGCAGGAGTGGCTGGATAAGGTGGTGCTGCCTGTGCTGAACACGCTGCCGCAGAACCTCCGCCACTGTCTCGGCGAGGACTTCGCGCGGTCGGGTCACCTGACGGTCTTTGCGCCGATGACCGTCAACGACGACACCACGCGTACCGTACCGTTCCTTGTCGAGTTGGCCAACGTTCCCTACAAGCAGCAGGAGCAGGCGCTGTTCTTTATCTGCGACAGGCTACCGCGCCGCGACGGTATCAAACTCGATGGCCGTGGGAACGGTAACTACCTGGCCGAACAGGCGGCGGAGAAGTACGGCGCAGAGGTGGAGGTGGTCATGCCTTCCGTCGCCCACTACCGCGAGAACATGCCGCGCTTCAAGGCTGCGTTCGAAGACGATGAGCTGGTCCTGCCGAAGCATGAAGATGTCATCAGCGACCTCGGGCAGATTGTCGTTCAGCGCGGGGTGCCTGGAATTGATGACCGGGAGAATACCGGCAGCGATGGCCACAAGCGTCACGGCGACAGCGCGTATGCGATCTTCCTTGCCTTTCTCGCCAGCAAAGAAGACTGCCAGCGCTACGAACTGCACCGGCTTAACAAACCCCAACAGCAGCGCAACAGCGACAGTCGCCGCCAGTTGCGCATCACACGTGGCCTTAAAAATCAGCGAGGACTGCTTTGATGCTGAAGAAACTCTCCGGTGCGATCCGACGCCTGCTTAACCCGGCAACCGATGAAACCGTCTCCGTTAATGAAACCGATATGACCCAGCCCGAAGCGCGGGCCAGACGCGCCAGCGTCAGGTCGCCCTCTGCGGGCATCAGCGTGGCGAGCACCTTATCCCCGGCGAGATTAGCCGGGGTCCTGCGCAATGTGACCGAGGGAAACGCACGGGACTACTTCATCCTTGCGGAAGAGATGGAAGAGCGTGACCTACACTACGCAAGCGTACTGCGTACCCGCAAGCTGACCGTGGCCGGTATCCCTCCTGCAGTAGAGGCGGCCAGCGACGATGAGCATGACGTATTGCTGGCTGATGCTGTTCGCGATCTTGTTGAGCAGCCGCAAATCCCGGAGCTGTTATTTGATCTGCTCGATGGCCTCGGTAAAGGTGTTGGGGTCTGCGAAATTCTGTGGAGTACCCGTGATGGTTGGATGCCGCGTGATTATGAGTGGGTTGACCCGCGGTTCCTGAAACCCGACAGCGACACACTGCGCGAGTTCCGTTTGTTGACTGACGAACAGCCGGTGGACGGTATTCCCCTGACGCCGGGAAAATATGTGCTGCATTATCCCCGGCTGAAGTCTGGTTTGCCCCTGCGAAATGGTCTGGCCCGTCTGGTGGCGGTGATGTATATGCTCAAGTCCTTCACCGTGCGTGACTGGTGGGCGTTTGCCGAGAAGTTTGGTATTCCCATCGTCGTTGGTAAGTACGGTAATAATGCCTCCGATGAGCAGATTAGGACCCTCATCGATGCGATCGCCTCCATTGCATCTGATGCAGGCTGCGCCATCCCCCAAAGTATGCAACTGGAAATGCAGGAAACTGCCAGCCGTAACGGAGGCGGCGCACTCTTCAAAGAGATGGCCGAGTGGTGCGACGCCCAGACCAGCAAGGCGGTGCTTGGTCAGACTATGACTACCGATGACGGTAGCTCGCGGTCTCAGGCCGACGTGCATGACCGGGTGCGCATGGATATCGCCCGCTGGGATGCCCGCCAGTTGGAAAACACCCTCAATGAGTTTCTGGTACGCCCGTTTATCCAGTTCAACTATGGGCCGCAGGAAAAGTACCCGCGTGTGAAGCTGGCCATCAGCGAGCCGGAGGACCTCAAAGCCTTTGTCGATGCGCTTATCCCCCTGGTCGATCGTGGTCTGCGGGTGCAGGAATCGGAGGTGCGGGACAGGTTCGGTCTGGCCGAACCGGAGAACGGCGCGGCGGTGCTCTCACCCTCTAACAGCTTCTCTGCCTTCAGTGCCGCACCGGCGTTAAACCGTGAGCAACTGGCGCTTAACCGTTCGCAGGACGATGAGATTGACGTGATGGCCAGCGAGGCGCTGAAGGACTGGGAGCAGACCGGCGATGCGTTCACCAGTCCGGTGCTGCAGCTGGCGAAAGACGCAGGCAGTTTCGAAGAATTTCTGGCACGTCTGCCGGACCTACAGAAGACGCTGGAGCCAGCCGCGTTCGTCGAGCAACTGGCGATGCTGAGCTTTAAGGCGCGGACGCTGGGAGATGCGAACGATGGCTAAGGCCCCCGATATTATCCCCAAAGAGGCGCTGGCCTGGCTGAAGTCGAAAAAGCTGGCGCCGGGCTTCGATTACCGTGATGTGTGGCGGCAGGAGCACAGCATCGGTTTCACCGTGGCGAAGATGACGCAGCTCGACCTGCTCTCTGACGTCAAAGCATTGGTCGAAGACGCAATGGCCAGCGGCCAGTCGTTCTCCGAGTTCCGTGAGGTGCTGAAGCCCCTGCTGGTGAAGCGTGGATGGTGGGGTCAGCAGCTGATGGATGACCCGCTGACAGGTGAGACGAAGCCGGTACAGCTCGGCAGCGATCGTCGTCTGCGCACTATCTACGATACCAACATGCGCACTGCCCGCAGCGCCGGTCAGTGGGACCGCATCCAGCGCACTAAGCGCGCGATGCCCTATCTGCTCTATACGCTGGGCCCGTCACGCGAGCACCGCGCCGAGCACCTGAAATGGGCGAACCTTTGCCTGCCGGTGGATGACCCGTTCTGGCTGACCCATTTCTGCCCCAACGGCTGGGGCTGTAAATGCGGGGTTCGCCAGGTCAGCAAATACGAGTACGATCAGCTACAGAAAAATGGCGTCCCGCGCAACGTGCAGCAGCTCGACGACAGCGGCCAGCCTACCGGTCACGTTGTCCGACAGACTGTACCGGTCCGCACCGAAGCGCCGCCCGTCAAACGGGTGAAGTGGGTTAACAAGCGTACCGGTGAAGAAGATATGGTGCCGGAGGGGATTGATCCGGGCTGGGACTACAATCCGGGTACGCGCCGTCAGGCCGAACTGGAGCGCCAGTTGGCTGCTAAGCAAAGCGCCTTCGACAGTGATAACTAACCTAGGCAGTAATCCGCCTCAAACGCGCTCAGAGACTTTACCGGCATTTGTGGTACGATGATTCTCTGAAAAATACTTAAACGCGCCACGGCGTTTTTGAACGGGGTTTGAACGGAGGCTAATACGATGTCAGCACTGCAAGGATTAAAACTTGAGTCAACACTGGTATTTTCTGAATCTGGTGGCGAGGCATGCAGATATGAAATTCTCCAGGATCTTGATACCAATGGGCGCTTTGGCGCTCATATTTATCTTCTCAAATATGTTGAAGGTCATGAGAAAGAAATGCCGTTTAACACAAAGTTAGCGGGAGCGCCTACGACCAGGAAAGTACAGACTTGGGTATTTGCAAAAGGTATTAACTGCGAAAATTGCTCTCTTCTTTCTGAGGCTGAAACCTTCGTTCGTGAGTACCATAACCAAAACTGGCTCAGTATTAGAAGTTCATTACTCCCTCTTTAATATCTTCAAAATACATGGAAAGCGGTTAATCTACTTTCTTCTTTCCCATCATCGACACTGTCCGTCAGTTACCTTTAACGACGGACAGCACCATGCCAAAGCCTGCAACACAACTCGAATTTCTGGCCCTGTGCTTTGAGCTTCCAGACCTGTCGGATGCCAGCACGCCGCTGCCGGAATGGTTGCCGATGATCCCTGCGGGCACATTCACTGGCCGGGATGGCCGTACGTGGGTAAACGACAATCCGCAGGCCATCATTGCCACGTCCTTTCGTTACCCGACGCTGCCGTTTGATGCTGAACATTCCACCGAGCTGCTTGGCCCTAAAGGTGAAGAAGCTCCGGCTTATGCCTGGATTGATGCCATGCGCGTCAACGCCGACGGCAGCATTGACGGTCATATTGAGTGGACGCCTGACGGCGAAGCGCTCGTTCGCGGTAAGAAGTACCGCTATTACAGCCCGGCTTTCCGTCATTTCCCTACCGGTCAGGTCTCGCATCTGTCCAGCGTCGGCCTGACCAACAAACCCAACCTGTATTTACCCGCCCTTAACTCGGAGAACACCATGACTGTACCTGTGCAGATTGCCACGGCGCTGGGTCTGGCTGCTACTGCGTCGATTGACGATGCCGTGTCAGCTATCCAGACAATCAAAAACAGCGAGCAGACAGCGCTGAACCGTGCTCAAAACCCGGACCTGTCGAAGTTCATCCCGCAGGAGACCTACCAGCTGGCGCTGAACCGCGCTCAGACAGCGGAAGAACGCCTGAAGACGCTGGATGAGAAAACGGCTACCGCGCTGGTTGACGATGCCGTGACAGCCGGGAAAGTCGCGCCCGCTAACCGCGATATGTATCTGGCCCTTTGCCGCACTGAAGATGGTCGCCAGAAGTTTGAGGCGTTCGTGAAAACTGCGCAGCCACTGGTTAATCAGGACCCGTCAAAAGGTAAAGAGAACAAGGGGCAGCAGACCACGCTGACCGAAACCGAACTGGCGATGTGTCGCAGCATGGGTCTTACCCAGGAAGAGTTTCTCGCCGCTAAACCGAAACAGGAGCAATAAGAATGCCGCAACCGTCAGCAGAAATCCTGCACGCGCTCACCACCTCCCTGAGCGCAGCTTTTACACGAGGTCTCGCAGGTGTGAATCCGCAGTACCTGCGCATTGCTACCGAAGTGCCGAGCGGCTCCGCGTCAAATACGTATGGCTGGCTTTCGGACTTACCGACCATCAAAGAGTGGGTCAGTGAGCGCCAGTTCGCTCAGTTGTCTCAGTACGGCTACACCATCGCCAACAAGACCTGGGAAAACTCGATCCGCGTCAAGCGTGAAAATATCGAAGATGACCAGATTGGCCAGTACAGTGTCATTGCGCAGGCGTTCGGTCAGCAGGTCGCTGAATTCCCTGACACGCTGAGCTTCCCGCTGCTTGTCGCTGGTTTTTCCACCCTGTGTTTTGACGGCCAGAACTTCTTTGATACCGACCATCCAATGGCGGGCGGCACCTACAGCAACATTGTGGGTGATATCGCAACCGACAAAGGTGAGCCGTGGTTCCTGATTGATGAAAGTCAGGTGCTGAAACCCATCCTTTACCAGAAGCGCCGTGCCTTCAATTTCCAGGCACTGGATGACCTCAGCAGTGACCACACCTTCAAGAACAATGAGTTCCTGTATGGCGTGGATGGTCGCTGCAACGTCGGCTTTGGCTTCTGGCAGACCGCCTGCGGGTCCCGCGCACCGCTGACTGTCGCCAACTATGAAGCGGCGGTGAAGGTGCTGCAGGGCATGAAGCGTGATTCCGGTTCGCCACTGGGTATCCGTCCGACCACGCTGGTTGTGGGTCCGAACAACCGCGCAGCCGCGAAGAAGATCATCGACGCGATGCTGGTCGATGGCGGTAATTCCAACATCTATTACAAGGATGTGGAAATCGTCGACAGCCCGTTTATCACCACCCCGGCGTAATCGCCAGTCTGCGTTTTAAAACCGTTACAGCGGGCGTTAAACCCGCTGTAACCCACCTTTAAAGAGGATGGAACAGTGAGTGGAACGAAAGAAAAAGCAACGGGTAAGCAAAGCGCTAAAGGTCGCGCTGGCAAGGTTTCAGCGCCGGAAGTGGCACAGACTGATGCATCTGACCTGTCGGGAGCTGAACGGTCAGTCACACTGCCAGGGTATTACATTGCGGTGGGTGCGTCCCCCGTCAGCCTGAAGCCTGGCGATGCTGGTGCACCTCCGTCATCTGATGACGTCATTACCCTGACCGGGGACAACGTCAGCATTTCTGCGCCTGTGGTTCACATTTCAGCTGACCACCTTAATACCGTTCAGCGTGAATTAATGAACGTCGTTCTGGCGGCAGATGGTCAGGACAGTGCTGTCACGCCAACCGGACCTGCAACCGACGATGTTGTGGTGCTGGAGGTTCGCGCCAGACATGAGCGCGGGTTCTGGCGCTGTGGTCGTCTCTGGCCGCGCGAGCCGGTGCATGTGTTTGTCAGCGACGATCCCGATGGCGATAACGAGGCAAACGCGCTGGAGGGTGATGTGGTCGTGGAAAGCTTCATCAGCCACGAAACCGCAGAGCGTCTGAAAGCCGAGCCTCATCTGATGGTGACGGTCCTGCAGACGGCAGCGGGGAAAGGCTGATGGGTATTTACATTACCCGTGATGACCTGCTGGCTGCGGACGGGTCGCTGGTCTGGAATATGGCCATCGACAAAGCGACTGACCAGCTCGACGAGACGAAGATAGCCACGGCCATCGAGGATGCCGACGCGGAGATCAACTCGTTTCTGTCAAAGCGCTATCAGTTGCCGCTGAGCATCACCACCGTTCCGCGCCCGCTGCACCGGGTAGCTGTATCCATCGCCATTTACTGGCTGTCCGAGCGCGACAATCAGATCACCGACCTGATTCAGAAGCGCTACGACAGCGCCATCCAGACCCTCAAGGAGATGGCAAACGGCACGCGCGACCTCGGCCTGCCGACTGACACTCCGGCCCCTGAGACAGATAACGGCAGGATGATTGTTGTCTCTGATAACAAACGTCTCTTCACCCGTAACAACCTCAAAGGGGTGCTGTGATGGGGATATCGGTTGAGGTTATCGGTGCTGAGAAGCTGCAGCAGATGCGACTGGCCATCGAGAAACTCGCCGACAGTTCGCTGCAGCAGGAGCTGCTGGAGAGCATCGGGGCCGTCGTGGAATCGCAAACCCGCCGCCGCATCAGCGACGAGAAGACCTCACCGGCAGGCGAACGCTGGGAGGAATGGTCCGGGGGTTACCGTAAGACCCGTAGCGGAAATCAGAGTCTGCTGCAGGGCAACGGCGATCTGCTCGACAGCATCCAGTACATCGTCGAGCGTGGCCGCGTTCGTGTAGGTTCGCCACTCAGCTACAGTGGCGTTCACCAGGACGGTTTTGCTGGTAGCGTCCCGGTCAGCGCCCACAAGCGTCTCATTCATCAGGCGTTTGGCCGGGCGCTGAAGCATCCGGTCTGGCAGACCGTGGGCTCCCATACCCGCCAGATGAATATTCCGCAGCGCGAGTACCTCGGGCTGTCCACCGCAAACAGTGATGAGCTGATGCATGTCATCGGCGACTTCTGGAAAGAGGTATTACCGTGAGCAATGAACGTCCGTCCCTGCTGACCACCGGCTCCACGGTCTCCGCCGCTGAGAACATAGTGGCGTGGCTGAAGCCGGAGTTGCTGAACGAACCTCAGCAAAACAAGCCTGACCGCGTCAGCGTGATTGAACGCCATATCGGCCAGTTCAGCACCCCGGCTGAGGTCAAAACCTGGCTGTCAGATCGTGATGGCTGTATCCGTCTGGCCGCACTCCGGGTGCGCAACATCCGCGCTCAGGCTGGCGGCACTGTCGGCGATATCACCTGGGCGGCGTATGTCATGGCCACCGATGCATGGGGCTATACACGTGATACCCGCTGCGAGGTGCTGGTCGGTAAGCTGGTTCGCCGTATTGTCCAGCGCGGGGCCCCTGACGGCATGAAGGCCGAACGTCTGGCCACCTCCGTCAGCGCCGACAATATCTATTCCGGCGGGCTTAACGATCTGGGGCTGACCATGTGGGCCGTGACGTGGGAACAGGAGTTCCGCCTGGATGATGAGATCGACCTGGCTACCCTCCCTGACTTCCTGCGGCTGGGTGCAACACTGCAGGTCAGCGACGATACCGACCCCATTAAAGGCGTTATTAACGTAAGAGAGCCATAACGATGAAGAAACATATTAAGCCCGCCCGCGCGGGGTTGCAGGTGCGAAAAGCTGATGGACAGCGCCTCAGTCCCGAGGGGGAAACACTCCCCGTGAGCGCGTACTGGTACCGTCGCGAAGCCGAAGGTGATGTTGTTATCACCGGTATCCAGGCTGAATCCGTAACCGAACCGGCGGAAGTCCGCCAGACCCGAACCGCAAAGGAGAAGTGATATGTCGTCACTGGGTAATATTCCTGCTGATATCCGCGTCCCGCTGGTGTACATCGATATTGATAATTCTCAGGCGCTCGACAGCGCCCCGGCGCAGTCGCGCAAAATTATCGTCATTGGCCAGCAGAGTGCGACCGGCACTGCTGCCGTCCTGACGCAAAACCGCATCACCAGCGACGGCACCGCTGACCAGCTTTACGGCAAAGGCTCCATGCTGGCCGGGATGCTTAAAACCCTGCGTAAGGCCAATAGCTATACCGAAGTGTGGGCGATGGGCCTGGCTGATATCGCTGCCGGTGCTGCCGCAAAAGCAGAGCTGGCCATTACTGGCCCGGCCACCGCTGCCGGTACGCTGGCCCTGCTGGTTAACGGTAAATCGGTGCAGGTCGGCGTCAGTGCTGACGATACCGCCGACACTATCGCTCTGGCCGTTATCGCCGCCGTGAATAAACTCCCGGATACACAGGTCATCGCCGCGCTGAAAGCCGCATCAACAACGTCAGTCACCCTGACCACCAACTGGCAAGGCGCGACCGGCAATGCGATGGACGTCCGTCTCAACTACTACACCGGCGAGCAGACACCGGCAGGTGTTGCCGTGGCTGTGACCGCTTTCACCGGCGGCACCGGCACCCCGGATATTGCGGCAGTTGTCGCGGCGCTGGGTGATGACTGGTACACCGATATTGTGTTCCCGTTCAACGATACGCAGAGCCTGAACACCATCCGGGATGAACTGGTCGAACGCTGGGGGCCGCTCAAGATGATTGAGGCGCAGCTCTGGACGGCCTTCCGGGGCACCCATGCCGAAAGCGGCACCTTTGGTGAAACACGCAACGACTGGCTGATTTCCTGCATCGGGACCAACATCTCACCGCAACCGCACTGGCTGTGGGCGGCATCCTACGGCGGCATCGCGTCCTACTATCTGGCCAACGACCCGGCCCGTCCGCTGCAGACGCTGGTGCTGCCGGGCATCCTGCCGCCGGTCAAAACGGTGCGCTGGGATATGCCGGAACGCAACCTGCTGCTGCATGACGGTATCGCCACCCATTACGTGGATGCCAGCGACAACGTCTGCATCGAGCGTGAAATCACGATGTACCGCGTCAACCAGTACGGCGACGCCGATACGTCGTACCTCGACGTGCAGTCACCGGCGACGCTGGGGCGTATCCGCTACGTCATCAAAAACCGGTTCACTACCCGTTACCCGCGTCACAAGCTGGCCGGGGATGATGTGTTCGACCAGCTTGATCCGGGTCAGCCGGTGATGACGCCGAAGATTGCCCGCGCCGAGCTGCTGGATATCGCGCTGACCGAGCTGATCCCTGCGGGTCTGGTTGAGGACTTCGACGACTACAAAGACACGCTGGATGTGTACCTCGACGGCGACGATAAAAACCGCCTGAACTTCATCTGCCACCCGAACCTGGTCAACCAGCTGCGTGTGCTGGCCGGTCTTATCCAGTTCAAACTTTAAGGAGCCTTTATGAGCATTCTGGGTCAGGCGGCCATCCGTATTAATGGCCGCGAAATCAAAACCACAGGTAAGTCCACCCTCAATCCGGGCGGCAAAACACGTACCCAGCATATGGGCGGCGGCAAGGTCTGGGGGCTGGCAGGCAAGATGGCGGGTCCCTCGATCCAGATGACCATCGCTGCTGCAGAGGATGTCGATGTGGTTGAAATCAGTGGCTGGGAGGGGGTTACCGTCATGTTTGAAGGTGATAACGGTCTGACCTACATGATGACCGGCGCGGCGACCGCTGAACCGGCCACGCTGGATGAAGACGCGGGCACCATCAGCGCCAACTTCCTTGGCGAAAAACTGGTGAAGGTGTAAGTCATGGCTGAGATGAACATCACCTTAAAACACGGTTACGTCGCCGGTAAAGGCACTGACGATGAGATCCGCTACAAAGAAGTGACCTTTCGCGAGCTGACATCAAAAGACGTTATCGATGCTCAGCTGGAGGCTGAGCGCGTGGTCATCGGGGAGAACGGCAAGGGCGTGGCGTACTGCTCTGAGGTGCTGATGGGGCTGGCGCTGCTGCGTAAGCAAATCCTTTGGGTGGGTGAAATCCCCGGCCCGTTGTCGCTTAAGCAGCTTTACAACTTCCACCCTGAAGACCTTGAGCTGCTGTCCAGCACCGCGAGCAAAATGGATGACCTCGTGACGGAGACCGCTGGCCGGGGGCGAACTGATGCCGCTGGCGACGGCGCTCAGTAATCTCATCGTCAATTTGTCTCAACGTTTTGATGTGTCCTACCTGCAGCAGTTGCCGCTACGGCAGCTGCTGCGCATGACAGAACAGCTGAGGAAGCAACATGTCAAACCGCCTCACCACTGAAATACTCATTAATCTGTCAGGTAACCTGACCGCAAAAGCCCGCCAGTACGGTGCCAACATGTCCGAGTTCGCCCGCCGCAATGAACGGGCAATGAATGTGGTCAGGGCTACGACTGCAGCTGCTGGCCGTGGGCTGGATGCGCTGGGTAATCGCTACACGGGCATGATTGCGGGGTTTGCTGGCAGCGCCATGTTAAAAGACTTCGCTGCGACTGACCGCCGCATTACCCGTATGGGGCTGGCAGCGGAAAAGACCAAAAAAGAAATGTCCGACATGTTCAGTGGTATACAAGACGCAGCAATAAAATTTCGCGTAGATGATAGCGAGCTGACAGGAGCGATCGAAAAGGTTGGCACTGTGACTGGTGATATAGATTTTGGTAACAGGAATCGTGAAATCATTGCGCCATCACTTGCTGCATCAGGTTCCGACGGCGAAAGCATTGGCGCTCTCTTTGCTCAGTTTCAGAAGTTCAATGTCACTGATGAAAAAGACACCTTAAAGGCAATGGATACGCTGAATCAGCTTGGTAAAGAAGGTGCATTTGAGCTGAAAGATATTGCTGAACGTGGCGTTAAAGCCTTTTCGATGTATGCCGCTGCAGGTGCCACTGGTGTCAAAGCCATTAAAGATGTGGGGGTGGCGCTGGAGAGCGCGGTCGATGCTACCGGTGATACCACCACAGCCTCTACTGCAGTCGAGAACCTGATCCGCGATCTGCAGCTTCCAAAGGTCGTAAAGGAGTTGCGCCGGAACGGCATAAATGTTTTCGGTAAAGACGGAAAAATGCGAGCACTGCCAACACTGATGGAAGAGATTGCAAAAAAATCAGGGAATAAAGGTGCCGAGACCCAAAGTGCCCGCTTGCTGGGGGCCGGGTTTAACCAGGACAGCATCCTCTTGCTGAGCAGCGTGACGTCAGGCAAAGGTGCGGAGAATCTCAAGCGCTACATTGGCGTAGTAGCCGATGGTCAGGGCATTCTGAAAGATGCCGCTTACGCCGCGAAAGATTTCACCTCGGCCATGTCGGCACTTAACACGACCTTGCACAAGTTTGCGAACGGTAATCTAGCGGAGCCGGTGCAGGAGCTGGCGGACGCGATCAACTCGGTCGACCAGAAGACAGTCCAGAACTGGCTGGAAACCGGAAAAAATATCGCCATCGCTGGTGCTGGCATCATCGCCGCCCGCAAGGCATTTCAGATAGGGAAAGGTGCATGGGATCTCTTTGGTGTCGGCAAGGGTAAAGGCATCCCCAAAGGTGTTTCCGACGTCTTTGGCTCCGGTGTGATGCCGGTCTATGTGGTTAACATGGGCGCTGGTGGCATGGGTGGAGCCGGTAACCTGCCGGGCGGAACTGGCGGCGCAGGTGACGGAGCCGGTGCTGGCACAGGTCGTATGGGAAAAGTCTTACGCGGCGTGGGTAAAGTTGCCGCGCCGGTAGTCGGTGCGGCGGCGCTGTATGACGAGCTGGAGACCCAGTATAAACTTCCTGGCCGCATTGACGATCTGACCCGCCAGACCGCAGCAGACAATAACGCCTCACAGGAGGACCGTGATTTTGCTAGCCAGAGCCAGCGCAACCGTCAGTACATGGCCCGGAAGTGGGAGTCTCTGACGAACTGGTTTAATTCCATCGGCAATGATCCACAAATCTCTGACCCGCGGCCGTGGGCTTCAATGCAACCCCAGAATCAACCCGGCTATCCATTCCTGCAGCAGCCTGAGCTGAAAGGCAGTATAGAGGTCTCTGTTAAAGATGATCGGGTTCAGGTGACCAGCGTCAAGGTCAATGCCCCCGGCGTCACCATGAGTGCGTCCAGCGGTGTTCGTAATATGGAGCAGCAGTAATGGCCACTCAATGGGAAGACCTCCGCGATGCCTCATTCCGGGGCGTACCTTTCTTTTTCCGCGACGTCGAGGGGACTGGCGGTCGCCGCGCTATCCCTCACGCTTACCCTAAAAAAGAAGTGGGCTGGACGGAAGACCACGGCGCGGTGCTGACCCAGCAGCAGATTAACGCAATCCTGCTCGGCAGCGACTACACCGACCAGCTTAACCGCCTGCTGGCGGCGCTTAATACTGCCGGGCCCGGAGAACTCGTGCATCCGTGGTTCGGCGTGCAGAAGGTTCAGGTGGGCCGCGTCACGCATCGCCTTTCCACTGAGGAAGGCGGCATTGCCTACGTTTCCTTTGAGGTGTACGAGGCTGGCGAGCAGCTGTTCCCGTCCGGCACCGAAGACACCAGCGCCACCACGCTCAGTGCGGCGGACAAGGTCAAGGAAGCGCTGGCCAGCGGTGATTATTTCGCGGCGCTTGATGGCGTCGGCAGTATGGTTGACACCCTTCTGGAGGACATGGAGGGCTTTGTCACAAGCCTGCCGACCCTGCCGGATGCGCTCAGCGAGTGGATGGACCGCCTCAACCGGTTTAAGGACCTCGCCGGTATTGTGGCCGCCGCTCCGGGTGAAATGATCCGCGATATCACCGGCCTCATCAGCGATATGAAAGACCTCGTATCTGAGCCGCCGTTCGCCCTGCGGGTCTATGACCAGCTGCGTGATAAGTGGGAAGGCGACCGGGCAGCGCAGTCTGCAACCAAATCCCTTGTCGATAACATCAGCGTGAATACTGATACCGGCTTTGCCAGCAGCGTCACACCGGCATCGACACCGGAGACCACGGCAGCGATGGAGACCAACATCGTAGACTTCCGCCGTCTGGTCATTATCTCCACGCTGGTCGCTCAGGCTGAAGCGGTGGCCACCGCGACCTTCGAGACCGGTCAGGATGCGCAGAATACCGGCGACCAGCTGGCGGAGCGTCTCGGCGAGACCGCTGCGGAAGCCGTCGAAAGTGGCCTCCGTGAATTGTGGCGCTCCCTTCGCGAGCTGCGGTTCGCGGTGGTGAATGATGTGCGTATCCGCAGCATCCAGTTGCCGGAACTACGCCGCGTAACGCCTGCCCGGACAGTACCGGTGATGCTGCTGGCCTACCGCGAGACCGGCGACGCGGAGAACCGGGATGAACTGGTGACCCGCAACCGACTGCGTTATCCCTCTTTTATTACACCTTCACAGACGATTGAGATCATCAGCAATGACTGAAGAGTTAACCCTGAACGTTGACGGCAAGGTCTGGGGCGGCTGGACGGACATGACCATTAACCGCTCACTGGAGTCTGTGGCGGGCGAGTTCGACCTGACAGTTACTGCCCGATGGTCATCTGCCACGCCGCGCTCTATCAAGCCAGGTCAGTCCTGCACGGTCTCCATCGGCAGTGACCGCGTCATGACCGGCTACATTGACGGCTTCATTCCCAGCTATGACGCGGAGAACGTCTCCCTGCGCGTGATGGGCCGCGACAAAACCGGCGATCTGGTGGACAGCTCGGTGGTCGATAAGTCCGGCCAGTGGAAAGGTCAGAAACTGGAACAGCTGGCGGCCACCATCTGCAAGCCCTACGGCATTGAGGTGGTTAACGAGACCGACACCGGCGATGCCTTTGGCAGCATCACCCTCGAACAGGGTGAAACCGGCTTTGAACTGCTCGACCGTCTGGCCAAACAGCGCGGCGTTCTGGTGACTTCAGACGCTTACGGTCGGCTGGTTATCACCCGCGCATCCACGCTACGGGCCGGAGTGACACTCACTCTCGGCGACAATATTCTGGCTGCACGTGGACGCTTCAGCTGGCGCGAACGTGCCAGCCAGTACATCGTCAAGGGCTCCGCCAGCGCGGGCGGTTCAACATGGGACGACCAGCCGGTGAAGATGATCGGCGGCCGCCAGACGGTAGTCAGCGACCCGGAGATCACCCGCTATCGTCCGAAGATTCTGGTCAATGAAGACAGCCTGACGGTCGGCGGTGCCAGCGCCCGTGGTGAGTGGCATAAGGCGTATGTGCTGGGCGAATCCAACACTACTGAAATCACCGTGGCAGGCTGGCGGGAGAATGGCATCAGCGGGCCGCTGTGGCAGACCAACCGACTGGTGAAGGTAACCGACGCCATTCAGCAGCTCGATGTTACCTGGCTGATTAAAACTGTCTCCTTTATGGAAGGTGACGGCGGTCGTCTGACGGTACTGACCCTGGCCCCGCCTGAGTCGCTGGACATGCCGTCCCAGAAGGCTAAAGCGAAAGGGAAAAAAGCGAAGTCGAAAACGACCGTGGGGGCAACATGGGACTGAAAGACGCTAATATCGGGCGCTCATTTGCAGAGCTTGGCCGACGTCTGCGCCTGATGGTGGACCGGGCGCTGGTGCGCATTGTGACGGACAGCCTCGGTCGGCAGAACCTGCAGGTACAGTCGCTGGCCGATGAGACCAATGACGACGTCGAGCGCTTCCAGAACTATGGCTTTTCCAGCGTCCCGCCTGCAGGCTCCGAGGCGATTGTCGTTGCTGTCGGTGGCCGTCGCGGCGGTATGGTGGCCATCGCCGTCGAGGATAAAGGGAGTCGCCCTCGTGGTGGCGAAGTCGGCGACGTTATTCTTTATCATCAGGAAGGCCATATTATTCGCCTGAAAAAGAATGGCGTGATTGAAATAACAGGGAAGACGGTAAATGTGGTTGCCGAAGAGAGCTGTGACATTATCGGTAAACAGATAAATATCACCGGCCCCACTTCTTTCAGTGAAGATATTCAGGTTAAGGGAAAATCTTTCCTTGGCCATATTCATAAGGATGGCGACGGTGAAAACACGACTGAACCCTTATGACCATCAGAATAAACTGGCACCTGCCCGCTGGCGGCGACATCGAGATTGAACACAATGGCCTTTCGTTTGACGAGGGCCTTGTTTCTTTGGTGTATATCTGCCTGTTTACTGATGCGCGGGCAGATACCAGCGACGAGATACCCGACGGCACTGATGACCGTCGCGGCTGGTGCGGTAATTCCTTCAGTGATTTCGAATGGGGCTCAAAGCTTTGGCTGATTGACCGTGAAAAGCTGACGGAAGAGGTCAGGCTCCGCGCGGAGAATTATGCCCGTCTGGCCATGCAGCCATTATTACGTTACGGCTATGCGCGAAATGCGCAGGTGATTGCCACTATCCCCCGGATTAACTGGCTGGCATTAACCATTATTCTCACCCGCCCGGATAAAACCGAGTTAACCGTCGAAATAAAGAAACGCTGGGAGGCGGTAGAAAATGGCTACATTTAATGTCCCGACGCTCCGCCAGCTTATTCGTGCCGGTATTCAGGATTTAGAGATTGAACTCGACCAGGAATTACCGATTGTCGGCGTTGAACGCGCATTAAATACCGCTTTCAGCGGCGCTTTACGCGACGTCTACGATTATCAGACGTGGATTAAAAACCAGATTATCCCGTCAGAGCAGTCCGCCGACGAAACCATTATTGATACCGCCCGCTATGAGGGCGTGATACGTAAAGCCGCATCCTATGCCAGCGGCCCTGTCACCTTTACCGGCACAAAGCCGCTGCCGCTCGATACGGAGATGCAGACGCAGGACGGCGTACGCTACCACGTCACCGCCACCAGTGACCCGTCAGCGGGCAAAATCACCGTCACCGTGCAGGCTGACGAGACGGGCCTCAGCGGCAACCTGTCGGCGGGCGACGTCCTGACTCTGATTTCCCCAGTGGCCGGGGTTAACAGCGATGGCGTGGTGGCGGATGCCGGTATCTCCGGAGGCGCGGACGTCGAGTCTGTGGCCGAGCTGCTGACCCGTCTGCTGTACCGCAAGCGCAACCCGCCCACCGGCGGCGCACTGCATGATTACGTTATCTGGGCCACCGAACTGCCGGGCATCAGCCGGGCATGGGCCTTTGACTGCTGGCACGGGCTGGGTACGGTGGGCCTTGCGTGGGTCTACGACCAGCGCACTGACATTATCCCGACCGGTACCGACCGCGAGGCGATGCAGGCGTACCTTTTCCGTCATCAGGACCCGGCAACCGGAACTTATGTCGGCAAACCCGGCGGCATTGAGGTCTGGCCCATTCCCCTGACGCTCAAGCCGGTGCCGCTGACCATCCGCATCATTCCCGATACTGCGGCCATCCGTTCTGCAGTCACCCTGAGCCTGCAGGCGCTGTTCCGCTCGGTCTCGCCGGGCGACACGCTGCTGCTCTCCGCCATCCGAACGGCCATCGGCTCATCGACGGGGGTCACGGATTACGAGCTGGACCTCACCACCAATCAGGCCAGTGAGAACTACGAGCTGCTGACGCTGGGGGCTGTCACATGGCGCATCGTGTAGAGGACTGGCAGGACGTTCTGCAGCAGCTGATGCCGCGCGGTAAAGCGTGGCCACGCGACCAGACGGCGGCGCTGACGTCACTGCTCCGGGGCTTCAGTTCCCGCCTGCAGCTGGCGGAGGCGAACGCGGATTTGCTGGTCACCGAAATGCGCCCGGAGACCACTGAGCTGCTGCTGTCCGACTGGGAAGACTATCTCGGACTGCCGGACTGTAACGCTATCCCGGATGGCTTCGACCGCCGTCGTGACGCCGTGGTGGAGAAGTATCACCGCAAGGGCGGACTAGCCACCTGGCAGATTGAGCAGGCCGTAAAGGATGCGCTGGGCTTCACCATTCAGGTAACCGAAATCCTGCCGCATCACGTCATGCGCGACATCATGTATCCGATTTATTCCCACAAATACCGCTACCTGCTGCAGGTGACGGTCACGGATATGCCGATGATCCGCTTTCGCAGTATCAGCAACGTCCTGACGCCGTTAATCAGCCTGCAGGCGCAGATACTGGAATGTTTTTTACGTCGTTACCGGCTCGCTGGCCACGATTATGATTTTCTTTATGAGGTTTAATTATGTTTCACCTGGATAATGCCTCTTCCGTTCCTGATATGCCCGCCATTAAGCCGGTGTTATTTACCGAGCGCCGCTGGTTTACTGAAGGCGGTGACGGTATTCAGCCGAGTTATCCGGGCGCGGACTGGTTTAACGCCATTCAGGCGGAAATGCTGAATGTGCTGGCGCTGGCCAATATCACGCCGGATAAAAATAAGCTGGACCAGTTTGCGCAAGCCATCCGTATTTTCTCCTCGGACTATATGCTGCCGCCGGGAATTCCACTTCCGTGGCCGGGGGCAACAGCGCCGACCGGCTTTATGCTGATGCTGGGTCAGAGCTTCGATAAAACAACGTATCCGCGCCTCGCTGTCGCTTATCCCTCCGGCGTTCTGCCGGACATGCGTGGCCAGACTATTAAGTTTTTACCCACCTCCGGGCGGGCGCTGCTGTCTTATGAGGCTGACGGTGTGAAGGCTCACGCACACACCGGGAGCGTGGCCTCCGCCGATCTCGGAACTGTGGCGACCAGCAACTTTGATCACGGCACAAAGGCCACCAGTTCGGATAACGAGCATGACCATGATGGCGGCATGTTAGCGCCGGGGGAAGCCTGGGACCCGGACTACGTCGTCGGGTCGGATAACGACTCACACCGCACCCGTAACAAAACCAGCAAAGCACCAGCCCACGGACATACCGTTAATATCGGTATTCACGGCCACACCGTTTATATCGGCCCGCATGCTCATGCCGTGACTATCAACAGTACCGGCAATACGGAAAACACCGTCAAAAATATCGCCTTTAACGCCATCGTGAGGTTAGCGTAATGTCATTCGAATTTTCTCAAAGCCCGCAGGCCATCTGGCTTTATCAGTACGACGTCGATGGCGTTTATATCGGCTCTGTTTTTATGACTATTCCGGCGGGCACAGGCTTGCCTGCTAATACAACGCATATTCCCTGTAAGCCGGAAAAAGGTCAGACCGGTATATTTAAAAATGGTGACTGGGAATATGTGACCGATATTCGCGGGACACGTTTCTGGAATAATCACGGCACCGGTTTTGTTATTTCGTTCCTGAGTGAATCTCTGCCTGACTGGGCCATTACCATTGAGCCGCCGGTCGCTGATCTCGGTTATGTTCTGTTGTTCGCTGATGGCCAGTGGATGCAAATCGAAGACAGGACCGGCCAGATTTACTACGAGAGTGACGGCACGAAACATACCGTCTCTGACGCATGGTTCACGCTACCTGATGACTGCACGTTTGTGGCCCCACCAGAGGATAAAACGACGTTCGTCACCCGCTGGAACGGGGCTGAGTGGGTTTATCTCAAAGACCTGCGTGGTCAGGTTATCTGGAACACCGCGACCCGTGAGCCCCTGACCATTACCGATATTGGCCCCGTTCCCGAAGGCTACACCCTCAAAATGCCGGGGCAGTTCGATGAATGGGATGGGTCAGCCTGGGTGAAAAACGTAGAGGCCGAACGGGTTTATCTCATCGCTCAGGCTGACCGCCAGAAGGCGAAGCTGCTCTCTGAGGCTTCGGAGCAGATTTCGCTGCTGAGCTATGCCGTCAGCAGCGGTCAGGCCACTGATGATGAAACCGCGCAGCTGGCACGCTGGGAGGCTTATCGCCTCGCGGTGAGCCGCGTGGATACCACTGCCACTGATATTGTCTGGCCAGAGAAGCCGTAAGGAGTCGTTATGTACCATCTCGACAACACCAGCGGCGTCCCGGAGATGCCGGAACCGAAAGACCAGCAATCCGTTACTCCTCGCTGGTTTGGTGAAAGTCAGGAACAAGGCGGGATAAGCTGGCCTGGCGCAGACTGGTTTAACACTGTACAGGCTGAACTCCTGAACCTGCTGGCAGCAGCAGGCATAGAGCCGGATAAAAAGTCTTATGATCAGTTGAGTAAGGCTATTCCGGTACTTGGTGACGCCAAAATCAGACGCGATCTCGGCCTTGAAGACGGGTTTAAATACAACGGTAGTTGTCCGAGTATTGCTGCCCTCAGAGAAATTGAACCAACGCGACCGGGGCAGCCTATTCTGCTGGAAAAAGCGGGTGAAGGTTGTCCCGTCATTAACGAAATTTTGTATCACGACCCTTATGACACCACATCACCTGACGATGGCGTGTCAGTTTTCGTCACGCCGGGGGGCGCTCGATGGAAAGCGAATATTGGTTACGGTTATAACCTGTTTCTGGCCGGACTCAAAAAAGATGGTTCCAATTTTTCATCTGTGGCTAACGCGGTAGTCAGTGCCATTATTGACAAGATAATCGCTAACGGACGGGTTAATAACGTTATGCGCATGATAGTGATGCCAGCCGTTAACGGTATTAACGTTCTGAAAATCACTGAGGCAGTCAAATGGCCCAGCATTATTTCGTTTGTTTTTTTCGGTAGTGTCACCTTTGACGCATCCGATTTCACAACAGACGATCCCCTTTACTATCAAAACAGCGCCTTTATCGGGCGCCTTACGGCAGAGATGTTCCGGGAGGGGACTAACCCACCTGATGTACCGGGTGCCAAAAACCAGGCAACTGGTCGCGGTGGCATGACTTGTATTGGTGGTGAAATCAACCTAATCGGTCCTGGTGTCAGACTGGATGCCAACGGAAATCCGACGGTAAAAACCTACGGTATTGTGTTTGGCAATGATACCCCCTGCGATATGGACGTGCGTGATACGTGGATTGAGAAGGTCAATGTCATCGGTTTTTACTGTTCGCACCGATGGGGAACCTACTATACGTTCATGTGTCAGTTTCGTGACTGTAACTTCAGCCGGAATTATCACGGTATGTATGTGCCGAAGGATTTTTATAATTTCGGCGAAGATATGCGTTACCAGCACTGCACATTTGGTAACACAACCAAGCATGCCTTTCTAATTGAAGGCGGCGGTGAATTTAACCTGGAAGGAGGTACCCGAATAGATTTCGTCGGGGGCAATATGATTAATTTCGGCGCGTATTCCCCTGGGGAAGTAAAATTCCTTTCCGGTCACATTGAGGGTATTCAGGGCAGAATCGTGGCGAAAGAATCCCCTCAGAGCTACTCACAGTCGACCGTCTACATTGCAAAAGGTGTCCACAAGAATGTCCGCAGAACGCTGGCGGGTTTAGGTTACGAATATTACGGGATTTACCAGGAGTATGAGTGCCCGAGTTCCATGTATGGTCAGGCACTGAAGGTAACCGATGAATCTTATACTATGGGTCGCCACGGGAATAAGCCATGCACCCCATACCCGACTCTGGCAGGGCCGCCCAGTAATTCGGGCGTCGATTTAACAATCCCTGAAACTATTGATAAAAGAACCCCGTTTCCGAACAGTTATAGCCCTGCGTGTTCGAACCGAATCAACAACGTTCTCGGCTTTACTGAGTTAAGTACAGGTGAAGTTGCTGACAATCTTCTCTCGACCGACTATGCATGGGCTGCTCTGAAGACCGGCAATGCATCATGCAGGTACGGTACGATGTCAGATCCAATGCTGGACGGCTATATGTCGTTTGTTATTACTCTGACTGACCCCTCAGAGGTCGTGCAATTGTTCTGTACCAACGAAGGTAGAGCGGAGTCAGGACTGCAAAAAATGTGGGGAACAGCTTCTGTTCGTATTGCTGATGCCGTTGGCGACGTTATGGTTTCGGTCGTCATGGCCAGCTATCTTCGTAACAGTATCAACGCCGTGCAGGATCAAACCACTAAGCTTATTACAGCAACAAGCACGCCTATTCGGAGAACAATTACTGAAAGCGCTGCAATTAACATGACTTCTCAGAGGCAAGGGACAAACATCACGTCGGCTGATTTTCAGGCCATGCTGCCACAAAGTGCTACAAGCTATTGGCAGGGTAACGATTTTATTCATGCAGGTCTGAAGGTGACGGGTTATGTCGGGAAGATTTACCTTGCATTACCAATGTTCTACTTCGTTAAAAGGTGATAAATGCGCTACTACATCTACCCATCAACAGTGAAAATTGATGATCGTGTCGTCAGGCTGGAGATAACTACTGTACAGCGGGATGTTCGTCTCTTTGCTGAGTTTGAATGCGATGACATCCTTGAGGTTGCCCTTAAGGGGCAGGCTGCATTATTTAACGAGAAGTTCGATACTTCTGAGACCATTCTGACAATTGTCGATTAATCCTTTTAGCGCTAAAGCGTTTCGTACCTAACCAGCAAAGCGGTTTTCAGTATCAAAAGAATTTTTTATTCGATGCTTTGCTGGTATCAATTTTATCTCAAAACGGTATCAAAAAATTTCGCGCGCTATACCCCATTCCGACCTGAGCTTCGTGATGCTATGGTTGCCGCCAAAAGTGAATATTAAGCGCGTTTTATGCTTGACCCTGACGTTACGTCAGGCAGCAGAGTAGCGGACCTGGCCACAGAGAGGAGCAGTCATGTTAATTCAGGTGGGAGAGCTGGCGAAGCGCGCCGGACTGACGGTGCGTACGCTGCATCATTATGAACAGACGGGGCTGTTAACGCCTTCGGCCAGAAGCGAGGCGGGCTATCGGCTCTATAACCTGTCAGCGGTTCAGCGCCTGCATATGATAAAGGCGCTGGCGCAGACCGGGCTGACGCTCGCCACCATCAAGGACTATCTCGATCGGCAAACGCTGTCGCTGCCTGAGCTGCTGACGCAGCAGATAGAGACGCTGAATGACCAACTGCGTGATGTCGCCAGGCTGCGCGACCGGCTGTTGGCGCTGCGCGAGGCGCTGGCGAGCGGCAATGAACCCGATCTGGAGTCCTGGCTACAGACGCTGGAGTTAATGAAAATGTACGATCGTTGGTTTAGTCAACAGGAGTTAGCCGCGCTGCCGTTTGCGGCACAGGATGAACAGCGCGCCCAGGCGTGGCGCGAGCTAACGGAGGAGGTGCAGACGCTGATGGCGAGCGGCTGCCCGACGGACAGTCCGCAGGCGATGAGTCTGGCGACGCGCTGGATGGAGCGCCTGGAGCAGGATACGGCCGGGCGCCCGGAGTTTCTGACCCGCCTGAACGCGATGCATGCCGCCGAGCCGCAAATGGTTGAACAGACCGGCGTCACGCCGGCCATCATCGCCTTTATCACCGAAGCCTTTGCCGAAAGCAAACTGGCCATCTGGGCGCGGTATCTCGACGATGAAGAGATGGCGTTCACCCGCCAGCACTATTTCGACCGGCTACAGGAGTGGCCAGCGCTGGTGGCGAAGCTGCATCAGGCATGTCGGGAGGGTATAGCGCCGGATTCAGCGTCGGGTCAGGCGCTGGCCCGGGCGTGGCTTGAGCTGTTTCAGTCCTACGCCGGTACCCGGCCGCAGACGTTGCAGAAGTTTCGTCGGGCAATGGAGCAGGAGCCGCATTTGATGAAGGGCACCTGGATGACGCCGGCGGTGCTGAGCTGGCTACAACAGGCGACGGGGGCGTTGATGCGGCAGGCGCAGGGGCCTGCCGCCGGGTGATCACAGGTCAGCCAGCGCGGCCTGACGATCGGGGTAGAAGCTCAGGCGGCCTGGCAGCGGCTTGACGCCGGCGCGCGCTAACGTGCGTAGCGGCTGAAACTCGAGGTTAGATACGCGCAATTCACAGCCTTCCGGCAGCTTGTTCACAAAGCGCTGGAAGGCATCCAGACCGCCGGCGTCGAGAACCGGCACGGCGTCCCACTTCAGCACCACGATGCGCTTGCCGGCGATCCGGGTCTCCAGATCGTTGAATAAACCTTCGGCGGCGGCAAAGAATAGCGGACCGATCACCCTCAGCACCAGCACATCGTCTGGCACTTCGACGTTGACCGGCGCCAGATGCGTCATGCGCGCGATACGGCGCATAAACAACAGCGAAGCCAGCACGATCCCGACGCTGATGGCGATCACCATATCAAACAGCACCGTCAGCGACATGCACATCAGCATCACCACGATGTCGTCCTTCGGCGCGTGGCGCAGCAGATTGATGACTTTATGCGCCTCACTCATGTTCCATGCCACCATCAGCAGCAGGGCGGCCATCGCCGACAGCGGCAGCCAGGAGAGCAGCGGGGCGAGGATCAGCAGCGCCATGATCACCAGCAGGGCGTGGATCACGGCGGCAACCGGCGATGTGGCGCCGGCGCGCACGTTCGCCGCCGAGCGGGCAATCGCCGCGGTGGCGGTGATTCCGCCGAAGAACGGCGCAACGATGTTGCCTAGCCCCTGGCCAATCAGCTCGCTGTTGGCTTTATGCTTGGTACCGGTCATACCGTCGAGCACCACCGCGCACAGCAGAGATTCAATCGCGCCGAGCATCGCCATGGAGAAGGCGGCAGGCAGCAGCGCCTGCAGCGAAGCCCAGCTCAGGGTAAAGCTGGAGCCCGGCATATCCCAGGGCAGCACCAGCTGCGGCAGCAGCTGCGGAATGCCGTTGCCCTGAGTGCCGTCCGCCAGCTGATAGTGAAACTGCGAGCCGATCGTCGCCACATCGCCGCCGAGCAAGTTGACTACCAGCATCACCGCGCAGCCGGCCAGCAGCGCGGGGAGGTGGCCCGGCAGACGGATACCCAGCCGCGGCCAGAAGATCAGGGTGCCGAGGGTGACGACGCCGATGGCGGCGTCCCCGACGTTAATGGTCGGCAGGGCCATCGCCAGCGCGGCCACTTTCTGCAGATAATGCTCCGGCACATGGGGCATCTGCAGGCCGAGAAAATCCTTAATCTGCATGGTACCGATAGTGATACCGATCCCGGAGGTGAAGCCGAGGGTGACCGACAGCGGGATATATTCGATCAGGCGGCCAAAGCGCGCCAGGCCGAAAAGAATTAAAAAGATCCCCGACATCAGCGTCGCCACCAGCAGCCCCGCCAGGCCGAACTGCTGGGAAACCGGATAGAGGATCACCACAAAGGCGGCGGTCGGGCCGGAAACGCTAAAGCGCGACCCGCCGGTTAAGGCGATCACAATCCCTGCCACCGCTGAGGTATAGAGGCCGTACTGCGGCGGCACACCGCTGCCAATCGCCAGCGCCATCGCCAGCGGAATCGCAATGATCCCGACGGTGATCCCGGCGATCAGGTCACGCGTGAAGCGGGCCGTGGTGTACTGTTCTTTCCAACAAGCGTCGATGAGGGCGCGGAAAGGCATCACATGTGAGGAAAATAATCTGTTCACAATAATGTTTCATCCATGAGCGCATCATCTGTCAACTAAATGGCAGGTGAAGGAGGCATTGATCATTTCCACGTCATCTTTCGGGATGCCTCTGTGTTGGCTGCGTTCATTTACCCCAGTCACGTACTGCCTGTACGCTCCCGGGGATTCATTCACTTGCCGCCTTGACGCATGCCGAATGATGTTGTGGAAGAATTAAAAATGCAGAGACAAAAAAACCCGCCGCAGCGGGTTTTTGTGCTCGGCTCGATTAATGTTCGAACATAGCAGAGATTGATTCTTCATTGCTGATACGGCGAATAGCTTCAGCCAGCATACCGGAGAGCGTCAGAGTACGCACTTTATCCAGCGCTTTAATTTCTGGTGCCAGCGGAATGGTATCGCAGACGACAAATTCATCGATCACAGAGTTTTTGATGTTCTGGATTGCGTTGCCGGAGAAGATTGGGTGCGTCGCGTAAGCGAATACGCGTTTCGCGCCGCGCTCTTTCAGCGCTTCTGCCGCTTTACACAGGGTGCCGCCGGTGTCGATCATATCGTCGACCATCACGCAGTCACGACCAGCGACGTCGCCGATGATATGCATCACCTGGGAGACGTTGGCGCGCGGACGACGCTTGTCGATGATGGCCATATCGGTATCGTTCAGCAGTTTAGCGATAGCGCGAGCACGAACTACGCCGCCGATGTCTGGAGAAACCACGATCGGGTTGTCCAGGTTCAGCTGCAGCATATCTTCCAGCAGGATTGGGCTGCCGAACACGTTATCAACTGGCACATCGAAGAAGCCCTGGATCTGTTCTGCGTGCAGGTCAACGGTCAGCACGCGGTCAACGCCGACGCTGGACAGGAAATCCGCCACCACTTTCGCGGTGATTGGCACACGAGCAGAACGAACACGACGGTCCTGACGAGCATAACCGAAGTAAGGGATAACGGCGGTGATACGACCTGCCGAAGCACGACGCAGAGCATCAACCATAACAACCAGTTCCATCAGGTTGTCATTGGTGGGAGCACAAGTGGACTGGATGATGAAAATATCACCACCGCGTACGTTTTCATTGATTTGTACGCTGACTTCGCCGTCGCTAAAACGACCTACAGCGGCGTCGCCAAGAGAAGTGTACAGGCGGTTGGCAATACGTTGTGCTAGTTCCGGGGTGGCGTTACCAGCAAAAAGCTTCATATCAGGCACGAGAAGAACCTCAGGCATGCGTCCAGTGGTGGATGAATGGGCCAATAATGTGCGGGCTGGCGCCATTCGATCCAGTCGGTGTATTTAAAGAGCACGATGCAACGTCTGGAACAGGGTGACGTTGTCACCGTAACTCAATTTCCCCGGCTGACTCATGATCGTTGCGCCATCACAGCGCAGGAATCAGAGCAGGGCCTGCTTGAGCGGCGAAAGATTGACTCCGCGCGCCACAAAGCCATTTAGCCATGCCGGGGCAGTGTCCAGCACCTGACGGGCAGCGGATTCGGTGTTAAATTCAGCAAACACACAGGCCCCTGTGCCGGTCAGGCGTGACGGCGCATATTCTAACAGCCAGGAAAGCGCGGCATCAACCTCGCGAAAACGTTTTCTTGCGATAAGCTCGCAATCGTTGCTGAATTCACAATTTAATAACGTATTAATTGACCGGCGCGGGGTATTTCGTGGTAGCTCCGGGTCGCGAAAAATGATCGGCGTCGGAATACTGACGCCTGGATGAGCCACCAGGTACCATTTTTCCTCGGGCTCCACCGGCGTGAGAATTTCACCCACTCCCTCGGCAAAGGCGGCATGGCCGCGCACGAAGACCGGCACATCGGCCCCCAGCTGCAGACCAAGGGTCGCCAGCTCATCTTCCGAAAGCCCGCAGCCCCAGAGATGGTTAAGCGCCACCAGCACGGTGGCGGCATTGGACGAGCCGCCCCCCAGGCCGCCGCCCATCGGCAGGCGCTTATCGATACTGATATCGGCGCCGCTGCCCGCCGGCAGGCGGCCGCTTTCGCCGGCTGCGCGCATCAACAGACGCGCGGCGCGAATAATCAGATTTTCTTCATCCGGTACACCGGCCACCGGCGTCAGCAGACGCAGTTCGCCGTCAGCGCGCGGTTCGATGGTCAGCGTATCGCCATAGTCGAGGAACTGAAACAGCGTCTGCAGGGTGTGGTAACCATCGGCCCGCTGGCCGGTGATATATAAGAACAGATTCAATTTTGCAGGTGAGGGCCAGCGGCTCATCATTTCACGATCCAGTTATCCATCTTCAGCTTGATGCGCTGGGCGCCATTGTTTAGCTCGACATTAGACGGCAGGGCTGGCTGGGTATCGGTGGTGTAGCCGCCGTAGGTGACGTGCCAGGTTTTGCCGTTTTGCGTGTAGTTCAGTTCGCGCAGACGGTACCGATCGTCCAGCGAATAGTCGGTGGCGTCACCCGGCAGGCCGATGATCCACTGGCGCAGGCTGTTCAGCGGGATCGGCATCCCGGTCAGGCGGCCAATCATCTCTTCGGCATCGGTGGCGGTATAGGTCTGGCCTTTGTTGTCGATCAGCTGCACGCTGCCCGGCTGGGCGGTCAGCGACAGCTCGGTGCTGCCCAGCGGGTTAGTTAGCAGCAGGCGATAGCGGTCCTGACCGGTTTGCTGCCAGAAGAAGCGGGCATAGACTTTTTGCTCGTCGGAGAGATAGGCAAACGCCCCGCGGGTCTGGAACTGGTTGAGGCTGCGAACAGCCTGCTGGTGCTGGCGCCACTGCGGCGAATCTGGGCTTTTGCCAGGCCCCTGGGGGGTATGAACAGAACAAGCGGTCAGGACGAGGCTGGCCAGCGGCAGCAGGCGGAACAGTCGATTCATAATGATGACAAATCCTTGATGTCTACAGTGAAATCCGGCGGCAGGGGAACAGCGGGCCGATTTGTGTAGCAGGTTACATTTATAACCCTTAATGCTAGCGTCGCCGGGCGATAGCGTCTACGTTCAAGTTGTCTGAAATCAAAAAATTAACCTTAATGGCGGTCTTGCTTTGGCTATTACTCCAAAAGGGGAGCCTCTCTTTTATTGATTACGCGCATCCTGTATGATGCACTCAGACTAACCTTAGCAACGCTGGTACTACTCCCTCACAATGACCCTTTTAGCTCTTGGCATCAATCACAAAACAGCTCCGGTCGCCCTGCGAGAACGCGTCACGTTTTCGCCGGAAACGCTCGATAAGGCGCTGGAGAGCTTGCTGGCTCAGCCGATGGTGCAGGGTGGAGTGGTGCTGTCGACCTGCAACCGCACAGAACTCTATCTCAGCGTCGAAGAGCAGGATAACCTGCAGGAAGCGCTGATCCGCTGGCTGTGTAATTACCACGGCCTCAATGAAGAAGACCTGCGTAAAAGCCTCTACTGGCACCAGGATAACGACGCCGTCAGCCATCTGATGCGCGTCGCCAGCGGCCTTGATTCGCTGGTGCTGGGCGAACCGCAGATCCTCGGTCAGGTGAAAAAAGCCTTCGCCGATTCCAGCCGCGGCCACCTCAACGTGAGCGAACTGGAGCGGATGTTCCAGAAATCGTTCTCGGTGGCTAAGCGCGTGCGTACCGAAACCGATATCGGCGCCAGCGCCGTTTCCGTCGCCTTCGCCGCCTGTACCCTGGCGCGGCAAATCTTTGAATCCTTGTCGAGCGTGACGGTGCTGCTGGTCGGCGCCGGTGAAACCATCGAACTGGTGGCGCGTCATCTTCGCGAACATCACGTGCGCAAAATGGTGATCGCCAACCGCACTCGTGAACGCGCCCAGGCGCTAGCGGAAGAAGTGGGCGCCGAGGTGATTGCCCTTAGCGATATCGACGAACGGCTGAAAGAGGCCGACATCATTATCAGCTCCACCGCTAGTCCGCTGCCGATCATCGGCAAAGGCATGGTGGAGCGCGCGCTCAAGGCGCGGCGTAACCAGCCGATGCTGCTGGTGGATATCGCCGTCCCGCGCGACGTCGAACCGGAGGTCGGTAAACTGGCTAACGCCTACCTCTATAGCGTCGACGATCTGCAAAACATCATTCAGCATAACCTGGCGCAGCGTAAGGCCGCGGCGGTGCAGGCGGAATCGATCATCGAGCAGGAGACCAGCGAATTTATGGCCTGGCTGCGCGCGCAGAGCGCCAGCGAGACCATTCGTGAGTACCGTTCGCAGTCTGAGCAGGTCCGTGAGGAGCTGACGGCGAAGGCGCTGGCCGCGCTGGAGCAGGGCGGCGATGCCCAGGAAATTATGCAGGATCTGGCGCGTAAGCTCACCAACCGCCTGATCCACGCGCCAACCAAATCTCTTCAGCAGGCCGCCCGTGACGGGGACGACGAACGCCTGCATATTCTGCGCAACAGCCTCGGGCTGGAATAGCGCACCTTTCTCTTATTTTCAGGACAGGGTGAATTCACGCCTATGAAGTCTTCTATTGTTGCCAAACTGGAAGCGTTGTACGAGCGCCACGAAGAAGTGCAGGCGCTGCTCGGCGATGCCGCGACGATTGCCGATCAGGATAAATTCCGCGCGCTGTCGCGGGAGTATGCTCAACTGAGCGATGTGGCGCGCTGCTATACCGACTGGCGTCAGGTGCAGGAGGATATTGAAACCGCACAGATGATGCTCGACGATCCGGAAATGCGCGAAATGGCGCAGGAAGAGCTGCGGGACGCCAAAGATAAAGGCGAACAGCTGGAGCAACAGCTGCAGGTCCTGCTCCTGCCGAAAGATCCCGATGACGAGCGTAACGCCTTCGTGGAAGTACGCGCCGGGACCGGCGGCGACGAAGCGGCGCTGTTTGCCGGCGATCTGTTCCGCATGTACACCCGTTACGCGGAATCGCGCCGCTGGCAGGTGGAGATCCTCAGCGCCAACGAAGGTGAACACGGCGGCTTTAAAGAGGTGATCGCCAAGATCAGCGGCGACGGCGTCTACGGCCGGCTCAAATTTGAATCCGGCGGCCATCGCGTGCAGCGCGTGCCGGCCACCGAGTCGCAGGGGCGTATCCACACCTCCGCCTGTACGGTGGCGGTGATGCCGGAGCTGCCGGAGGCGGAAATGCCGGATATCAACCCGGCGGATCTGCGCATCGATACCTTCCGCTCCTCCGGCGCGGGCGGGCAGCACGTTAACACCACCGACTCGGCGATCCGTATTACCCACCTGCCCACCGGCATCGTGGTGGAGTGTCAGGACGAACGTTCTCAGCATAAAAACAAAGCCAAGGCGCTGTCGGTGCTGGGTGCGCGGATCCGCGCCGCCGAAGTGGCCAAGCGTCAGCAGGCGGAAGCCTCCACGCGCCGCAACCTGCTGGGCAGCGGCGACCGCAGCGATCGCAATCGTACCTACAACTTCCCGCAGGGCCGCGTGACCGACCACCGCATCAACCTGACCCTTTACCGTCTGGATGAGGCGATGGAGGGCAAACTCGACATGCTGATTGAGCCGATTGTCCAGGAACACCAGGCCGATCAGCTGGCGGCGCTGTCCGAGCAGGAATGATGACCT
The DNA here is from genome assembly GCF_030128605.1 of Klebsiella sp. K5-45. Classification (NCBI taxonomy): domain Bacteria; kingdom Pseudomonadati; phylum Pseudomonadota; class Gammaproteobacteria; order Enterobacterales; family Enterobacteriaceae; genus Klebsiella; species Klebsiella sp. K5-45. The sequence continues at coordinate 178,552 of NZ_JAKUZW010000005.1, read as the reverse complement.
TTCAGGCCTGGCTGCAGCAGGCAATCGCCCGCCTGGCGGAGAGCGACAGTCCGCGACGCGACGCCGAGATCCTGCTGGGACACGTCACCGGCCGGGCGCGCACCTGGATCCTGGCCTTCGGCGAAACGACACTCTCCGCTGACGAGGCGACGACGCTGGAGGCGCTCCTGCAGCGACGCCAGCGCGGGGAGCCCATCGCCCATCTGGTCGGGCAGCGGGAGTTCTGGTCGCTGCCGCTGTTTGTCTCCCCGGCGACGCTGATCCCCCGCCCGGATACCGAATGTCTGGTAGAGCAGGCGCTGGCGCGTCTGCCCGTCGCGCCGTGCCGTATTCTCGACCTCGGCACCGGGACCGGCGCCATTGCCCTGGCGTTGGCCAGCGAGCGTCCGGACTGTGAGATCACCGCGGTGGACGTCATGCCGGACGCCGTGGCGCTGGCGTTGCGTAATGCCGCCCATCTGGGCATCGCTAACGTGACGATACGGCAAAGCGACTGGTTTGCCGCGCTGGCCGGGCAGCGTTTCGCCATGATCGTCAGCAATCCCCCCTATATCGACGCGGCAGACCCGCATCTCGCCGAGGGCGATGTGCGCTTTGAGCCGCTAACGGCGCTGGTGGCGGGCGATGAGGGGCTGGCCGATCTGGCGCAGATTATCCGCGAGGGGCGGCAGTATCTGCAGCCCGGCGGCTGGATGCTGCTGGAGCATGGCTGGACCCAGGGCGAAGCGGTGCGCGCGCTGTTCCGCGAAGCGGGCTATCTGGACGTCGCGACCTGTCGCGACTATGGCGACAATGAGCGTCTGACCCTCGGACGTTTACCCGACATGGAGAACGTTGGCTGATGAACTTATTCACGGCTGTCCTCTATCTGCACATCGCCAGCGTGGTGGTGTCGGTAGGATTGTTCGTTTTACGTTACTGGTGGATATATCACCAGATCCCGCTGCTGAACCAGCGGTGGGTGCGAATTGCGCCGCACTGCAGCGATACGCTGCTGTTTCTCAGCGGTGCGGGATTAATGGCGATAACGCACTACCTGCCGTTCACAGAAGACGGCGCATGGCTGACTGAAAAGCTGTTTGGCGTTATCATTTATATCGCATTAGGTTTTATCGCGCTGGGCCGTCGTCGTCCGCGCAGCCAGCAGAGCCGCTTTATCGCGTTCCTGCTGGCGCTGATGGTGTTGTTTATCATCATTCAACTCGCCATCACAAGAATACCGATACTGGGGTAGGTCATGGGGTCATTAGCGGATTTCGAATTTAACAAAGCGCCATTGTGTGATGGCATGGTCCTCATTTCTGAACAGGTTCGCGACGATTTTCCGACGCGTTTTGTCGAGGAAGAGCTGCAGCGGCTGCTGCGCCTCGCGCAGGAGGAGATTGCGCCTTCGTGGGACCAGGAACGCCAGATAGAACGCCTGCTGGCGCTGTTTTACGAGGAGTGGGGCTTTGGCGCCTCGCAGGGCGTTTATCGTCTTTCCGACGCGCTTTGGCTGGATAAAGTGCTGGTCAACCGTCAGGGGAGCGCGGTGTCGTTAGGCGCGATCCTGCTGTGGATCGCCCAGCGTCTGGGGCTGCCGGTGGTGCCGGTGATCTTCCCGACCCAGATGCTGCTGCGCGCGGACCCGGAAACCAGCGAAGAGATGTGGCTGATTAATCCGTTCAATGGCGAAACCCTCGACGAACATACTCTGGAGGTATGGCTGAAGGGCAACATCGGGCCGGTGGCGGAACTGTTTAATGAAGATCTCGACGAAGCGGATAACGCCGAGGTGATCCGCAAGCTGCTGGACACCCTGAAGTCGGCGCTGATGGAAGAGCGGCAGATGGAGCTGGCCCTGCGCGCCAGCGAAGCGCTGCTGCAGTTTAACCCGGAAGACCCGTATGAGATCCGCGACCGCGGGCTGATATATGCCCAGCTGGATTGCGATCACGTGGCGCTGCTGGACCTGAGCTATTTTGTCGAGCAATGTCCGGAGGATCCGATTAGCGAGATGATCCGCGCACAAATCAACACGATTTCGCACAAACAAATTACATTGCATTAGTCTGGAACCATTCCGGTTACACCCTGATAAGGCGAACTTATGAAACAAAAAGTGGTTAGCATTGGTGATATCAACGTAGCGAACGACCTGCCGTTCGTGCTGTTCGGCGGGATGAACGTGCTGGAGTCACGCGACCTGGCGATGCGTATCTGCGAACATTACGTCACCGTTACGCAGAAGCTCGGCATCCCCTACGTCTTCAAAGCCTCCTTTGATAAAGCCAACCGTTCCTCCATCCACTCCTATCGTGGGCCGGGTCTGGAAGAAGGGATGAAGATTTTCCAGGAGCTGAAGCAGACCTTTGGCGTGAAAATCATCACCGACGTTCATGAAGCCAGCCAGGCGCAGCCGGTGGCTGACGTCGTGGACGTGATCCAGCTTCCCGCCTTCCTCGCGCGCCAGACGGACCTGGTGGAAGCGATGGCCAAAACCGGGGCGGTGATCAACGTCAAGAAACCGCAGTTCGTCAGCCCGGGCCAGATGGGCAACATCGTCGATAAGTTCATCGAGGGTGGTAACGACAAAGTGATCCTCTGCGACCGCGGCGCTAACTTCGGTTACGACAACCTGGTCGTGGATATGCTTGGCTTCGGCGTGATGAAGAAAGCCTCCAACAATTCACCGGTTATCTTCGACGTCACCCACGCGCTGCAGTGCCGCGACCCGTTTGGCGCTGCCTCCGGCGGTCGCCGTGCGCAGGTGAGCGAGCTGGCCCGCGCCGGTATGGCGGTAGGTATCGCCGGTCTGTTTATCGAAGCGCATCCGGATCCGGACCACGCGAAATGCGACGGCCCGTCCGCGCTGCCGCTGGATAAACTGGAGCCGTTCCTCAAGCAGATGAAAGCGATTGACGATCTGGTGAAAAGCTTCGACGAGCTGGATACCAGCAAGTAAGCCTGACCTCATCAGTTAAAAAGCCTGCCGGCGTCAAAACCGGCAGGCTTTTTTTTCGCCCGGACTCCGCCGGGCGGGGAAGCGAGGTCAGGCGAAAATGGTCATCAGGTAGGCGGCGAAAAGCGCCAGATGGGCCGCGCCGTTCAGCACATTGGTGCGTCCGGTGGAGAAGGAGATATGGCACAGCACCAGCGAGGCGACCATCACCACCATTTCCGGCGCGCCAAGGCCAAAGCGCAGCTCATTGCCGGTCAGGAAGGCGATGAGGGTGACTACCGGGACCGTCAGTGAGATGGTGGCCAGCACGGAGCCGAAGAACAGGTTCATCGCCCGCTGTACCTGATTGTTGAGCACCGCTTTGAGCGCGCCAAGGCCTTCCGGCGACAGGATCAGCAGGGCTACCAGGAAGCCGGTAAAGGCCACCGGGGCGTTCATGCTGGTCAACAGCGTTTCCAGCGGGTTGGCGTTCATTTTCGTGACGGCGATAACCGCCACCAGGTGCACCAGCAGCCAGGCGGTATGCCACCCGCTGCTGTGGGCGGAGGGTTTACCGTGGTGCGGGTCGTCATCGTCGCCGTCGTCTTCATGCTCATAAACAAACAGACTCTGATGGGTTTTGGTCTGAATAAGCAGGAAAACACCGTACATGGCCGCCGAAATCACCGCCACCAGCAGCGATTGCCCGGTGCTAAAGTTCGCGCCCGGCAGCGCCATGGGAAACACCAGCACGATAATCGCCAGCGGAAACAGGGCGATAAGATACTGCTTAATGCCGAACAGATTCATATATTGGGTGGCGAATTTACGCCCGCCCAGCAGCAGGGAAAAACCGACCAGACCGCCGGTGACGATCATAATGATGGAGTAGAGCGTGTCACGCATCAGGGTCGGCGCGGCGTCGCCGGTGGCCATTAACGCCGAGATCAGACTGACCTCAAGGATAACCACCGACAGGCTGAGGATCAGGGAGCCATAGGGTTCGCCCAGGCGGTGGGCAAGAACGTCGGCGTGGCGGACCACGCTGAAGGCGCTGCTTAAAATACCGACCAGAGCGAGGATGTTAATCGCGATAACCACTGGCAGTGACTGGCTGCTGCCCCAGAAAAACAGCACCGCCAGCGCTAGCAACGGAAAGACGAGGGAGGACTCCTTATGGCGGGTTTTTACCGCCTCATGTGCATGGGTCATGAACCATCTCCATTTATGCAGGTGTTATAATTATAAAAACGCAGGGCGATAAAGTAACAGATTTTGCTAAATTGCCGCTGGATTTTTACTTAAATTTACGGGTGTCTAGAGATATCTTGATTAGTTTATTATAATTTGCGATTACTCTATTTTTATTATTATTATTCAGATAATTACTAAAATTCATTTTTAACTCATCATCGGCTTGATAGCCTGCCGCCTGCGTTCCAGACTTAAACTTTATGCTCAAACAGGAGGCCATAATGCCCTATCACAGTAAACAAGAGCTACCCGACAGCGTTAAGCATGTTCTGCCTGCCCATGCGCAGGAAATTTATAAAGAAGCGTTTAACAGCGCCTGGGATCAATATAAGGATAAAGACGACCGGCGCGATGACGCCAGCCGCGAAGAGACGGCACACAAAGTCGCCTGGGCGGCGGTGAAGAACAGCTACGAGAAAGGCGATGACGATAAGTGGCATAAGAAAAAATAATTGCTGACGCCGCTTTTACGCTTGCCAGCGCCCCGCTGATTGCTTATTGAAAGATAAAGCTGGATAATATTTCAGCAATATTGACGGATGCATGAGACGAACGCCGGGAAGCGGGCAGTGGCGGAGGTAGTAAACAGTGTTAACTCGTGATTTCTTGATGAATGCGGATTGTAAGACAGCGTTTGGCGCTATTGAGGAATCGCTACTCTGGTCGGCAGAACAACGCGCAGCCTCGCTGGCGGCGACGCTGGCCTGCCGCCCGGATGATGGCTCAGTATGGATCTTTGGCTACGGTTCGCTTATCTGGAACCCGGCGCTCAATTATCGCGAGTCCTGCACCGGCACGCTGCCGGGCTGGCACCGCGCGTTTTGCCTGCGGTTGACCGCCGGGCGCGGAAGCGCCTGCCAGCCGGGACGCATGCTGGCTCTGAAAGAGGGCGGCCGGACTACCGGCGTCGCTTATCGTCTGCCGGACGACACGCTGGAAGAAGAGCTGACTCTGCTGTGGAAACGAGAGATGATCACCGGCTGCTATCTGCCCACCTGGTGCAAGCTGGAGCTGGACGACGGGCGAACGGTAAATGCTTTGGTGTTTATTATGGATCCGCGTCATCCGCTGTTTGAGCCGGATACCAGCGCCCAGGTCATCGCTCCGCTGATCGCCCGGGCCAGCGGGCCGCTCGGGACCAACGCCCAGTACCTGTTTTCGCTGGAACAGGCGTTAAGTAAGCTCGGGATGCACGACGCCAGTCTTGATGATCTGGTGGCCAGCGTCCGCGCGCTGTTGGGCGAGAGCCCGACGCCAGGCCTGGCCTGAGCGCGCGGAAAAGAAAAACGCCCGGCATGGCCGGGCGGGTGTTCTGTCAGTGACGGTCAGGCTGGCACGTAGCTGATGGAGTGCTCCAGTGACTGGCTGTGACTGTCGATAAGCACGTTCCAGGTGCCGCTGTAGGGCACCGTCAGATAGGCGCTGTCCCGATCCTGCACGCTCAGGATATCCGCATGGCTGTCGCCAGGGACCTTCGCGCTCATCAGATGAATATGGCAGCGCTCTGAGCACCGCACCACCAGCGTGTCACCGCCAAACAACGTCAAACTTGCTTTTACCATCGCCATTTTTGTACCCCGTTTCTGTCCTGCTACAGCATCCTGCCCACCCAGTCCTCGCGTGATATTGTTCACACTTTGCTCTGTGCATCACACCAAACGGCGCGGGTCGGGATGCTGATTTTGATCAAAAAAAGGGATAAAGATTAAACAAAAATGACGTTGTTCCTGAAAGCATTCAGCTAACATTTTTTTCGCCTCTTCAGGTGGCGAAACCTGATATTTCCTGCCGTTCGGCACCCCAGATTCAGAAGGTCAGCACTTTATCTGCCGCCAGGGTCCACTGGGCCAGCTCAACGAGAGTGCCAACCTCCACCCCGTCAACTAACGGCAGTGCGCTGACCCCGCGGCCGTCCGCGCAGGTTTTGCACAGCTTCACGGGAACCTGCTGGGCGGTGAGGATCTCCAGCATCTGCTGCACATTATAGCCTTCCGCCGGCTTCTGCCCGCGCAGCCCGGCGGTGACCGCGTCGGACATCAGAAACAGCTTGAGATCGAGGTCGGACTGCTGTTCGCGCAGGGCAATGGCCAGGCGCAGGCTGTTGAACAGGGATTCACTGCCGTAGGCGGCGCCGTTGGCGATAATCACAATACGTTGCATACAAACTCCTTCTTAAAGGCACGGTTATTGCTTTACCGCAGTATAAAGCGTTAACCCGGAGGAGGGGTATGAATAATACGACTGGTCACGCGGACGAGGCGACGGCCTGGCTGCAGCTGGCGCGCCGCCTGCAAAAACAACAGCTTCAGCAACTAGCCCGGCTGGGCGAGCTGGCAAGTCAGCTCAGCGCGCTGGTGCATATGCTGCAGTGCGAGCGCGGGGCGTCGAATATTTTTCTTTGCTCGGGCGGCCAGCTGTACGCGGCGGAGTGTCGGGCGGGTGGGGCGCTGGTTGATGAGCGGCTGGCCTTGTTCTATGCCGCCCTCGAACGGGCGCGCGCGGTCACCGGCAGCGCGCTGTGCTGGCGCATCGCCCGGGCGGTAGGCGATCTGGCGCAGCTCCCGACGCTGCGTGAGCAGGTCAGCCGCCGGCAGGTAGCCGCTGAAGCCGCGACGGAGCAATTCAGCCGTATTATCCGCCATCTGCTGAATATCGTCCCGCAGCTCAATGACAGTATTGACGACCCGCCGGTAGCCGGGCGTATGGTCGCCCTGTACAGCTTTATGCAGGGAAAAGAGCTGGTGGGTCAGGAGCGCGCGCTGGGAGCGTTGGGCTTTACCCGCGGCGAGTTCAGCGACAGCCTGCGCCAGCAGCTGGTGGACCGTATTGACGGTCAGCAGCCCTGCTTCGACAGCTTCCTGGCGCTGGGCAGCCCGGCGACCGTCCAGCTGTTTACTACCCAGTGTCAGGCCGGTCTGGACATAGAGCAGCTGCGGCGGATCGCCTGCACCCGCCAGCCGGCGGCGGACGGTGGGGAAACGGCGCTGCGCTGGTTCGGCCTGCAGACCCAGCGGCTTGAGCAGCTGCGCGAAGTGGAAGAGCAACTGATCGACGATCTGCTGGACGCCACCGACGCGCTGTTAGAAGACGACGCGCCTGGCTGGCTGGCCGGGGAGGAGAGCGACAGCGTGACGCCGCGGCTGGATAAACAGCTGCTGCCGCTGGTGCGCCAGCAGGCCTATGAGCTGCAGCAGCTCTCCAGCCAGCTGGCTTCGCTGAAAGACGCACTCGAGGAACGCAAGCTGATCGAAAAAGCGAAAAGCCTGCTGATGACACACCAGGGGATGCCGGAGGAGCAGGCCTGGCAGACGCTGCGCAAGATGGCCATGGACAAGAATCAGCGGATGGTTGAGATAGCCCGCGCGCTGCTGATGGTGAAGGCGATCTGGCCAGTAACCCCAAAGGAGTAGATGCACAACCGATGGGCATTTGCTGCCTGTCGGCGGTGCACTTTTGCCTGACAAACCGACCCGGGCGAAAGGAAAAGCCCGCCCGTGCGCCATTGCTAAAGCTGGCATCCCCTTTGCATTAGTTATAGTGAGTGAATAAAAGTCCGGGCGACGAACCAATGGCGGTTCGGGTGTCCGTGGATAAAGGCGTCCTGCAGTGCATATGCACTGTCGGGCGCTTTTTTTTTGCGCGTGTGGAGCGGATATGAGCGATAAATTTTCAATTTCACGGCGGCGCTTGCTGCAGGCAGGGGCCGCGCTGGGCGGCGCGATGCTGCTGCCGGGCGTGATGCAGGCCGCGTGGGCCGGCGGCTCGGACAGACCGGAGCAGACCACCGTGCGGGTCGGGTTTATTCCGCTGACCGACTGCGCGCCGCTGGCCATCGCCGCGGCGAAGGGGTTTGACAAAAAATATGGTATTACCCTGGCGCCGAGTAAGGAGGCCAGCTGGGCGGCGGTGCGCGACAAGCTGGTGGCCGGTGAACTGGACGCGGCGCATATTCTCTATGGCCTGCTGTACGGACTTGAACTGGGGATCGCCAGCAAGCCGCAGGCGATGGCCAATCTGATGACCCTCAACCGCAATGGTCAGGCCATCACCCTCTCCAGCGAACTGCAGGAGAAAGGGGTGACCGACCTCGGCGGTCTGAAGCGGCTGATCGACCGCAGCGCGCCGGGCAGCTACACCTTCGCCCATACCTTTCCCACCGGCACGCATGCTATGTGGCTCTACTACTGGCTGGCGAGCGCCGGCATCGATCCCTTTAACGATGTGCGCACTGTCGTGGTGCCGCCGCCGCAGATGGTGATGAACATGCGCATCGGCAATATGAGCGGCTTTTGCGTCGGCGAGCCGTGGAACGCCCGCGCCATAAACGACCGTATCGGCTTCACCGCGGCCACTTCCCAGGATATCTGGCCCGAGCATCCGGAAAAGGTGCTGGGCGCCCGTCGCGACTGGGTGGAACGCCAGCCGAACACCGCCCGCGCGCTGGTGGCGGCCCTGATGGAGGCGCAGCGCTGGATCGCCGCCTCGCCGGAGAACACCCGGGAGACGGCCCGCCTGCTCGCCAGACGCGGCTGGCTCAATACCAAAGAGCAGTACCTCACCGGCCGGATGCTTGGGGAGTATGACAACGGCCTCGGCCGCCGCTGGCAGGATCCCCATCCGATGCGCTTTTACGCCGAGGGCGAGGTGAGCTTCCCCTGGCTGTCGGACGGGATGTGGTTCCTCACCCAGTTTCGTCGCTGGGGGCTGCTGAAACAGGCTCCGGATTATCTCGCGGTGGCGTCGCGCATTAATCGCATCGACGTCTGGCAGGCTGCCGCCCAGGCGGTAGGGGGGATCAGCGCGCCGGCAGCCACGATGCGCAGCAGCACACTGATGGACGGTACGGTCTGGAACGGGTCCGACCCGGAAGGCTACGCCCGCCATTTCGCTATTCAACGTAAGGGGGCATGAGATGAAGCAGGCACAACGTAAGCAACCGGTCGTCAGCGTGGAGAACGCGCCTGGCGAAGTGATTCTCCTGCCGCCGGTGCAGGTCCGGCGCACCACGCCAACCGTCACGCGCTGGCTGCGTGAGCTCATCCAGCGCCTGCTGCCCCCGCTGCTGGGGCTGGGGGTGCTACTGCTGGCCTGGCAGCTGGCGGCGATGCACAGCAAAGGCTTTCCCACGCCGCTGAGCACGCTGGACTCGGCGCTGACCCTGTTTGCCGATCCGTTCTATCAGGACGGGCCGAATGACATGGGCATCGGCTGGAACGTGCTGGCTTCTCTGCAGCGCGTGGCGGTGGGCTTCGGCCTGGCGGCGCTGGCGGGCATTCCGCTGGGTTTTTTGATCGGCCGTTCGCTGTTCTTCGCCCGCATGTTTAATCCGCTGATTGCTCTGCTGCGCCCGGTCAGCCCGCTGGCCTGGCTGCCGATTGGCCTGCTGCTGTTCCAGAAGGCGGAGCCGGCTTCCAGCTGGACCATTTTTATCTGCTCCATCTGGCCGATGGTGATCAACACCGCGGAAGGCGTGCGGCGGATCCCGCAGGACTATCTCAACGTCGCCCGCGTCCTCCAGCTCTCGGAGTGGACGGTGATGCGCAAAATTCTCTTTCCGGCGGTGCTGCCGGCGGTGCTCACCGGCGTGCGCCTCTCCATCGGCATCGCCTGGCTGGTGATCGTGGCGGCGGAAATGCTCACCGGCGGGCTGGGGATCGGCTTCTGGATCTGGAACGAGTGGAACAACCTCAATGTGGAAAACATCATCATCGCCATCGTCATTATCGGCGTCGTCGGCCTGCTGCTGGAGCAGGGTCTGATGCTGCTCGCCCGCCGCTTTAGCTGGCAGGAAAAATAAGGAGCCAACATGAAACCATTAATTCAGGTGCAGGCCGTCAGCCAACGCTTCAACACCGCCAGCGGCGAGTTCCTGGCGCTGCAGAATGTCTCCTTCGATATCGTCGAAGGGGAGACCATTAGCCTGATCGGCCACTCGGGTTGCGGAAAATCGACTCTGCTAAACCTGATCGCCGGGATCACCACCCCTACCGAGGGCGGACTACTGTGTGATAACCGGGAAATCGCCGGTCCCGGGCCGGAGCGGGCGGTGGTTTTCCAGAACCACTCGCTGCTGCCGTGGCTGAGCTGTTTCGACAATGTGGCGCTGGCGGTGGATCAGGTGTTCCGTCGCACCATGAGCAAGCATGAGCGTCGGGAGTGGATCGAACACAACCTCGCGCGCGTGCAGATGGGTCATGCGCTGCATAAACGGCCCGGGGAGATCTCCGGCGGCATGAAGCAGCGGGTGGGTATCGCCCGGGCGCTGGCGATGAAGCCGAAAGTGCTGCTGCTTGATGAGCCCTTCGGCGCTCTGGACGCGCTGACCCGCGCCCACCTCCAGGACACGGTGATGCAGATTCAGCAGGAGCTCAATACCACCATCGTCATGATCACCCACGACGTTGATGAAGCGGTACTGCTCTCCGACCGGGTGCTGATGATGACCAACGGCCCGGCAGCGACGGTCGGCGAGATCCTCGCGGTCGATCTGCCGCGTCCGCGCCACCGCGTTCAGCTGGCGGACGACAGCCGGTATCACCATCTGCGCCAGCAGATCCTCCATTTCCTGTATGAAAAACAGCCGAAAGCGGCGTAAGGAGGCGGTCATGACGCGGCGACTGGTGGTGATCGGTAACGGCATGGCGGCCACCCGTATGGTGCAGCGGCTGGTTGAGCGCGACCCTGCGCGGTTTGCCATTACCGTCGTCGGCGACGAGCCGCACCCGGCCTATAACCGCATCCAGCTCTCGCCGCTGCTGGCTGGCGAAAAAACAGCGGCGCAGCTCCCGTTGCTGCCGGCGGAGTGGTACACCCGGCACGGGGTGTGCCTGCGGTCTGGCGAAGCGGTGAATGAAGTCGATGTTGTGCAACGGCGGCTACGCATCGCGGAGACCTGGCTGCCGTGGGATGAGCTGGTGTTCGCCACCGGTTCGCGGCCCTTTTTCCCGCCGCTGCCGGGCATTGATCGTCCGCAGGTTATGCCCTTCCGCACCCTGGCGGACGTGGAACGTATTCTGGCGATACCCGGCCCGGCGGTGGTGATTGGCGGTGGGGTGCTGGGGGTGGAAGCGGCGGCGGCGCTGCGTCGCCACGGCGGGGAGGTCACTCTCCTGCATCGCGGCGGCGGATTAATGGCGCCGCTGACCGACGCTTTTGCCGCCGATGAGCTCAGGCAGCAGCTTGAAGCGCGCGGCATTCGCTGTGTGCTGGAGTGCCGGATCGCCGCCATCGACGCCGACGGCGTGCGGCTGGCGGATGGGCGGGTATTCCGCGCCAACAGAGTGGTGCTGGCGACCGGCGTGCAGCCCAACAGCCGTCTGGCGGCGCAGTCCGGTGTGCTGTGCCAGCGGGGGATCGTGGTTGACCGCCAGATGGCCGCCTCGCTGCCGGGGATCAGCGCCATTGGCGAATGTTGCGAAATTGACGGCCAGACCTGGGGGCTGGTGGCTCCCTGCCTGCGCCAGGCCGAAGTGCTGGCGGATCGCCTGTGCGGCGTCCCCGGCGCGGGCTTTGTCTGGCAGGACGCCGGCACCCGGCTGAAGGTCACCGGCATTGAACTCTTTAGCGCTGGCGAGCAGCAGGCCGGCGAACAGGATGACATTTTTACCAGCTGGGACCCCATCGACCGCCACTATCGTCGCCTGCTGCTGCGCGACGGCCGCCTGCGCGGCGTGCTGCTGATGGGCGATTGCACTGCCGCCGCCGCGCTCACCGCGCGCCTGGAAAGCGACGAGCCCGCCACCGCGGACTGGCTTTTTGATCCTTCTTCAACGCAGCCGCAGGCTGCAGGAATAATGACGATGACGAAACCTGTATTAGTGCTGGTGGGACATGGCATGGTCGGCCACCATTTTCTCGAACAATGCGTGAGCCGCAACCTGCATGAGCAATATCGTATCGTGGTGTTTGGCGAAGAGCGTTACGCCGCCTACGACCGGGTGCATCTCTCCGAATATTTCGCCGGACGCAGCGCCGAATCGCTGTCGCTGGTGGCCGATGATTTCTTTCACCGGCACGGCATCGAACTCCGCCTCGGCAAGGCGGTGGCGACGATCGACCGCGACGCGCGGCTGGTGCGGGACGCCGAGGGACATGAAACCCACTGGGATAAACTGGTGCTGGCGACCGGCTCCTATCCCTTTGTTCCGCCTGTCCCTGGCAACGATCTCGACGGGTGCTTTGTCTATCGCACCCTTGACGATCTGGACCGCATCGCCGCCCATGCCGCCGCGGCGAAGCGCGGGGTGGTGATCGGTGGCGGCCTGCTCGGGCTGGAGGCCGCCAACGCCCTGAAACAGCTGGGGCTGGAGACGCACGTGGTGGAGTTTGCCCCGAACCTGATGGCCGTCCAGCTGGATAACGGCGGGGCGGCGATGCTGCGGGAGAAGATCGTCGCCCTCGGCGTGGGGGTGCATACCAGCAAAGCCACCACCGCCATCGTGAGCGAGGCCGACGGCCTGCGGCTGAACTTTGCCGACGGTGGCACGCTGTTGACCGACATGGTGGTCTTCTCGGCGGGGATCCGCCCGCAGGACGCGCTGGCCCGCGGCTGCGCGCTGCAGGTCGGCGAGCGCGGGGGGATTGGCATTGATGGCCAGTGCCGCACCTCTGACCCGGACGTGCTGGCGATAGGCGAATGCGCCCTGTGGGATAATAAAATTTACGGCCTGGTGGCGCCGGGCTATCAGATGGCGCGGATCGCCGCAGCCACCCTCGCAGGAGAGGACGCCTGCTTTAGCGGTGCCGACATGAGCACCAAACTGAAGCTGCTGGGGGTTGACGTGGCCTCGTTTGGCGATGCGCAGGGGCGCACGCCGGGCTGCCAGAGCTATCAATGGACCGACGGTCCGCAGCAGGTTTACAAAAAAATCGTCGTCAGTCAGGACGGCAAAGCCCTGCTTGGCGGCGTGCTGGTGGGGGACGCCAGCGACTATGCCACGCTGCTGCAGATGATGCTGAACGGCATGGCGCTGCCGCCGCGTCCGGAGAGCCTGATCCTGCCGGCGCTGGAGGGGGCCGCGCCGAAGGCGCTGGGGGTGGCGGCGCTGCCCGACAGCGCGCCGATCTGCTCCTGCCATAGCGTCAGCAAAGGCGATATCTGCCAGGCGGTGAACAATGGCGCGGGGGATATGGCGGCGATAAAAAGCTGCACCAGAGCGGCCACCGGCTGCGGCGGCTGCAGCGCGCTGGTGAAACAGGTGATGGAGCACCAGCTGGCGGCGCAGGGCGTCGAAGTGAAAAAAGACGTCTGCGAGCATTTCCCGTGGTCGCGCCAGGAGATCTACCACCTGGTGCGGGTCAACCATATCCATACCTTCGAGCAGCTGATTAGCCGCTACGGCCAGGGGCACGGCTGCGAGGTTTGTAAACCGCTGGTGGCTTCGGTGCTGGCCTCCTGCTGGAACGAATACCTGCTGAAGCCGGCGCACCTGCCGCTGCAGGATACCAACGATCGCTATTTCGCCAACATTCAGAAGGACGGAACCTATTCGGTGGTGCCGCGGATGGCGGCGGGGGAAGTGACGCCGGACGGGCTGATCGCCATCGGGCAGATCGCCAAACGTTATCAGCTCTACAGCAAAGTGACCGGCGGCCAGCGCATCGACCTGTTTGGCGCGCGGCTGGAACAGCTGCCGGCTATCTGGCGCGAGCTGGCCGACGCCGGGTTTGAAACCGGCCACGCCTATGGCAAGTCGCTGCGCACGGTGAAGTCCTGCGTCGGCGCAACCTGGTGTCGCTACGGCGTGCAGGACTCCACCGGGCTCGCGGTGCGGCTTGAGCATCGCTATAAAGGGCTACGCGCCCCGCACAAGATCAAGATGGCGGTCTCTGGCTGCACCCGCGAGTGCGCCGAAGCCCAGGGCAAAGATATCGGAGTGATTGCCACCGACAAAGGCTGGAATCTGTACGTCTGCGGCAACGGCGGAATGAAACCGCGTCACGCCGACCTGTTTGCCAGCGATCTCGACGAAGCGACGCTGATCCGCAGCATCGATCGTCTGCTGATGTTCTATATCCGTACCGCCGACCGCCTGCAGCGCACCAGCACCTGGATGGACAACCTGGAGGGCGGCGTCGCCTACCTGCGGCAGGTGGTGCTGGAGGATAGCCTCGGCATTGGCGAGGAGCTGGAGCAGGAGATGGCCCGCATCGTCGACAGCTACCAGTGCGAGTGGCAGACCACCCTCAACGATCCTCAGCGTCTGGCGCTGTTCCGCTCCTTCGTTAACAGCGACCAGCCCGACGAGGCGGTGCAGCGCCACGATCTGCGCGGTCAGCCGCAGCCGTTGCCTGCTGAAGCGTTGCCCGAAGGCGAACTCCCATCCCGGCCGTGGCAGGCGATTTGCGACCTTGACGCCATTCCGGCGCAGGCGGGGATCGGCGCCCGGTTAGGCGAGCGGCAGATCGCCCTGTTCCGCTTCGGCGATCGGGTGTATGCCCTGGACAACCGCGAGCCGGGCAGCGCGGCCAACGTGCTGTCGCGGGGGCTGCTAGGGGACGTCGGCGGGGAACCGGTGGTGATCTCCCCGCTGTACAAACAGCGGATTCGCCTGCGCGACGGCTGGCCGTGCGACGGCGGTGAACAGGCGGTGCGCGCCTGGCCGGTGAAAGTGGAAAACGGCAAAGTGTGGGTGGGCAGCCAGCAGCTGCTGGCGCGAGCGGAGGCCTCCTGATGAAGACCATCCGAACGACCTGTCCCTACTGCGGCGTAGGCTGTGGGGTGCTGGCGAGCGTAGATGACGCGGGGCGGGTGAGCGTGCGCGGCGACGACCAGCACCCGGCCAACCTCGGCCGTCTGTGCGTCAAAGGGGCTGCCCTCGGGGAGACCACGGGCCTGGCGGGGCGGCTATTGGCGCCGGAGGTGGACGGCCAGAAGGTGACCTGGCCTCAGGCGCTGGCGGAGACCGCTTCTCGCCTGCAACAGGTTATCGACCAGCACGGCCCGCAGGCGGTGGCCTTCTACGCCTCCGGCCAGCTGTTAACCGAGGATTACTATGCCGCCAACAAGCTGATGAAGGGGTTTATCGGCGCGGCGAACATCGACACCAATTCGCGGCTATGCATGTCGTCGGCGGTGACCGGCTACAAGCGGGCCTTTGGCGCCGACGTGGTGCCCTGTAGCTATGAGGATGTGGAAAACAGCGATCTGGTGGTGCTGGTCGGCTCAAACGCTGCCTGGGCGCATCCGGTGCTGTACCAGCGTCTGGCGCAGGCGAAGCGGGACAATCCCCGGTTGCAGATCGTGGCGATCGATCCCCGACGCACCGCCACCTGCGAGATCGCCGATCGCCATCTGGCGCTGGCGCCGGGAAGCGACGGCGGGCTTTTCGTGGGGTTGCTTAACGCCCTGGTGCAGGCTGGAGCCTGCGTCGACGGTTTTCGCGATGGCGCGCAGGCGCTGGCCGAAGCGAGTGGCTGGGACGTGGCGAAAGTAGCTGATTTTTGCGGCCTGGCTGCCGATGAGGTGGCGGGTTTCTATCGCGATTTTATCGCCGCCCCGCGGGCCATCACCCTCTACACCATGGGAATTAACCAGTCAGCCAGCGGCAGCGACAAATGTAATGCCATCATCAACGTCCATCTGGCTAGCGGAAAGTATGGCCGCCGCGGCTGCGGCCCCTTTTCGCTGACCGGTCAACCCAACGCCATGGGTGGGCGCGAAGTCGGCGGGCTGGCGACGATGCTGGCGGCGCACATGGATTTTGTGCCGGCCGATCTGCAGCGGCTGGCCCGCTTTTGGGGAACCGAGCGGCTGGCGCAGACCCCGGGGTTGACCGCCGTGGAGCTGTTTGCCACCATCGGCCGCGGCGAGGTGAAAGCGGTCTGGATCATGGGCACCAATCCGGTGGTGTCCCTCCCCGACAGCCACGCGGTGAGCCAGGCGCTGGCCGGCTGTCCGCTGGTGATCGTCTCGGATGTCGCCGCTGAGACGGATACCGGACATTTCGCCCACATCCGTTTTCCGGCGCTGGCCTGGGGCGAGAAAAATGGCACGGTCACCAACTCGGAGCGGCGCATCTCCCGTCAGCGCAGCTTTCTGCCGCCGCCGGGGGAGGCGAAAGCGGACTGGTGGATCATCGCCCGAGTGGGGCAGGCGCTGGGATATCGCGAGGCGTTTGCCTGGCAGCATCCGCATGACGTTTTCCGCGAGCATGCGGCGCTGTCCGGTTTCGAAAACGACGGCCAGCGGGCGTTTGATATCGGCGCGCTGGCGGATCTCAGCCGCGAGGCGTGGGACGCCATGGCGCCGGTCCGCTGGCCAGTCAGCCGCCGCCGCGCCGACCTGGATGTCACGCGCGGCTGGCATCGCGATGGCCGGTTGCGAATGGTGCCGGTGACGCCTCAGCCGACCCGGGCGGCAACCGATGTCTTTTATCCGCTGATCCTCAACAGCGGGCGGATCCGCGATCAGTGGCACACCATGACCCGCACCGGTGCCGTGCCGCGGCTGATGCAGCATATCGCGGAGCCGGTGGTGGAGGTGGCGCCGCAGGACGCCGTTCGCTACCAGCTTGTCGCCGAGGGGCTGGCGCGTATCTGGTCGCGCCATGGGGTGATGGTGGCGAAAGTGGCGATCAGCGAAGGCCAGCGCCCCGGCTCGCTGTTTGTCCCCATGCACTGGAACAATCAGTTCGCCCGCCAGGGGCGGGTGAATAACCTGCTGGCCGCCGTCACGGACCCGCATTCCGCCCAGCCGGAGAGTAAACAGGCGGCGGTGGCCATCGCCGCCTGGCAGCCTGCCTGGCACAGCGAACTGTTTTGTCGCGAACCGCTGCCATTTCCTGCGGCCTGGCACTGGCGGCGGCGGGCGGCGACAGGAGTGCTGCACTACTCGCTGGCCGGGGAGGCGTCAGCCCGCCAGTGGCTCAGGGTCTGGTGCGAGCAGCGCGGCTGGCAGCTGCAGATAGCAGACGGCGGCGCAGTGTGGAACCTGCTGGCGTGGCATCAGGGGAGGCTGATGCTGGGCTGGTGGAGCGATGCGCGCGAGCCGGCGGTGGATAGCGCAGGAGTAAGCGCCGCCTTCGCCACGCCGCCGTCCGATGCCGCCCGGCGCCATGCGCTGCTCAGCGGCCGACCGGACGCCGCCGCCGCGCCGCCGGGGCGGATTGTCTGCAGCTGCTTTGGGGTCGGCGAGCGGGCGATCGGCGAGGCCATCGCCAGCGGCTGCGCCAGCGTCGGGGCTTTGGGCGCCAGGCTGAAGTGCGGGACCAACTGCGGCTCCTGCGTGCCGGAGCTCAACGCGCTGCTGGCGACGCAACCGGCCCGCGCCGGGGCCTAACGGCGCGGCGATATCTTCTGTGGTTGGGCGACAGATTGCCCAACCGGTTTCAGCATATTCCTGGAATTGTCCGCAAGGCTGCGGGAGAGGGGAAAAAACGATAAACTAAAACCATCTTCCAATTTTTTCTGCGAGCCCGCGCAAAACCAGTTGATGCCTGTGTCGTACCGTTTGCTGCCATCCCTGATCATTCTCCTGCTGCTGCCGGGCGTTCCCGTCTGGGCGCTGACCGCCAGCCACACCACTTTTACTCCCCAGGAAGAACCTTCCTTGCCCGATTTGGGGATCGCCCCGCAGGTCGATGACGACGCCAGACACTTTGCCGAAGTGGCTAAGAAGTTCGGCGAGGCCAGCATGAGCGATAACGGACTGACGGCGGGCGAACAGGCGCAGATGTTCGCCATCAACAAACTCGGCAATGAAGTGAGCCACCAGCTGGAGAGCTGGCTCTCGCCATGGGGCAACGCCAATGTCGACCTGCTGGTCGATAAAGAGGGGAAGTTCACCGGCAGTAAAGGGAGCTGGTTCGTGCCGTTGCAGGATAACGATCGCTACCTGACGTGGAACCAGTATTCGGTGACCCGGCGCGAGAACGATCTGGTGGGCAACATTGGGCTTGGCCAGCGCTGGCGGGTCGGCGGCTGGCTGCTGGGCTATAACTCGTTTTATGACAAGGTGCTGAGCGAAAGCCTGGCTCGCGGCAGCGTCGGCGCCGAGGCGTGGGGAGAATATCTCCGCCTGTCGGCGAACTACTACCATCCGCTGGGCGACTGGCAGCTGCGGGAGAATCAAACCCAGGAGCAGCGGATGGCCGCAGGGTATGACGTTACCGCCCAGGCGCGACTGCCGTTTTATGAGCACATCAACACCAGCGTCAGCGTCGAACAGTACTTCGGCGACAGCGTCGATCTGTTTCATACCGGCACTGGCTACCATAACCCGGTGGCCGTCTCCGTCGGGCTCAATTACACCCCGGTCCCGCTGGTCACCGTGACCGCCAAACATAAGCAAGGGGAAAATGGCGTCAGCCAGAATAACGTTGGCCTGAAGCTCAACTACCGCTTTGGTGTGCCGCTCAAGCAGCAGCTGGCGGCGGACGAGGTGGCGTTCAGCAACTCGCTGCGCGGCAGCCGCTTCGACAGCCCGGAGCGGGATAATCTGCCGGTAGTGGAGTATCGGCAGCGCAAAAATCTGACGGTCTATCTGGCCACGCCGCCCTGGGATCTACAGTCCGGGGAGACGGTGCAGCTGAAGCTGCAGATCCATAGTCTGCACGGTATCAAGTCGCTGCACTGGCAGGGCGACACCCAGGCGCTCAGCCTGACGCCGCCGGTGGATGCCCGCAGTCCCGATGGCTGGAGCGTGATTATGCCGGTGTGGAACAGTGAACCGGGCGCCGCGAACCGCTGGCGCCTGTCGGTGGTGGTAGAGGATAAACAGGGGCAGCGCGTCTCATCCAATGAGATCGCCCTGGCGCTGACCGAGCCGCTGGTCAAGTTCACCGCGCCAGGCGTCTCCTGGACGGACTCGCCTTAAAAAATTCGCTCCTGGTGGACCCATACCGCGGCTTCCACCCGGGATTTGAGCTTCATTTTCTTCAGCATGTGCTTGACGTGCACTTTGACGGTGCTTTCGGTGATATCCAGCCGACGGGCGATCATTTTGTTCGGCAGCCCCCGGGCGATCAGCTTGAGGATGTCGCGCTCGCGCGGGGTCAACTGGCTGATGTCGCGATCGGAGGTGGCGCGGTTGGCGCGCAGGCTGGCGGCCAGCACCGGGGTTAACGCTTCGCTTAATACCATTTCTCCGGCGGCCGCCTGCTGCAGCGCTTTCAGCAGATCTTCCGGCTCCATGTCTTTCAGCAGATAGCCATCGGCGCCGCGCTTGAGGGCGGTAACAACGTCCTCTTCATGGTTAGAGACGCTGAAGACCACCACCCGCCCAGACAGCGATTTCTCACGCAGTTTGTCCAGCGTTTCCAGGCCGTTCATGCCCGGCATATTGAGGTCCAGCAGGATCAGATCCGGATCCAGCGACTCCGCCAGCTCGATACCTTGCGCGCCATTGCTGGCTTCGCCAATCACCTGGATGTCCGGCGCCATGCTAATCAATTGTTTCACGCCGGTGCGCAGCATCGGATGGTCGTCAATGAGAAGGATGGTTGCCCGTTCCTGTTGACTCATGGGGGTCTCCTTATTGGATGGAAAACGTTTTTTCCGGGATAAACGTGACGATCACTTCGGTCCCGCCGGTTTCCCGGCGCCGAACCTGACAGTCGCCGCGCAGGCTTTGCGCGCGATCCCGCATAATAATTAAACCGTAATGGTTACTCCGCTCGGCGTGGTCCGGCACGCCGCGGCCGTTATCCGCCACCACCAGACGGACCTGGTTATCGCGTTGTGACACCGTCACGGTCACTTCCGTCGCGCTGGCATGCTTCAGGGCGTTGCTTAACGCTTCGCGGGCGATCTGCAGCAGGTGTATGGCCTGATGCGACGGCACAAAGCGCGGCGGAAGCTGATAATCAAGCTGCACCGTAAAGCCGAAGTGGGCGCTGTACTCCTGACAGCTGGCCTCCAGCGCCGGGCGCAGGCCCGGCTCGGTCAACTGCAGGCGGAAGGTGGTTAACAGCTCCCGCAGTTGGGCCCACGAGGTATTCAGCTCGTTACGAATTTGCCCCAGCAGCTGGCGGCTCTCCGCCGGCAACGCGTCGCCCTGCATCTGCAGGCAGCTGACCTGCATCTTCATACAGGATAGCGACTGGGCGATGGAGTCATGCAGCTCGCGAGCGATAGTGGCCCGCTCTTCCATGACGATCAGCTGCTGCTGTTTCTCCTGATGGCGGTCCAGCGCCAGGGTGCTGGTCAGTTGTTCAACCAACGTATCCACCAGTTGCTGCTGATCGTGGCTGAGATGACGGCCAACCGGCAGCGTCGCCAGCAGGATGCCGTACTGATTATGCGCATCCGACAGCCGCCACTTCAGCGTCGTGCCGCCATCCGGTAGCGGCGGCAGGTTGCGTGGGCAGAGGTAGCAGCCCATGTCATCACATTCATTATCCGAGTGGCAGGTAAACTCCTGATGGTTGTCTTCATCTTCCAGGTCGTAGACCCGCACCTCGATATCGCGCAGCAGCGTCAGACCCTGCAGACCGTTCAGCACCGGCGAAATGCGTTCGCAGAGCGGGGCGTTGGCGTGCAGCCGGCGGTTGGCCTGCCATAAGAAGGCGAGGATCTCGTTCTTCTGTTCCAGCCCGGCGGTCTTCTCCTGCACCCGGCGCTCCAGCACGGCGTAGCTTTCCGCCAGCTCTTCCGACATGTTATTTAGCGCCATGCCGAGAGTCGCCATTTCGTTGCGCCCGCTGATGTGCGCCCGCTGGGTGAAATCACGCTGGCTCACCGCTCGCGCCATGCTCAGCAGCTGTTTCCATGGCCGCAGCAGTCGGGCGCGTAGCCAGATGATGGTGAAGATCAGCAGTAGCGCCATGCCGATGGCGAGGAGGCGATGGATCCAGACCACCCGTTCGATACGCTGCTCGGTGGTATGGTCGAATGCGGTCACCAGCTGGTCGATACGATCGACAAAGTCGGCGACATCCTGGGCGACCTCCGCCTGGTTGACCGCGCGCTGCATGCCGGGAGCCAGCGCCAACTGCCAGTACTGCTGCAAGGCCTGCAGCTGGCGCTCCTGTCCGTCGCGGCGGGCGGAGTTTTGCAGCTCCGGACTAAAGACGGTGGCGGTCATATCATCGACCAGCTTTTGATCGTGTTCATTCAGCGGGATCGCCGCCAGCAGCCGGTAGCTCTGCATGCGTAATGACCCAGCTTTGTTAATGGCGTGCGCGCTGCCCTGCACGCCGTTGACCAGGCGCGCGGAGATCGCCATGCCGGCGACGCCTGTAAGGGTGGCAAGCAGGACGATCAACGCCAGTTGATTGACCAGCGTCAGCGGGGTAAAAAGACGTTTTAACATGGAATGCGTGGCTCCTGACCGGTCGTGTCTCCGGGAGTGGCGCTTATTCTCGGCTATCCCCTGGAGTATACCCATACCCCCAAAGAGTCACTCCTTAATTGTCGGTGGTAGGCACCGTTGGGAGAGGGGTTATACGCATCCCGGCAGCCGTGTGAAAAACCACACTTTTTTTCCCACCATTCTCTACTCACTTCGGAGCATGGTCTATTTTTGCACAAATTAGTCCGCGCTTTTCCTTTGATTTATATCAACTTACCGCCCCGGGCAACCCCTAAGGTAGCGGCAGGAAATATGAATAATCAGAGGTATCTATGAGTCAATCTTCCCTCCCGGAGAAGGCTAATCGCTCGGTCATTACCGACTGGCGGCCTGAAGATCCTGAATTCTGGCAACAGCGCGGCCACCATGTGGCGAGCCGCAATTTATGGATCTCCGTTCCCTGTCTGTTATTGGCGTTCTGCGTATGGATGTTGTTCAGCGCCGTTGCCGTTAACCTCAACAAAGTGGGCTTTCAGTTTACGACCGATCAGCTGTTTATGCTGACCGCGCTGCCGGCGCTCTCCGGCGCGTTGTTGCGCGTGCCGTACGCCTTTATGGTGCCGCTGTTCGGCGGCCGTCGCTGGACGGTGTTCAGCACCGGGATCATGATTGTGCCGTGCGTGTGGCTGGGCTTTGCGGTCCAGGATACTTCCACGCCGTTTAGCGTCTTCGTCATCATCTCTCTGCTGTGCGGCTTCGCCGGGGCCAACTTCGCCTCCAGTATGGCCAACATCAGTTTTTTCTTCCCGAAAGCGAAGCAGGGCGGGGCGCTGGGCGTCAACGGCGGCCTCGGCAATATGGGCGTCAGCGTGATGCAGCTGGTCGCACCGCTGGTGGTGTCGGTCTCGGTGTTTGCCATTTTTGGCGGGACCGGCAGCCAGCAGCCGGATGGCTCGATACTGTATCTGGAAAACGCCGCGTGGATCTGGGTACCTTTCCTGATTATCTTCACCCTGGCGGCGTGGTTCTTTATGAACGACCTGTCCGCTTCCAAAGCCTCGCTGAGCGAACAGCTGCCGGTGCTTAAACGCCTGCATCTGTGGATCATGGCGCTGCTCTATCTGGCGACCTTCGGCTCCTTTATCGGTTTCTCCGCCGGTTTTGCCATGCTGTCGAAAACCCAGTTCCCGGACGTGCAGATCCTGCACTACGCTTTCTTCGGTCCGTTTATTGGCGCGCTGGCGCGTTCGATGGGCGGGGCGATCTCCGACCGTCTCGGCGGTACCCGCGTGACGCTGGTGAACTTCGTGGTGATGGCTGTCTTCTGCGCGCTGCTGTTCCTGACGTTGCCGACCAATGGCCAGGGCGGCAACTTCATCGCCTTCTTTGCAGTGTTTATGGTGCTGTTCCTTACCGCCGGGCTGGGCAGCGCCTCCACCTTCCAGATGATCTCCGTGATCTTCCGTAAGCTGACCATGGACCGGGTGAAGGCCCAGGGCGGCAGCGAAGCCCAGGCGATGCGCGAGGCGGCGACCGATACCGCGGCGGCGCTGGGCTTTATTTCCGCCATTGGCGCCATCGGCGGCTTCTTTATTCCGAAGGCGTTTGGTATCTCGCTGGATCTGACCGGCTCGCCGGCCGGCGCGATGAAAGTCTTCCTGATCTTCTATATTGCCTGCGTAATCATCACCTGGGCGGTATACGGCCGTAAGCGTCAGTAATTCGCCATAGTCGATGTCGCTTCATAAAGGCGCACTCCTGAGGGAGGCGCCTTTTTTACTGGCTTAATTAGTTACAACATACTATTGAGCGTTTTTATTCATTTTGGCCACTGAGCCGGGGAGGGACGGCTTGCCAGCGTCACCGCTCTACCCCTTAATACCTCCCTGGTGAACCATCCCGCGTCTGGCGAGCTATTTTTCGCTAAAAAACCTTAAAAAACATCAAATTAAAAAGCTGAGTTTTGTACCACCTTGGTGGTAATTGCCAATTTGCGCCACGTT
Source organism: Klebsiella sp. K5-45 (assembly GCF_030128605.1). Classification (NCBI taxonomy): domain Bacteria; kingdom Pseudomonadati; phylum Pseudomonadota; class Gammaproteobacteria; order Enterobacterales; family Enterobacteriaceae; genus Klebsiella; species Klebsiella sp. K5-45. The sequence continues at coordinate 155,145 of NZ_JAKUZW010000005.1, read as the reverse complement.
AACAAGCCAGTCCGTATTGATCGCTATCAATTCCCGCCCGCTTTCATGGCGTTACCTTCGCTGCAAATCCAGCAATGTCGATTTATCAGAGAGCCGTCAGGCTCCATATCAGGAGAAACCCGATGAGTAAATTCCTGGACCGGTTTCGCTACTTCAAACAGAAGGGTGAAACCTTTGCCGATGGGCACGGCCAGCTTCTAAACACCAACCGGGACTGGGAGGATGGATACCGTCAACGTTGGCAGCATGACAAAATTGTGCGTTCCACTCACGGTGTTAACTGCACCGGTTCATGCAGCTGGAAGATTTATGTCAAAAACGGGCTGGTGACCTGGGAAACCCAGCAAACGGACTATCCGCGCACCCGTCCGGACCTGCCAAACCACGAACCACGCGGCTGCCCGCGCGGCGCCAGCTACTCCTGGTATCTGTACAGCGCGAACCGCCTGAAATACCCGCTGATGCGCAAACGCCTGATGAAAATGTGGCGGGAGGCGAAGGTTCAGCATAGCGATCCGGTCGCGGCATGGGCCTCGATTATCGAAGACGCCGATAAAGCCAAAAGCTTCAAACAGGCTCGCGGTCGCGGCGGGTTTGTCCGCTCCTCATGGCAGGAAGTGAACGAGCTGATTGCCGCCTCCAACGTCTATACCGTGAAAACTTACGGTCCGGACCGCGTGGCCGGCTTCACGCCGATCCCGGCGATGTCGATGGTCTCCTACGCCTCCGGTGCCCGTTACCTGTCGCTGATCGGCGGCACTTGCCTGAGCTTCTACGACTGGTACTGTGACCTGCCGCCGGCCTCGCCGATGACCTGGGGCGAGCAGACCGATGTGCCGGAATCCGCCGACTGGTACAACTCCAGCTATATCATCGCCTGGGGCTCCAACGTGCCGCAGACCCGTACCCCGGATGCGCACTTCTTTACCGAAGTTCGCTATAAAGGGACCAAAACCGTGGCCATCACCCCGGACTACGCCGAAATCGCCAAGCTCTGCGATCTGTGGCTGGCGCCGAAGCAGGGTACCGATGCCGCGATGGCGCTGGCGATGGGCCACGTGATGCTGCGTGAGTTCCATCTTGATAAGCCGAGCCAGTATTTCACCGATTACGTGCGTCGCTACACCGACATGCCGATGCTGGTGATGCTTGAGGAGCGCGACGGCTATTACGCCGCCGGCCGCACGCTGCGCGCGTCCGACCTCGTGGATTCCCTTGGTCAGGAAAAGAATCCGGAATGGAAGACCGTCGCCTTTGACGAGAAAGGCGATCTCACCGTGCCGAACGGTTCCCTCGGATTCCGCTGGGGCGATAAAGGCAAATGGAACCTCGAACAGCGCGATGGCAAAACCGGCGAAGAGATTGAGCTGCGTCTGAGTCTGCTCGGCAGCCATGACGAGGTGGCGGACGTTGGCTTCCCGTACTTCGGCGGCGAAGGTTCTGAGCACTTCAACAAAGTCGCTCTTGAAAACATTCTACTGCACAAACTGCCGGTCAAACGCCTGCAGCTGGCCGACGGCTCCAGCGCGCTGGTGACCACCGTGTACGATCTGACCATGGCCAACTATGGCCTGGAGCGCGGTCTGAACGATGACAACTGCGCCGCCAGCTATGATGAAGTGAAAGCCTACACCCCGGCCTGGGCGGAGAAAATTACCGGTGTCTCCCGCGCGCATATCATCCGTACCGCCCGCGAGTTTGCCGATAACGCCGATAAAACCCATGGTCGCTCGATGATTATCGTCGGGGCGGGTCTCAACCACTGGTTCCACCTCGACATGAACTACCGCGGTCTGATCAACATGCTGATCTTCTGCGGCTGCGTCGGCCAGAGCGGTGGCGGTTGGGCGCACTATGTGGGCCAGGAAAAACTGCGTCCACAGACCGGCTGGCAGCCGCTGGCGTTCGCCCTTGACTGGCAGCGTCCGGCACGCCATATGAACAGCACCTCGTACTTCTACAACCACTCCAGCCAGTGGCGCTATGAAACCGTGACCGCGCAGGAGCTGCTGTCGCCGATGGCGGATAAATCCCGCTACAGCGGCCATCTGATCGACTTCAACGTCCGCGCCGAGCGGATGGGCTGGCTGCCGTCGGCGCCGCAGCTGGGCGTTAACCCGCTGCGCATCGCCGATGAGGCGAAAAAAGCCGGCATGACGCCGGTGGATTACACCGTCAAATCCCTGAAAGAGGGCTCGATTCGCTTTGCGGCGGAGCAGCCGGAAAACGGTAAAAACCATCCGCGTAACCTGTTTATCTGGCGTTCCAACCTGCTGGGCTCCTCCGGTAAAGGCCATGAGTACATGCTCAAATACCTGCTGGGTACGGAGAACGGTATTCAGGGCAAAGACCTTGGCAAGCAGGGTGGCGTGAAGCCGGAAGAAGTCGAATGGCGAGATAACGGCCTCGACGGCAAGCTGGACCTGGTGGTGACCCTCGACTTCCGTTTGTCGAGCACCTGTCTCTACTCCGACATCGTGCTGCCGACCGCCACCTGGTATGAAAAAGACGACATGAATACCTCGGATATGCATCCGTTTATTCATCCGCTGTCGGCGGCCGTTGACCCGGCCTGGGAATCGAAGAGCGACTGGGATATCTATAAAGGTATCGCGAAGAAATTCTCAGAACTGTGCGTGGGCCACCTCGGTAAAGAAACCGACGTCGTTACGCTGCCGATCCAGCATGATTCCGCCGCGGAAATGGCGCAGCCGCTGGACGTCAAAGACTGGAAGAAGGGCGAATGTGACCTGATTCCGGGGAAAACCGCGCCGCATATTATTCCGGTCGAGCGTGATTATCCGGCGACTTACGAGCGCTTCACCTCTATTGGTCCGCTGCTGGAAACCATCGGCAACGGCGGGAAAGGCATCGCCTGGAATACCCAGAGCGAAATGGACCTGCTGCGTAAGCTCAACTACACCAAGGCGGAAGGCCCGGCGAAAGGTCAGCCGAAGCTGGAGACGGCCATTGACGCCGCGGAGATGATCCTCACCCTGGCACCGGAAACGAACGGTCAGGTGGCGGTGAAGGCGTGGAAAGCGCTGAGCGAGATCACCGGCCGTGAGCACGCGCACCTGGCGCTGAACAAAGAAGACGAGAAGATCCGTTTCCGCGACATTCAGGCGCAGCCGCGGAAAATTATCTCCAGCCCGACCTGGTCAGGTCTGGAAGACGAACACGTCTCCTATAACGCCGGATACACCAACGTTCACGAGCTGATCCCATGGCGTACCCTGTCCGGTCGTCAGTCGCTGTATCAGGATCACCAGTGGATGCGCGACTTTGGCGAAAGCCTGCTGGTTTATCGTCCGCCGATTGACACCCGCTCGGTGAAAGCGGTGATGGGCGAGAAGTCCAACGGCAACCCGGAGAAGGCGCTGAACTTCCTGACCCCGCACCAGAAATGGGGTATCCACTCGACCTACAGCGATAACCTGCTGATGCTGACCCTGTCACGCGGCGGACCGATCGTCTGGATGAGCGAGGCGGATGCGAAAGATCTGGGGATCGAAGATAACGACTGGATCGAAGTGTTCAACGCCAACGGCGCCCTGACGGCGCGCGCGGTGGTGAGCCAGCGCGTGCCGGCCGGGATGACCATGATGTACCACGCGCAGGAACGCATCGTAAACCTGCCAGGCTCTGAAGTTACCGGCCAGCGCGGCGGGATCCACAACTCGGTTACCCGTATTACGCCGAAACCGACCCATATGATCGGCGGCTATGGCCATCTGGCCTATGGCTTTAACTACTACGGCACCGTCGGCTCCAACCGCGATGAGTTTGTGGTGGTACGTAAGATGAAGAACATTAACTGGTTAGACGGCGAAGGCAATGACCAGGTACAGGAGAGCGTAAAATGAAAATTCGTTCACAAGTCGGCATGGTGCTGAATCTCGATAAGTGCATCGGCTGCCACACCTGCTCGGTCACCTGTAAAAACGTCTGGACCAGCCGGGAAGGGATGGAGTACGCCTGGTTCAATAACGTGGAGAGTAAGCCTGGCGTCGGTTTTCCGAACGACTGGGAAAACCAGGAGAAATGGAAGGGCGGCTGGATCCGCAAAATCAACGGCAAGCTGCAGCCGCGCATGGGCAACCGCGCGATGCTGTTAGGTAAAATCTTCGCGAACCCGCATCTGCCGGGCATCGATGATTACTACGAGCCGTTCGATTACGACTACCAGAACCTGCATAACGCCCCGGAGAGTAAACACCAGCCGATCGCCCGTCCGCGCTCGCTGATCACCGGCCAACGGATGGACAAGATCACCAGCGGTCCGAACTGGGAAGAGATCCTCGGCGGCGAGTTTGAAAAGCGCGCCAAAGACCAGAACTTCGACAACATGCAGAAGGCGATGTACGGCCAGTTCGAGAACACCTTCATGATGTATCTGCCGCGCCTGTGCGAGCACTGCCTGAACCCGGCGTGCGTCGCGACCTGCCCGAGCGGCGCCATCTATAAGCGTGAAGAAGACGGCATCGTGCTCATCGACCAGGACAAGTGCCGCGGCTGGCGGATGTGCATCACCGGCTGCCCGTACAAGAAAATCTACTTCAACTGGAAGAGCGGAAAGTCCGAAAAGTGCATCTTCTGCTACCCGCGTATTGAATCCGGAATGCCGACGGTATGCTCCGAAACCTGCGTGGGCCGAATCCGCTATCTCGGCGTCCTGTTGTATGACGCGGATGCGATCGAAAATGCCGCCAGCACCGAGAACGAGAAAGATCTCTATCAGCGTCAACTGGACGTGTTCCTCGATCCGAACGACCCGAAAGTGATTGAGCAGGCGCTGAAAGATGGCGTACCGCAGGGGGTGATTGAAGCCGCGCAGCAGTCGCCTGTCTGGAAAATGGCGATGGACTGGAAGCTGGCCCTGCCGCTGCACCCGGAATATCGCACCCTGCCGATGGTCTGGTACGTGCCGCCGCTGTCGCCGATTCAGTCCGCCGCCGATGCCGGCGAACTCGGCAGCAATGGGATCCTGCCGGACGTGGAAAGCCTGCGTATTCCGGTGCAGTATCTGGCGAACCTGCTGACCGCCGGCGATACCCAACCGGTCCTGTTGGCCCTGAAGCGGATGCTGGCGATGCGTCACTATAAGCGGGCGGAAACCGTTGACGGCGTTGTCGATACCCGCGCGCTGGATGAGGTGGGCTTAAGCGAAGCGCAGGCTCAGGAGATGTACCGCTACCTGGCGATCGCTAACTACGAAGATCGTTTCGTGGTGCCAAGCAGCCATCGTGAACAGGCGCGGGAAGCGTTTCCGGAGAAAAACGGCTGCGGCTTTAGCTTTGGTGACGGCTGCCACGGCTCTGACAGCCAGTTCAACCTGTTCAACAGCCGTCGCATCGACGCCATCGACGTGACCAGCAAAACGGAGCCGCACGCATGATTGAACTTGTGATTGTGTCGCGCCTGCTCGAATACCCTGACGCTGCCTTATGGCAGCATCAGCAGGAGATGTTCGAGGCGCTTGCGTCATCAGAGAAACTCAGCAAAGAGGATGCTCACGCGCTGGGCGTTTTTCTGCGCGATCTGCTGACTCAGGATCCGCTGGATGCCCAGGCGGCCTATAGCGAACTGTTTGACCGCGGCCGGGCCACCTCGCTGCTGCTGTTTGAACACGTGCACGGCGAATCCCGCGATCGCGGGCAGGCGATGGTTGATCTGATGGCGCAGTATGAGCGCCACGGTCTGCTGCTCGATAGCCATGAGTTGCCGGATCATCTGCCGTTGTATCTGGAGTATCTGGCGCAGCTGCCGGAAGAGGAAGCGCTTGGCGGCCTGCGGGACGTTGCGCCGATCCTCGGCCTGCTCAGCGCGCGGCTGCAGCAGCGCGAGAGCCGCTATGCGGTGCTGTTCGAACTGCTGCTGAAGCTGGCAAACACTCAGGTCGACAGCCAGAAGGTGGCGGAGAAGATTGCCGACGAAGCCCGCGACGATACGCCGCAGGCGCTGGACGCGGTCTGGGAAGAAGAACAGGTGAAATTCTTTGCCGACCAGGGCTGCGGCGAGTCGGAGATTTCCGCTCACCAGCGTCGTTTTGCCGGAGCCGTGGCCCCGCAATATCTGAATATCTCTAACGGAGGACAGCAATAATGCACTTCCTGAATATGTTCTTCTTTGACATTTATCCGTACATTGCGGGTTCAGTGTTCCTGATCGGCAGTTGGCTGCGCTACGACTACGGTCAGTACACCTGGCGCGCCGCCTCCAGCCAGATGCTGGACCGTAAGGGAATGAACCTGGCGTCGAACCTGTTCCATATCGGCATCCTCGGCATTTTCGCCGGCCACTTCCTCGGCATGCTGACCCCGCACTGGATGTATGAATCCTTCCTGCCGATCGACGTCAAGCAGAAGATGGCGATGATCGCCGGCGGTGCCTGCGGCGTGATGACCCTGGTGGGCGGTTTACTGCTGCTTAAGCGTCGTCTGCTCAGCCCACGCGTGCGCGCCACCACCACCGGCGCGGATATTCTGATCCTCTCCCTGCTGATGGTGCAGTGTGCGCTGGGTCTACTGACGATCCCATTCTCTGCCCAGCATATGGACGGCAGCGAAATGATGAAGCTGGTCGGCTGGGCGCAGTCGGTGGTCACCTTCCACGGCGGTGCGTCGCAGCACCTGGATGGCGTGGCGTTTATCTTCCGCGTCCACCTGGTGCTGGGTATGACCCTGTTCCTGCTGTTCCCATTCTCTCGTCTGGTTCATATCTGGAGCGCGCCGGTAGAGTACCTGACGCGCAAATACCAGATTGTCCGCGCCCGTCGCTAACTGGCCCGCGACCGCTGACTGACCCCGCCCTGGCGGGGTTTTTTTTCGCCCCAGCCGAGGTTATTCCCGGCGGCGGCAAATAGAATAAGCATCCCGCCGAGCAACTGCATAGGGGTTAACGCATGATGGAAGACCAGATAGTCGACCCCCATCGCCATCAACGGATAAATAAAGGAGAGCGAACCGGTAATGGGCGTCGGCAGCTTCTGTATCGCGCTATATAAAAGCTGATACATGATCCCGGTATGGACGACACCGAGGATCAGCAGATAGCGCCAGGGGAAGCTGGCAGAAAAGTCGGGCATTTGCACCAGCGGCAGCAGCATCACGACGCCGACGAGCACCTGAATAAAGGCAATATGCTGAGCAGGGAGCGGATGCAGTTTGCGGGCGATGATGGCGGTCAGGGCATAGAAAAATGCCGCGCCTAATGCCAGCAAAACGCCGGCCGTGAGACTTTCGCCGTGCGTCGGGGCAAGCTCGCTTGACAGCAGGATCACCACGCCGCCGAAGGCCAACAGTAACCATCCCCATTTTACGGCGCTGACCCGTTCCCCCAACACCATGCCCATCAGCACCAGCATAAACGGCTGGGTGTTGTAGATCACCGTGGCCATGCCAATTGAAATACGCGAGTAGGCGGCAAACAGCAGCAGCCAGTTGATGACCAGCGCGATGCCGCCAAGTACCGCGAGGGCGAGGGTGAAGCGCGTGAGACGACTGAAGGGCTGGCGGCTGAGAACGATAAACAGCAGCAGGGTGAGCGCGCCAATCAGGCAGCGCCAGAACACCACATCAATTACCGGCAAACCAGTGAGCAGCACGAACGCGCCGATCGAGCCAGAAATTATCATCGCCAGGCTCATTTGCCAGACGCCGCGGGTAATTTGCATATTTCACCTCCAGAAGTTTTCCAGTATTGTGCGAAAAATCCTGACAGCCTGACATGGCTGAATTAAGGCAAACAGGGGGAAATCCCTTTCATAATTAGGTAAAAAACATGAATGACGTACTTGATGAAATTGACCGGGCGATCCTTACTTGCCTGACTCAGGATGCCAGAGTCTCGTTGAAGGTATTGAGCGCGCGGGTGGGGCTGACCTCGCCGAGCATCGCCGAGCGGGTGAAGCGCCTGGAGGAGCGGGGCGTGATTCAGGGCTATGGGGCGCGGGTGAATCTCGCCGCGCTGGGCTACAGCCTGCAGGCGCTGGTGCGGGTTCGGCCGCTGCCTGGTCTACTGCAGAAGGTGGATAAATATATCCAGGCGATGCCGGAGTGCATCGAAAGTGACAAAGTGACCGGAGAGGATTGTTTCGTGATGCGACTGGTGGTGCGTGATATTGCCCAGCTGGATACGCTACTGGACGGCCTGGCCGAATTTGCGCAGTGCAATACCTCGGTGGTGAAAAGTTCGCCGGTGAAGAGGCGACTGCCCCCGCTGTGAGTTTTCCCGGAGGCGGTGCGGCGCACCTGACCGGACTACCAGACGGCACACCTGTAGCCTCGCTAAGCGAAGCGCGAGCGAGGAGATAGCAGAACAGGTGGCTGACGAGAGTGCAACAGCGGTGGGGGAAGGATTACTCGGCGCTAAAGCGCCTCGCCCTTCGGGCCGTTGCCTGCGGCAACGTTCTCTCGCTACGCTCGAGTCGAACCTTAGTCGAAGCTTCTCATCCTTCCCCGTAGGGCAGAATATAAAGTATCGCAAGTGGAGTAAGCTGGGTAATACATGAAGGGATGGTGGTGGGGGAAGGATAACTCGGCGCTAAAGCGCCTCGCCCTTCGGGCCGTTGCCTTCGGCAACGTTCTCTCGCTACGCTCGAGTCGAACCTTAGTCAAAGCTTCTCATCCTTCCCCGTAGGGCAGAATATAGAGTATCGCAAGTGGAGTAAGCTGGGTAATACATGAAGGGATGGTGGTGGGGGAAGGATTCGAACCTTCGAAGTCGATGACGGCAGATTTACAGTCTGCTCCCTTTGGCCGCTCGGGAACCCCACCAGGGGTAAAATCACATTGTAGGCTATTCAGCACATTGAATGGTGGTGGGGGAAGGATTCGAACCTTCGAAGTCGATGACGGCAGATTTACAGTCTGCTCCCTTTGGCCGCTCGGGAACCCCACCACGGGGTAATGCTTAGTACTGGCCTGCTTCCTTCTCGGGAAGCGGGGCGCATCATACCAAATGATGCGCCCCTGTAAAGCATTCCTTTGACAAAAATAAACTGGTTGCCTGATTTTTACCCGTAACGCCGTAAAGCTAACCAATTCATTTCTCAGTCGATTAAAGAATAATCGTCCGGTTGCCGTAGACGAAGACGCGCTGCGCCAGTACCTGATACAGCGCCCGGCTCAATACGTTTTTTTCGACATCGCGCCCGGCACGCATCATATCTTCTGCGGTATAAGTATGATCGACGTGAATGACGTCCTGCATAATGATGGGGCCTTCGTCCAGATTATCATTCACGTAGTGGGCGGTGGCGCCGATGATCTTCACGCCACGCTCATAGGCCTGATGATACGGACGCGCGCCGATAAACGCCGGCAGGAACGAGTGGTGAATGTTAATGATCTTGTTCGGGAAACGGGCGACAAATTCCGGCGTAAGCACGCGCATATACTTGGCCAGCACCACGTAATCCGGCTCGTGGGCGGCAATCGCGTCGCCCATCTGTTTGTCGTGCTCTTCGCGGCTCAGCCCTTCATGGCTGACCAGTTCAAACGGGATGCCAAAACGTTCCACCAGCGGGCGCAGGGTGTCATGGTTACCAATAACCGCGGCAATATCGACATCCAGCCCGCCGTAATTGGCTTTCATCAGCAGATCGCCGAGGCAGTGGGCCTCTTTCGTCACCAGAATCACCACCCGGCGGCGGCCTGCCGGATTGAGTTCACGAATCGAGCCTTCCGGCAGGGCGCTGTCCAGATCGGCCAGCAGAATAGCGTCGTTGAAAATGCCTTCCAGTTCGGTGCGCATAAAGAAACGACCGGTACGGTGGTCAACAAATTCGTTGTTCTGCACAATGTTAAGTTCGTGCTTGTAGCAGATATTGGTGATACGCGCGATGAGGCCTTTCTGATCAGGGCAAATAGTGCGTAGTACTTTACGTTGTAATGAATGCATCGCGAGGAAAATCCTGTAGTGTTTGCAAGCGCTGCGGCAGCGTTACTGGCCGCAGCATTTTTTAAATTTTTTACCTGAACCGCAAGGGCAGGGGTCGTTACGGCCAATCAGCGGTCGTGTCCCGTCGATATAGTACCACTGTCCATTTTCTTTTAAGAATCTGGAACGTTCAATAATGGCGCCCGGGCGGTTATTGTCATTAAAGCGGGCGATAAAGCTGACAAAGCCTTCATTTGCGGCTCGTCCTTCATCGCTGGCGAACAGGGTTAAGCCCAGCCATTCTGTGTGGGCAAAGCCTTTCTCCAGTTCGGCGCGAAACTGCCGCGCCTGACAGGACGGATGCCAGGTTTTGATCAGATAGTCGGCATCTTTCATGACGAACGCGCTGTAACGGGAGCGCATAAGCTGTGACGGGCCTGGCGCAAGCTCAGCGCCGGACAGATATCGCTGGCAACATGAGCTATACTCCAGTGCGCTGCCACAGGGGCATAATTGCGACAAAACTGCCTCCATGGAAGAATGAGTAACGGCGGTTCTACGCCAAAGGGCTTTATGTTAACTGAGCCGTGACAATGTTGCCACGCTCAGAGTGGAAGGATAGTTATCAGTACTAATGAGAAAGCTTAAAATTGGTCTGGCGTTAGGAGCGGGTGCCGCCCGCGGATGGTCGCATATTGGCGTCATCAACGCCCTCCAGCAGGCCGGCATTGAGATTGATATCGTGGCCGGTTGCTCTATCGGTTCGCTGGTAGGGGCGGCGTATGCCTGTAACCGGCTCCCGGCCCTTGAGTCCTGGGTCTGCTCTTTCAGCAACTGGGACGTTCTGAAACTGATGGACCTCTCCTGGCGCCGCGGTGGACTGTTGCGGGGTGAAAAGGTATTCAATCATTATCGCCGCATCATGCCCGTGACCGATATCGAACACTGCGAACGGCGATTTGCCGCCGTCGCGACAAATTTAAGCACTGGCAGGGAGCTGTGGTTTACCGAAGGCGATCTGCATTTAGCGATTCGAGCCTCCTGCAGTATGCCGGGGTTAATGTCGCCGGTAAGGCATAATGGTTACTGGCTGGTCGATGGCGCGGTGGTCAATCCGGTTCCCGTGTCGCTTACGCGGGCAATGGGGGCCGATATCGTGATTGCCGTGGATCTGCAACATGATGCCCACCTTATGCAGCAGGATTTATTCTCCCTCGAAGCGCCGCGGCGGGAAGCCGAAGCGAAGGAGGGGCCATGGCATACTCGTCTGCGCGCACGCTTGACGCAAATGAGTTCCCGCCGGACGGCCGTGACGCCGACGGCGATGGAGATCATGACCACTTCTATCCAGGTCCTGGAGAATCGTCTTAAACGCAATCGTATGGCGGGTGACCCGCCGGATATCCTGTTGCAACCGTACTGTCCACAAGTCTCGACGCTTGATTTCCATCGCGCCGGCGAGGCGATTACCGCAGGGCAGCTGGCGGTAGAAAAGAAAATGGATGAATTATTACCCTTAGTGCGTACCGCGATTTGACGCACGAGTACCTGACTTAAGCAAATTCTGACAGGCGATAGTGAGAATAGCGTGCCACTATTGAATTATCGTCAGCCAGGGGAGATATCATGACGCAGCCATTGGCGGGAAAACAGATTCTGATAGTTGAAGACGAACCCGTTTTCCGCTCACTCTTGCATGGATGGCTGACCTCGCTGGGAGCAACGACCTTCCAGGCAGAAGATGGCAAGGATGCCCTGCATAAAATGACGGAGGTGCATCCGGACCTGATGATTTGCGACATTTCGATGCCGAGAATGAACGGTCTGGAGCTGGTGGAGACGTTGCGTAATCGCGGCGAACAGCTACCGATCCTGATGATTTCCGCTACCGAAAACATGGCCGATATAGCCAAAGCGTTGCGGCTTGGCGTTCAGGACGTGTTGTTAAAGCCAGTAAAAGATTTCAATCGCCTGCGTGAAACCGTTTATGCGTGCCTCTATCCTGCGATGTTCAGTTCACGTGTGGAAGAGGAAGAGCGTCTATTTGAGGACTGGGACGCGCTGGTCAGTAATCCTACCGCCGCCTCACGATTACTGCAGGAATTACAGCCGCCGGTGCAACAGGAAATGTCGCACTGCCGCATTCATTATCGCCAGCTGGTGTCGGCGGATAAACCCGGTCTGGTACTCGATATCGCGCCGCTCTCGGACAATGATTTGGCCTTCTATTGTCTGGATGTCACACGAGCAGGAGATAATGGCGTACTGGCAGCTTTATTATTGCGCGCGTTGTTCAATGGCTTGTTACAGGAGCAACTGGCGCCTCAGGGACAACGGCTTCCAGAAATGGGGAGTCTGCTAAAACAGGTGAATCAGCTGCTGCGTCAGGCAAACCTTCCCGGTCAGTTTCCTTTGTTAGTGGGGTATTACCACAGCGGACTGAAAAATTTAATTCTGGTGTCGGCGGGGCTCAATGGCACGCTGAATACCGGTGAGCATCAAATTCAGATTAGTAATGGCGTTCCTTTGGGAACGTTGGGTGATGCTTACCTTAACCAAATTAGCCAGCGTTGTACCTCATGGCAGTGCCAAATTTGGGGGGCTGGAGGGCGTTTACGCTTAATGTTGTCTGCGGAATGAGCAATTACGGTTATATCTAAGCAGACGGGATTACCCGTTGCCCTTTACCGGTGGTAACATCGAGCAGTTTTATGCGTAAAAGTCCTAATTCGAGGCTATCGGAAGCTTTTCAGACCAGTGAATACGCGGTTGACTGATATACTCGACACGTTATTTGTAACGAGAAGTTTAAAAAACAAACAGTCCAGGAGATTTCAATGGCTGCCCTTAATTCTAAAGTCAGAAAAGCGGTTATCCCGGTTGCGGGATTAGGCACCAGGATGCTGCCGGCCACCAAAGCGATTCCAAAAGAAATGCTGCCGCTGGTAGATAAGCCGTTAATTCAGTACGTTGTTAATGAATGTATCGCTGCAGGAATTACTGAAATTGTTCTGGTAACGCACTCGTCCAAAAACTCTATCGAAAACCATTTCGATACCAGTTTTGAGCTGGAAGCGATGCTGGAAAAACGCGTAAAACGCCAGCTGCTGGAAGAAGTGCAGTCTATTTGCCCGCCGCACGTAACCATTATGCAAGTTCGTCAGGGCCTGGCGAAAGGTCTGGGGCACGCGGTACTTTGCGCCCATCCGGTAGTGGGTGATGAGCCGGTCGCGGTTATTCTGCCAGACGTTATTCTGGATGAATATGAATCCGATCTGAGCCGCGATAACCTCGCGGAGATGATTTCTCGTTTCGATGAGACCGGCGCCAGCCAGATTATGGTTGAGCCTGTCGAGGACGTGACCGCCTATGGCGTGGTTGACTGCAAAGGTGAGTCTCTGCAGCCGGGCGAAAGCGTACCGATGGTGGGTGTGGTAGAGAAGCCGAAAGCTGACGTCGCGCCGTCCAACCTGGCGGTGGTGGGGCGCTATGTCCTCAGCGCCGATATCTGGCCGCTGCTGGCGAAGACACCTCCGGGTGCCGGTGATGAAATTCAGTTGACTGACGCGATTGATATGCTGATCGAAAAAGAGACGGTCGAAGCTTATCATATGAAAGGCAAGAGCCATGACTGCGGTAATAAGCTTGGCTACATGCAGGCGTTCGTCGAATATGGTATTCGCCACAAAACGCTGGGTGACGATTTTAAAGCCTGGCTGGAAACCGCGGTTGCGAAGTAATCCGCAGCGCTGCTGAAAGCACAAAACCGGGAGTCGCAATGCGCTCCCGGTTTTTTATATCGGCCCTGGAGCAAAAAAAATCCCGCCGCAGCGGGATTTTTTATATCAAAACAACGGAGATTAGATCAGGAAATCGTCCAGTGATTTACCTTGCTCATCCATTGCTTTTTTGATCACCGCCGGGGTACGGCCCTGGCCGGTCCAGGTTTTGGTTTCGCCGTTTTCGTCGACATAGCTGTATTTAGCCGGACGTGCAGCACGCTTGGTTTTGGTACCGGCTTTAACGGCTGCCATGGTGCTCAGCAGTTCATTCGGATCAATACCGTCAGCAATCAGCATTTCACGGTATTGCTGCAGCTTACGCGTACGTTCTTCAATTTCTGCTGCGGCGGCGTTTTCTTCTTCACGGCGCTCGTTAACAACGACTTCTAATTTTTCCAGCATTTCTTCGAGCGTTTCCAGGGTGCATTCTCTTGCCTGCGCACGAAGAGTACGGATGTTGTTCAAAATTTTAAGTGCTTCGCTCATTGTAGTAATCTCAAACTTATATTGTGGGGTGGTTTGTTGAACTAATAATAGAGCGATAAAATGCGTTGTGCAATAGGGGGGAATGTAAGGAATTCAAAATTACTGGTTATTTGTCGCGAGAATTAATTAATTTAAGTTAAAATTCCCGTGCCGCTTCACATCTTTCATCCTTATAGCGATGAGGAGAAGGTAAGCTAAAACCCTGAGACGGTATGCTTTTTCTGAGGTACGGTGAGAAAAATTATCCTTTACATGGGTAAATAACCCTCGTCAGTATTAGCGCATTTTTGGTTACGAGACTTAATATAAAACAACGTGCGGCCCAGCTTATAGCCCCATAGTTAACCGCCCTATAAGCACGAAAAGACAATGGTTACCCCGCCAGTAGCGTAACGGGGCGCACAAATAATGGCCCTGTAAATTCAATTCATCCTCTTAATCCTTTGGCTTTGCAGGCTCTTCGGCTGCGATACAATACCCCTGCTAAACGGGCGGCTGTACGCATAAAATATGGTATAATCGCCGCCGCGATAAAACACTTTGATTGGGGTCACGCAGCCGATGGCACAACTTTATTTCTACTACTCTGCAATGAATGCAGGTAAGTCGACCGCTCTGTTGCAATCTTCGTACAATTACCAGGAGCGGGGGATGCGTACCGTCGTTTATACCGCTGAGATTGATGACCGCTTTGGCGCCGGAAAAGTTAGCTCGCGTATCGGTCTCTCATCGCCGGCCCGTTTGTATAATCCACAGACGTCGCTATATAACGATATTGCCGCAGAGCACAAGTTAAAACCGATTCACTGCGTGCTGGTGGATGAAAGCCAGTTTCTGACGCGCGAGCAGGTTCATGAGCTGTCTGAAGTTGTCGATACGCTGGACATTCCGGTGCTTTGCTATGGCCTGCGGACAGACTTTCGCGGTGAGCTCTTCACCGGTAGCCAGTATTTGCTGGCCTGGTCAGATAAGCTGGTGGAGCTAAAAACCATCTGTTTCTGCGGACGAAAGGCTAGCATGGTGCTGCGCCTCGATCAGGAGGGGCGTCCTTATAATGAGGGCGAGCAGGTCGTCATCGGCGGTAATGAACGATACGTTTCAGTCTGTCGTAAGCATTATAAAGAAGCGCTGAGCGTCGGCTCGTTAACCCAGGTACAAAACCTGCACCGCCCCTGCTAATACGCGCAGAAGCTCGTCCAGGCGCCTGTAGGCGCCTTTTTTATTGCCTGCGCTCCGTTGGGTTAGCAGGGTTAAAGCATGGCTGACGGCAGGCAAAAAAAAGCCCCGTCAGATGACGGGGCTTGCAGAACGTTTATGCTTGTTGATTAAGCGGATTTTTTCGCTTTTTTCTCAGCTTTCACTGGTGCCGCTTCGGCTTTCGCGGCGGCTTCGCCTTCGACGAACTCGCGACCGTAGTAGGTATCCAGCAGGATCTGTTTCAGTTCGGAGATCAGCGGGTAGCGCGGGTTAGCGCCGGTGCACTGGTCATCGAATGCATCTTCAGACAGCTTATCAACGTGGGCCAGGAAGTCAGCTTCCTGAACGCCAGCTTCGCGGATAGATTTCGGAATACCCAGCTCAGCTTTCACGCTTTCCAGCCATGCCAGCAGTTTCTCGATTTTCGCTGCGGTGCGGTCGCCCGGTGCGGAGAGACCCAGGTGATCGGCGATTTCAGCGTAGCGACGACGAGCCTGCGGACGGTCGTACTGGCTGAACGCGGTCTGCTTGGTCGGGTTGTCATTCGCGTTGTAGCGGATAACGTTGCAGATCAGCAGGGCGTTGGCCAGACCGTGCGGGATATGGAACTGGGAACCCAGTTTGTGCGCCATGGAGTGGCACACGCCGAGGAAGGCGTTAGCAAACGCAATACCGGCGATGGTAGCGGCACTGTGTACGCGCTCGCGGGCAACCGGGTTCTTGGAACCTTCGTGGTAGGACGCCGGCAGGTACTCTTTCAGCAGCTTCAGCGCCTGCAGAGCCTGGCCGTCAGAGAACTCAGAAGCCAGAACGGAAACGTAAGCTTCCAGGGCGTGGGTTACTGCATCCAGACCACCGAACGCACACAGCGATTTCGGCATATCCATCACCAGGTTGGCATCGACGATGGCCATATCCGGGGTCAGCGCGTAGTCCGCCAGCGGATATTTCTGACCTGTCGCGTCGTCGGTCACAACGGCGAACGGCGTAACTTCAGAACCGGTACCGGAGGTGGTAGTGATCGCCACCATCTTGGCTTTAACTCCCATTTTCGGGAACTTGTAGATACGTTTACGGATATCCATAAAGCGCAGGGCCAGTTCTTCGAAGTGGGTTTCCGGATGTTCGTACATGACCCACATGATTTTCGCCGCATCCATCGGGGAACCGCCGCCCAGCGCGATGATCACGTCTGGTTTGAAGGAGTTCGCCAGTTCAGCACCTTTACGTACGATGGTCAGCGTCGGGTCAGCTTCAACTTCGAAGAAGACTTCAGTTTCCACACCCGCCGCTTTCAGTACGGAGGTGATCTGATCGGCATAACCGTTGTTGAACAGGAAGCGGTCAGTCACGATCAGCGCGCGTTTGTGACCATCAGTAATCACTTCATCCAGTGCGATAGGCAGGGAGCCACGACGGAAGTAGATAGATTTCGGAAGTTTGTGCCACAACATGTTTTCAGCTCGCTTAGCAACGGTTTTCTTGTTGATCAGGTGTTTCGGACCAACGTTTTCAGAGATGGAGTTACCACCCCAGGAACCACAACCCAGAGTCAGGGAAGGAGCGAGTTTGAAGTTGTACAGGTCACCGATACCACCCTGAGAAGCCGGGGTGTTGATCAGGATACGCGCCGTTTTCATCATCTGGCCGAAGTAAGCCACGCGAGCCGGCTGGTTATCCTGGTCGGTGTACAGGCAAGAGGTATGACCGATACCGCCCATGGCGACCAGTTTTTCTGCTTTGGTCACGGCGTCTTCGAAATCTTTCGCACGGTACATCGCCAGCGTCGGAGACAGTTTTTCGTGAGCAAACGGCTCGCTTTCGTCAACGTCGGTGACTTCGCCAATCAGGATTTTAGTCGTGGCCGGTACGGTGAAGCCTGCCAGTTCAGCGATTTTCGCTGCAGGCTGACCAACGATAGCGGCGTTCAGCGCGCCATTTTTCAGGATAATGTCCTGAACGGCTTTCAGCTCTTTACCCTGCAGCAGGTAGCCGCCGTGGCTGGCGAAACGTTCGCGAACCGCGTCATAAACGGAATCAACCACCACAACGGACTGCTCAGAAGCACAGATAACGCCGTTATCGAAGGTTTTAGACATCAGAACGGAAGCAACGGCGCGTTTGATGTCAGCCGTTTCATCAATGACCACCGGGGTGTTACCGGCACCTACGCCGATAGCAGGTTTACCGGAGCTGTATGCTGCTTTCACCATGCCTGGACCACCGGTTGCAAGGATCAGGTTGATATCCGGGTGGTGCATCAGGGCGTTAGACAGCTCAACAGACGGCTGATCGATCCAACCAATCAGGTCTTTCGGTGCGCCGGCAGCGATGGCAGCCTGCAGGACAATGTCAGCCGCTTTGTTAGTGGCTTCTTTAGCACGCGGGTGCGGAGAGAAAATGATGGCGTTACGCGTCTTCAGGCTGATGAGCGATTTGAAGATGGCTGTTGAAGTCGGGTTCGTGGTCGGAACGATACCGCAGATGATGCCGATAGGTTCAGCGATAGTGATGGTACCAAAAGTGTCGTCTTCTGACAGGACGCCACAGGTTTTTTCGTCTTTATAAGCGTTGTAGATGTATTCGGAAGCGAAGTGGTTTTTGATCACTTTGTCTTCAACGATGCCCATGCCGGATTCGGCAACGGCCATTTTGGCGAGAGGGATTCGAGCATCTGCAGCGGCCAGCGCGGCGGCGCGGAAGATTTTGTCGACTTGTTCTTGAGTGAAACTGGCATATTCACGCTGGGCTTTCTTGACACGCTCAACAAGCGCGTTCAGTTCAGCGATATTAGTAACAGCCATAATGCTCTCCTGATAATGTTAAACTTTTTTAGTAAATCAGTCGCTCGATTCGACATTATAGACAGGCTGTAAACAGCTTGCATGTAAATGTTTATGTAGGAAAATCAGGACGCTGTTTTACCGATTTACTAAAAAAGCTTTATCTTTTTAACTTTCAGGTACTGCTGCCTTCCACTCTGTTGGTGTCATCAAGATTACTCACTTCTGAGTACAAATTACGTGATTTAGATCAAGTATTGGCACTGCTGATACCTTTCAGCTGACTGCTTTTTGACCGGTTCGATCAAGTGTAATGGGAGGGTTTTGAAATTAAAAAAACGATTAGCATTAAAACTACAAATAGCTAACATTCGATACATATCACCGGGTTATGCATATTTATAATGAATATTGCATGCAAAAAGCGTATGTTTCGCGCAGTTATTTTATGCTGTTAACAGTCAACCGCCAATTTTGATGATGCTGCGGAGCCCATTGTGACTCAATCACTGTTCGATTTTTCTGCATATTTCAAGTTTTTCATCGGCTTATTTGCTCTGGTTAACCCGGTGGGCATTATTCCGGTGTTCATTAGTATGACCAGCTACCAACCGGCAGCAGTGCGCAATAAGACCAACCTGACCGCCAACCTGTCGGTGGCGATCATCCTCCTGACGTCATTGTTTCTCGGCGATGGCATTCTGCAGATTTTTGGTATCTCCATTGATTCGTTCCGTATCGCCGGCGGCATCCTAGTGGTGACCATCGCGATGTCGATGATCAGCGGTAAGCTCGGTGAAGATAAGCAGAACAAGCAGGAGAAGTCGGAGACGGCGGTGCGGGAGAGCATCGGCGTGGTTCCTCTCGCGCTACCGCTAATGGCCGGACCGGGGGCAATCAGTTCCACTATCGTGTGGGGTACGCGGTATCACTCCTGGGTGCACCTCGTCGGTTTTTCACTGGCGATTGCCGTCTTTGCCCTCTGCTGCTGGGGGATTTTCCGCATGGCGCCGTGGCTGGTGCGTCTGCTAGGGCAGACAGGGATCAACGTTATCACCCGTATTATGGGCCTGCTGCTGATGGCCCTTGGCATTGAGTTTATTGTGACGGGGATTAAAGCGCTCTTTCCGGGGCTGCTGAGTTAGCTGGTTGCCACGCAGGCGGGTAGGTTCCCTTCTCGCCTTCGCGATTATTAGCAAAACCTATTAGCCAGCGCGTAACCGGCGGTAAGAATAACATTTTGCGATATCGCTATTAATTCCATAATTTTCATTAATATATGAAATATTTCTCTTAACATTCCCCTCACGTCTCCCCATCCTGTGATGTTATTTTCTTCACATCATTCTCTGGTACTTGCTGTCGGATCATCGAAATGATATTAGTAATTTTAACAAGGCTGTAGATGAATGTGCTAAAAAGTAATCTATTGTTAAATTTTTGTACAAAAAATCATCTTGCGGTCGTTGATCAGTATGTTGGCTGGTGAAAGCATCATAACTAAATGATTAATAATGATATTTTTCTATCGGTGTTTTGTGGCAACCGCGAGTAACGCTGGCAAAGCCGGCAATAAAAGAGAATCCGGTAACATATTTGCAAATTGCATTGGCGGAGGTGTTTACCTTTTGGTACTTTCCGCCGTTATCGTCTGCTGAATTATGTGCGTAAATGAGAATCATTTTTAATGATCTCGCTATGCCGGAACTGCCCCCCAGCGAGGGGGAACGAATCGACGTTAAGACTGCCGTTCGAGCGGTCGTAATAAATAAGTCGGTGATAGCAATCTGCCAATCGCAAACACTCCTGCGCTGGACAGATCCCCTAAACGGGAAAAAAACAGGCTGGTTAAAAAACCAGTAATTATAATGACTGGAGTTACAACACAATGACCATCATCACTAAAAAACGTTTGATCGCCGCGGGAGTGCTATCCGCACTCATGGCCGGCAATATGGCTATGGCAGCGGATGTCCCGGCCGGTGTGCAGCTTTCGGATAAGCAAACGCTGGTGCGAAATAGCGGCGCCGAACCGCAATCGCTGGACCCGAATAAAATCGAAGGGGTGCCTGAGGCGAATATTAGCCGCGACCTGTTCGAAGGCTTGCTGAATACCTCGCCGAAAGATGGCCACCCGATCCCTGGCGTGGCAGAGAGCTGGGATAATAAAGATTTCAAAGTCTGGACTTTCCATCTGCGTAAAGATGCGAAATGGTCTAACGGCGAGCCGGTGACCGCCCAGGACTTCGTTTATAGCTGGCAGCGTCTGGTGGATCCGAAAACCGCGTCTCCTTATGCCAGCTATCCGCAGTATGGTCATATCGTGAACGTCGACGAAATCATTGACGGCAAGAAAGCTCCGAGCGAACTGGGCGTAAAAGCCATTGACGACCACACGCTGGAAGTCACCCTCAGCGAGCCAGTACCCTATTTTTATAAACTGCTGGTTAACCCGGCGATGTCTCCTGTCTACAAACCAGCGATTGAAAAATTTGGCGAGAAGTGGACGCAGCCTGGCAATATCGTCACCAACGGCGCGTACACCCTGAAAGACTGGGTGGTCAACGAACGTATCGTCATGGAGCGCAACCCACATTACTGGGATAATGCCAAAACCGTTATTAACACTGTCACCTGGCTGCCGACCTCTTCTGAAGTGACCTATGTTAACCGTTACCGCAGCGGTGAGCTGGATATGACCTATAACCAGCTGCCGATCGAGCTCTTCCAGAAACTGAAAAAAGAGATCCCGAACGAGCTGCACGTTGACCCGTATCTGTGTACTTATTACTACGAAATTAACAATCAGAAAGCACCGTTCACCGACGTGCGCGTACGTACCGCGCTGAAGCTGGGTCTGGACCGCGACATTATTGCCAATAAGGTAAAAGGACAGGGCGATCTGCCGGCCTACGGCTACACCCCGCCGTATACCGATGGCGCGAAACTGACCGAGCCGGAATGGTTTACCTGGTCGCAGGAAAAACGGAATGAAGAAGCGAAAAAACTGCTGGCCGAAGCCGGCTATAGCGCCGATAAACCGTTGACCTTCAACCTGCTCTATAACACCTCTGATTTGCACAAGAAGCTGGCGATTGCCGCCGCCTCGCTGTGGCGTAAAAACCTGGGCATTGACGTGAAGTTAGTCAACCAGGAGTGGAAAACGTTCCTCGATACCCGTCATCAGGGTACCTATGACGTGGCGCGTGCAGGCTGGTGCGCCGACTATAACGAGCCAACCTCATTCCTGAATACCATGCTTTCAGACAGCTCAATGAACACTGCGCACTATAAGAGCCCGGCGTTCGATAAGATTATGGCTGAATCCGTGAAAGCATCCGATGAAGCGCAGCGCACTGCAGCCTATGCGAAAGCAGAGCAGCAGCTGGACAAAGACAGCGCGATCGTACCGGTCTATTACTACGTTAACGCCCGCCTGGTGAAACCGTGGGTCGGTGGCTACACCGGTAAAGACCCGATGGATAACGTCTATACCAAAGACCTTTACGTTATCAAACATTAATGGCAATACGTGGAGCGGGCCTGTGCTCGCTCCATCGTGTCTTATTTGAGAGCAGTGCAAAGGCACACGCCAGAAGGTACGGGCAATGTTAAAATTTATCTTACGTCGCTGTCTGGAAGCGATTCCGACGCTATTCATTCTTATTACCATTTCATTCTTCATGATGCGTCTGGCTCCGGGAAGTCCTTTTACCGGGGAACGCACGCTACCGCCGGAAGTCATGGCGAATATTGAAGCAAAATACCATTTAAACGACCCCATCATGACGCAGTACTTCAATTACCTGAAGCAGCTGGCGCATGGCGATTTTGGTCCCTCCTTTAAATACAAAGATTATTCGGTCAACGATCTGGTGGCGGCCAGCTTCCCGGTTTCGGCGAAACTGGGCTTCGCTGCCTTTTTGCTGGCGGTAGTGATCGGCGTCGCTGCGGGCGTTATTGCCGCTTTGAAGCAGAATACCCGCTGGGACTATGCGGTGATGGGGGTAGCCATGACCGGCGTGGTTATTCCGAGCTTTGTGGTGGCGCCTCTGCTGGTGATGATCTTTGCTATTACCCTGCACTGGCTGCCGGGCGGCGGCTGGAACGGCGGGGCGTTGAAATTTATGATCCTGCCGATGGTGGCGCTTTCCCTGGCCTATATCGCCAGCATCGCGCGAATTACCCGCGGCTCAATGATTGAAGTGCTGCACTCTAACTTTATCCGCACCGCGCGGGCGAAGGGACTGCCGATGCGCCGCATTATTTTGCGCCATGCGCTGAAGCCGGCGCTGCTGCCGGTGCTCTCCTATATGGGGCCGGCTTTCGTGGGCATCATTACGGGCTCAATGGTCATTGAAACCATTTACGGCCTGCCGGGGATTGGCCAGCTGTTCGTTAACGGGGCGCTTAACCGCGACTACTCGCTGGTGCTCAGCCTGACGATCCTCGTGGGCGCCCTGACTATTCTGTTCAACGCCATCGTTGACGTGCTTTACGCCGTTATCGATCCGAAGATTCGCTACTGAAGCCGGAGTTCGCCATGATGTTAAGTAAGAAAAATAGCGAGGCGCTGGAAAACTTCAGTGAGAAGCTGGAAGTGGAGGGGCGTAGCCTCTGGCAGGATGCGCGTCGCCGTTTTATGCATAACCGCGCCGCGGTCACCAGCTTGATTATGCTGGTGCTCATTGCGCTGTTCGTGACCTTCGCGCCGATGGTGTCGTCATTCTCCTATTTCGATACCGACTGGGGCATGATGTCCAATGCCCCGGACATGGCCTCTGGCCACTACTTTGGGACCGACTCCTCCGGTCGCGATCTGCTGGTGCGCGTGGCGATCGGCGGGCGTATTTCGCTGATGGTTGGGGTGGCGGCGGCGCTGGTGGCGGTGATCCTCGGCACGCTGTACGGTTCGCTTTCCGGGTATCTCGGCGGCAAAGTGGATTCGGTGATGATGCGTCTGCTGGAGATCCTCAACTCCTTCCCGTTTATGTTCTTCGTTATCCTGCTGGTGACCTTTTTTGGTCAGAATATCCTGCTGATTTTTGTCGCTATCGGCATGGTCTCCTGGCTGGATATGGCCCGTATCGTACGCGGACAGACCTTGAGCCTGAAGCGCAAAGAGTTTATTGAGGCGGCGCAGGTCGGCGGTGTCTCCACAGCGAGCATCGTGCTGCGCCATATCGTTCCTAATGTGCTGGGCGTGGTGGTGGTGTACGCCTCGCTGCTGGTCCCCAGTATGATCCTCTTCGAATCTTTCCTCAGCTTCCTGGGGCTGGGGACGCAGGAGCCGCTCAGCAGCTGGGGGGCGTTGCTCAGCGATGGCGCCAACTCAATGGAGGTCTCGCCCTGGCTGTTGCTGTTCCCGGCGGGTTTCCTGGTGGTGACCCTGTTCTGTTTCAACTTTATCGGCGATGGTCTGCGTGATGCCCTCGACCCGAAAGACCGCTAAGGAGCGCTGCCATGACCATGATTGAAACGGCAAAAGCGCCGCAAGCGCAGAGTCACAGCGGCCTGCTGCTGGACGTGAAAGATCTTCGCGTCACCTTTAAAACGCCGGATGGCGATGTCACCGCCGTCAATGATCTGAACTTCACCCTCCAGGCGGGGGAGACGCTCGGTATTGTCGGGGAGTCCGGCTCCGGTAAATCGCAGACCGCCTTCGCCCTGATGGGGCTGCTGGCGGCCAACGGTCGCATCGGGGGTTCCGCCACCTTTAACGGTCGGCAAATCCTCAATTTGCCCGAGCGTGAGCTGAACAAACTGCGCGCCGAGCAAATCTCGATGATTTTCCAGGATCCGATGACCTCTCTGAACCCATATATGCGGGTGGGAGAGCAGTTAATGGAAGTCCTGATGCTGCATAAGGGGCTGAGCAAAGCCGAAGCATTTGAGGAGTCGGTCAAAATGCTCGACGCGGTGAAAATGCCGGAAGCGCGCAAGCGCATGAAGATGTTCCCGCACGAGTTCTCCGGCGGGATGCGCCAGCGCGTGATGATTGCCATGGCGCTACTGTGCCGGCCGCGGCTGCTGATTGCCGATGAGCCGACCACCGCCCTGGACGTCACTGTGCAGGCGCAGATCATGACGTTACTGAATGAGCTGAAACGCGAATTTAATACGGCCATCATTATGATCACCCATGACCTCGGAGTCGTGGCGGGGATCTGCGATAAAGTGCTGGTGATGTATGCGGGCCGCACCATGGAGTACGGTCAGGCGCGCGATGTCTTCTATCAGCCGTCGCACCCATACTCTATTGGGCTGTTGAATGCGGTTCCTCGTCTGGATGCCGAAGGCGATGCGTTGTTGACCATTCCGGGCAACCCGCCGAACCTGCTGCGTTTGCCGAAAGGCTGCCCATTCCAGCCGCGCTGTCCGCATGCAATGGAACAGTGCAGCAGCGCGCCGCCGCTGGAGTCTTTCGCGCCAGGCCGCCTGCGCGCCTGCTTTAAACCGGTGGGGGATCTGCTATGAACGCCGTAACTGAACAACGAAAAGTCCTGCTCGAAATTGCCGACCTGAAGGTGCATTTCGATATTAAAGATGGCAAACAGTGGTTCTGGCAGCCGTCGAAAACGCTGAAAGCCGTAGATGGCGTGACGCTGCGTCTCTATGAAGGCGAGACCCTCGGCGTGGTGGGGGAGTCAGGCTGCGGTAAATCGACTTTCGCCCGCGCCATCATTGGCCTGGTGAAGGCCACCGATGGCAAAGTGGCCTGGTTGGGTAAAGATCTGCTGGGCATGAAGCAGGAAGAGTGGCGCGACGTGCGCAGCGATATCCAGATGATCTTCCAGGATCCGCTGGCCTCGCTGAACCCGCGTATGACCATCGGAGAAATCATCGCTGAACCGCTGCGTACCTATCATCCGAAGATGCCGCGTCAGGAAGTGCGCGACCGCGTGAAGGCGATGATGATGAAGGTAGGATTGCTGCCGAACCTTATCAACCGCTATCCGCACGAGTTTTCCGGCGGCCAGTGCCAGCGTATCGGCATCGCCCGGGCGCTGATCCTCGAGCCGAAGCTGATTATCTGCGATGAGCCGGTGTCCGCACTTGACGTGTCCATCCAGGCCCAGGTGGTCAACCTGCTGCAGCAGCTGCAGCGTGAAATGGGACTGTCGCTGATATTTATCGCCCACGATCTGGCGGTAGTTAAGCACATCTCCGATCGCGTACTGGTGATGTATCTGGGCCATGCGGTGGAGCTGGGAACCTACGATGAGGTGTACCATAATCCGCTGCATCCCTATACCAAAGCGCTGATGTCGGCGGTGCCGATCCCCGATCCGGACCTCGAAAAAACGAAAACCATCCAACTGCTGGAGGGCGAATTACCCTCGCCGATTAATCCGCCTTCGGGCTGTGTCTTCCGCACCCGCTGTCCGCTCGCTGGACCGGAGTGCGCCAAAACCCGTCCGGTGCTGGAAGGCAGCTTCCGCCATGCGGTTTCCTGCCTTAAGGTAGACCCGTTATAATCTCAGGGGCTGACGCAGGTCAGCCCTTTTTTTTGCGAGGTTAACGAAGTGGGTATGCTTTCTGCCGCTCGCCTGCGGCTTTATCATTTGCTTTTCGATCAAAACCGACGTTCCGGCCGCCGCTTCGAAGGTCTGTGCGGACTTTTCGCATTGCTCAGCGTGGTGGTGATATTTGTCGAGTCGGGGCTGGGCACGCAATATCATCTGACATTAGATGAATGGCATATTTTCGTCTGGCTGGAGCTGCTGGTGACCGCGGTCTTTACCCTGGAGTATCTGCTGCGTATTGCGACATGGCCCAATCCGCTCCACTACATTTTCAGCTTCTGGGGGTTTATTGACTTAGCGACCATCCTGCCGCTGTACGTGATGTGGCTGTGGCCGGAAATTAGCCTCAATTATGTCTTTGCCTGGCGGGCAATGCGGGCGATCCGCGCGTTGCGTATTCTCAAACTGTTGCGCTTTATGCCTTCGCTCAATGTGTTCTGGCGGGCGATTGTCAGCGCGCGCCATCAGCTGATCCTGTTCTATTCGTTTATCGCCATTGTGATGGTGATTTTCGGCTCGTTAATGTACCTGATAGAAGGGCCAGAGTATGGTTTTACCACGCTCAACGCTTCGGTCTATTGGGCCATTGTAACCATCACTACCGTCGGCTACGGGGATATCACGCCGCATACACCGCTGGGCCGCATCCTGGCCTCCATTCTCATCCTGATCGGATACTCCATTATTGCCATTCCGACCGGGCTTATCACCACCCATATGACCAGCGCCCTGAACCGGCGGCGTCAGCAGCGGGTATGCCCGCAGTGCCAGCAGGGCCACCATGACGATAACGCCCGGTTTTGTCACGCCTGTGGCCATGCGTTACCGCAGTAAACCCTCGGCATAAAAAAAGCCTGCCGGGAGGAACGCGGCAGGCTTTTCACTGGCTGGTCAGCGTTATTCACGCCACAGAATATGACACAGCTTATGATCTTTCTCGCGGCACAGCAGTACGCGGGCGAAGATATCATTGATTTCCCCGCCGTCGGTATCCGCCAGGCCAATCACCACTTCGGCGAAGAAATCCGGGTTCAGATCGTAATCCACATGCTCTTCCCAGTCTGCAGACGGGTCGAACAGCTCGGCGCCGCCGCGCTCCTCAAACTGCAGGTTAAACAGAATGATGTCCGCCGGGTCGAGGTTATCGGCCGCCAGTTCGAGGAAGATGTCGTATGCCTGCTCAAGCGTTTCGTCTTCGGTCAGACGGTTGTTTAAATCCATATCCATGATTGCTACTCATTCGGTATCTGATGGGCACGTTTTACAGCAACGGGCTGAAGAAGTAAAACAGTCGCTCGGCGATCCGCTGCCACAGCGGACGTTTTAACCAGCGACGGGCGTCCAGCAGGCGCGAGCGCGAGATATAGTCATCCTGGACCGCCGCCAGATCGCTGCCGAAGCCGGCGTCATCGATGACCAGCGTGATTTCAAAATTGAGCCACAGGCTGCGCATATCCAGATTCACGGTACCCACCAGACTCAGTTCGCCATCGACCAGCACGCTCTTGGTATGCAACAGGCCGCCTTCGAACTGGTAAATCTTCACCCCTGCTGCCAGCAGCTCGGTGAAAAAGGCCCGGCTGGCCCAGCCCACCAGCAGCGAATCGTTCTTGCGCGGTAAAATAATACTCACGTCCACGCCGCGCTGGGCAGCGGTACAGATCGCGTGCAGCAGGTCGTCGCTGGGTACGAAGTAGGGTGTGGTCATGATCAAATGCTCTTTCGCCGCATAGGCGGCGGTGAGGAGAGCCTGATGAATCAGATCTTCCGGAAAGCCCGGTCCGGAGGCGATCGTGTGGATAGTATGTCCACTGGCCTCTTCAAACGGCATGATATTGACGTCCGGCGGCGGTGGCAGAATACGCTTTCCGGTCTCGATCTCCCAGTCACAGGAGTAGACGATGCCCATCGAGGTCGCCACCGGGCCTTCCATGCGCGCCATCAGGTCAATCCACTGTCCGACCCCTGAGTCCTGTTTAAAGTAGCGGGGATCAACCATATTCATGCTGCCGGTGTAGGCGATATAGTTATCGATCATCACCATTTTGCGATGCTGACGCAGGTCCATCCGGCGCAGAAACACACGCATCAGATTGACCTTGAGAGCCTCGACCACTTCAATGCCGGCGTTACGCATCATTGCCGCCCATGGGCTGCGGAAAAAAGCCACACTGCCCGCGGAGTCGAGCATCAACCGGCAGTGAACCCCGCGACGGGCGGCGGCCATCAGCGATTCGGCGACGCTGTCGGCCATGCCGCCTGGCTGCCAGATATAGAAGACCATCTCAATATTATGGCGAGCCAGTTGAATATCGCGGATCAGGGCCTGCATGACGTCGTCAGATTCCGTCAGCAGCTGCAGCTGGTTGCCTTTTACGCCGCCAATGCCCTGGCGCCGTTCGCACAGCTTGAACAGGGACTCGGCCACCGGGCTGTTATCTTCCGCGAAGATATGTTTGCAGGCTTTGAGGTCGTTTAACCATTTGGCCGTGGAAGGCCACATCGCCCTCGCGCGTTCTGCCCGCCGCTTGCCAAGATGCAGCTCGCCAAAGGAGAGATAGGCGATGATCCCCACCAGCGGCAGAATATAAATTATCAATAACCATGCCATCGCGGACGGCACAGCGCGGCGTTTCATTAGAATTCGTAATGTTACACCGGCGATCAACAGCCAGTACCCCAGAATGACCAGCCAGTTCACCACCGTGTAAAAGGTTGTCATAGATGTAAAATCCTTTTGAATGACGTTATGTGATGAGTTTACGCATCAGTATTTTTCTGGCAAATAAAAACGCAGCGAAAGCGGTGGTCAGCCGCAGGCAGAGGTTTATAATGGGGGCTGTTTTCACTCGTAGAGTCGTTGCAATGAAGCGTAGTAGAACGGAAGTAGGGCGCTGGCGCATGCTGAGACAGGTGAATCGCCGTAAAGCGCGCTGGCTGGAAGCCCAATCACGCCGCAATATGCGGATCCTCGCCATCAGGAAGGGGCTGGTGAAACGGCAGCGTCATGCACTGCTGTTTATTTTCCCCGACTGTTAAGCGAGCAGGCTAACGGCACCGTGCCCGGTGCCGTTGTCGTTTTCTCAGCTCTGCGCTGAACTCCCTTTTAACATCGCCAGATGGCCTATTGAAATATCTATGCGATGTCTGTCAGGGTATGACGGGGAATTACCGACAGAACTCCTTATTCTGCGACAGACATTAACCGCCCTGCAGAAGCCTGAACAGGGCGCGGGGTTGTCGATCGTTTTTCAATTTCATGCTAACTATCGGGGTGACCACTCTGATTAAAATGCACCGCTTTTGTGGCTGTAAATTTATTTGGCATAGGCTTCCGTAGATAACGTGATGGTTACGTTATCACTCACCGCCGGAACATATTTATCAAGCTTGAAGTCTGAACGTTTTATTACCCCAGTGGCATCAAAACCAATGGCCTCCTTTTTCACCATCGGATGCATGTCCTGCTTGTTCAGGGTGGCATGCAATACTACCGGTTTGGTGATGCCTTTAATGGTCAGGTTACCTTCAACATCATATTTATTGCCGCCTTTACTTTCCACCCGGGTGCTCTGAAAGGTTGCCTCAGGATACGTTTTGACATCGAAGTACTCTTTGCCTAAAAACTCATCCGTTAACGCTTTGACATGCGTATCAATGGTTTTGACTGGCAGCGTGACGTGCACAGAGGATTTCTCTGGGTTATCTTTGTCAAAAGAAAGTTTCCCTGAAACATCAGAGATATAGGCGGTAGGGTTAGAGAAACCAAAATGGTTCCAGGCAATAACAACCGAAGTATGCTGTGGATCCAGGCTATATTCTGTCGCAGCGGCCTGTGATACAGGAATATATAAGGCAAGCAGAGAAAATAATGCGGTTTTTTTCAGGGTGTTCATACAAAAATCCTCATAAGCGTCAGGTGCATAAATGGTAGCCCAAAAAAATGCAGGGCTTATTGAAAACATTTGTTATTCCCGTTCAAATATTTTAACCAACCAATAATAACCCTACAATCACTCCGCGTGAATTTTACCTAACGAAATTAATAGGCATTAAAAAAATCCTCTGTAACGTAAATCTGGTCACGTGATCTTTATACGTTCATCCCTATGGGATATGCCTGGATCAGCGCATTTTTTTATTTCCGGTTGCTTTCCAGACACCGCGATCCTGAATGCAGCAAGATAGGCGATATTTGGTCCTATGTCAGCTGAACCGGATATACATGCTTATTTACTCCAGGCGTTAATATCTGTTGCTGAGAATCCCTCTCTCTTTAACGATCTTCTTTCAACTGTGTTTAAGATTTACCGGACGATGTCGGGATGCGCTGGCATGCAAAGCAAGCGATAGATCCATGCAAGATCTCTGTCACAGACTTATTGAATATATTAGCCATTCAATATCATGCCGGGCGTCGACGTTTGGTCGGCATTTTCTGTTGCCGCAAAAGGCGAGGTGATGGTCGATGATGTCGTCGCTGGGGAAGAGATGTGCTCATCTTCCAGGCATCTCAGGCGGATAACAGCCAGCGCTTTCGTGCGGTTAAAAAGGGCGGCATTTTAATGTTGTGTAGAAAAATGCGCCCTTTCATCTGATGGCCTGGTGTGTTTTTGCGGTTAACCAGAAAAAGAAAAGGGTATTTTCAAAATACTTTCTTATATGGCTTAACAGAGACCTGGCGGTAGACGCCAGCTGCAATGTACGGATCGTCATTGGCCCAGGCCTGAGCCGCTTCCAGCGATTCAAACTCAGCGATTACCGTTGAGCCGCTGAATCCGGCTGCGCCCGGTTCGTTGCTGTCAACGGCCGGCATTGGTCCGGCGGTAAGCAACCGACCTTCATCATGTAAAAGTTGTAGACGCGCAAGATGCGCGGGGCGAACCGAGAGCCGCTTTTCCAGAGAATCGGCGATATCTTCAGCGTAGATAACGTAAAGCACGGCAAAGCTCCTTATCAATAAACAGGCGAATTACGTTAAGTTAAACGACGATGGACTGCAATGCAAAGATGCGCCCCGGCGCCGAATGCCCTGCCGACGCGGCTTTTTTCCGCAAATGGCGGCAAAAATTGACTCAGGTTAAGACGGCTTATTGAATATGATTGCTATTTGCATTTAAAATCGGAGCATCATTTTTCAACAGAAACGATTATGAGCGCAATGACCCTTGATTTACCTCGCCGCTTCCCGTGGCCAACGCTGCTGTCCGTGGCTATCCACGGTGCCGTTGTGGCGGGGTTGCTTTATACCTCGGTACATCAGGTTATTGAACAGCCTTCCCCGACGCAGCCGATAGAGATCACCATGGTGGCGCCGGCCGATCTTGAGCCGCCCCCGGCGGCGCAACCCGTCGTGCAGCCCGTTGTTGAACCCGAACCAGAGCCGGAACCTGAGGTGGTCCCTGAGCCGCCGAAAGAGGCGCCGGTGGTGATCCATAAACCAGAACCTAAGCCGAAGCCCAAACCTAAACCGAAGCCCAAGCCGGAGAAAAAGGTTGAGCAGCCTAAGCGGGACGTCAAGCCGGCAGCGGAGCCGCGTCCGGCTTCACCGTTTGAAAACAACAATACGACGCCAGCGCGCACCGCGCCGAGCACCTCCACCGCAGCGGCCAAACCCACCGTCACTGCCCCGAGTGGCCCGCGGGCCATCAGCCGTGTCCAGCCGACCTATCCGACGCGCGCTCAGGCGCTGCGCATTGAAGGGACGGTGCGGGTGAAGTTTGACGTCACGCCAGATGGCCGAATTGATAATTTGCAGATCCTCTCCGCCCAGCCGGCGAATATGTTCGAGCGCGAGGTGAAAAGCGCGATGCGCAGATGGCGTTACGAGCAGGCAAGACCGGGAACCGGCGTGACGATGACCATTAAATTCCGCCTCAACGGCGTCGAGATTAACTGATAATGCAGGGCGGCGGACCGGTGAGGTCCGCCGTAAACCTTGTCTAACGCGTTTTTTCCATCAGCACATCGTCCAGCGCCTGCTGGACTGTCACCAGGTGCTGGCCACCGAACAATATCGCCCGGTTCAGCAGGGTATAAAGCTGGTAAATCGGCTGACGCTCGAGAAAACCAGCCGGTAGCGGCGAGACGGACTGATAGCCGTCATAGATCTGCGGGGGTTGTTCCGGGTGCATCGGCAGCATTGCTAAATCACACTCGCGGTCGCCCCAGTAGCAGGCCGGGTCGAAGATGTAGGGGCCATCCGGCCCTAAGGCGCAGTTGCCGGACCACAGGTCCCCGTGCAGCAGCGAAGGTTGCGGCTGATGGTTGGCCAGCCGCTGCTGTACCACATCGACTAAGGTATCGATATCGCCAAAGTGCAACCCTTTCTCCGCCGCCAGCTCCAGCTGCCAGCCGATACGCTGCTCGGCAAAAAACACCGACCAGCGACGCTGCCAGGCGTTGGGCTGCGGCGTGGTGGAAAGATCGTTATCAAAATCCAGACCGAACTGCGGCTGATCGCTCCACCGATGCAGGTGGGCTAACTGCTGGCCAAGCAGGAAAGCGTTATGCGCATCCAGCGGACGGGGAGGGAGGTATTCCATGACCACGAAGCTGTAGTCGCGATCGCTGCCGACGGCAAAGACCTGCGGTACGCGAACGGTTTTGCTTCGCGACAGCAGCTCCAGCTGATCGGCCTCGGCGGTGAAGATAGGCAGGAGTTCCCGTTCGTCGCATTTCACGAAGTAATCTTTGCCGCCGAAGCGCAAATGCCAGGCGGAATGGATCTCTCCGCCGGGCAGCTCGGTTTTCAGTTCGATTTCAGCGTCTTCGGTATGCCAATCGCGTAAAAGAGTACTGATTGCTTGCCACATGCTGTCTCTCCCCATGTTTTCCACCATATCATAAGGTTAGCGCATTACTACCGGGTAAACCTGGAACTGACGCACAACTGACGCTTTCCGTTGCGCTAAACGCATTTATTGAGCTTTTAACCACTCGGCGAATGTGCTGACGGCGATTTCTGCCGGACGGCCAAGGGCCGATTCCGCCAGGCCGGCGCTGAGAGCTTTCACTTCCTCGGCTGTTTGGGCGCTCAGCAGGCCAAAGGTATTGGTGCCCAGCTCATGGGGCGTGCCCTCTTCATCATTGAGCGTTAGTACAAACCCGGCACGGGTAAAATGGTTGCTGACCTCATTGATCTCCGTCAGCACCTGCTCATGGAAGGTTACGCTGACGACCCAGGCGGTAATTTCATTGCTCATCTCGACACCCCGTTGTTATGTATGGCCTTTCCAGCATAGACCATCCTGCAAATCTCGCGGCTCCCCTCCGCCGGCGCGGAGGGGCAGGGGAAATCAACGTCCGCAGAGATAATCGTAGATTTTTTGCGTATTGGCCTGCGAACAGAGGCGGGTACCCTGGTTGATGGTCGCGGCACTACCGGCGGCGAAGCCAAAGCGTACCATGTCTTCGAGGCTGGCGTTTTCCGCCAGACGCAAGGTCATGGCGCCCACCATGCTGTCGCCGGCGCCGACGGTGCTCTGGCTTTTCATTGGCGGCGGCACCACCTGAACGCTGCCGCTGGCGTCAACCCCTAACGCCCCCTGCGGACCGAGGGAGACCACCACCCGGCGCACTTTACCGGACTGGATCAACGACTGAGCGGCAAGGCGGACGTCATCAGGCTGGCTCAGATCGCGCTGCACGAGGGCGCTGAGTTCTTTCTGGTTTGGCTTCACTAATTCAATATTGCCGACGTCCAGCGCGGCGGCCAGCGCATCGCCGGAGCTGTCGATAATGCAACGCAGGCCTTGCTGTTGCGCATTTTTAACCAGCTGCATCAGATTTTCGACGCTGATACCAGGCGGCAGGCTGCCGCTGATCACCAGCAGTGAGCCGGGGTCGATGGTCAGGACTTTTTCTTCCAGGCGGCGGAATTCATCGTCTGTCAGCGCGGCGCCGGGCATCACAAAGCGATACTGTTCGCCGCTGGCGGCCACGTGAACGTGCAGGTTCTGTCGCGTCCAGTCGCGGGTTTCGACGGTCTCGATCGGCACCTGCTCATCGGCCAGCAGGGCGGCAAGGTGCTCGCCGGTGGCGCCGCCAATCGGGAAAATGGCGGTGGCTTTGCCGCCGAGAAAGGTCACGGCGCGGGCGACGTTGATCCCGCCGCCGCCGGGTTCAAATACCGGCGCGCTGCAGCGGAGTTTCCCTTCCGGGTAGATCTGCGGGGTCTGGGTGGCGCTATCCAGCGAGGGGGCCAGCGTGAGCGTATAAATTTTGGTCATTCCTTCTCCTCCTTAATACGGCGACTGTGCTTTATTTAAGCATGGCACGATGATTCAGGGAGGGAAAGTGCTGTCCCTGAGAGATTTGCAAAGAAGCCTGTATTTTCATTATGAAATAAAGATTGTTTCCGGAGCTGTCTTATTCAAAAAACGAAAGAGTAAGTGATTGCTATGTTATTCGTGCTTTTTTATAATTTGCTACCTTTCTTAGGACCTGCACTCCGCGATCCTCGCGAAAGTTTCCGGGACCCACAGGTCTCTTTTATGTTGTACGGACGCTAAATTCAATGAGCCGGCATGGTTAGGCCTGTTCATCATTTGTACTGTCCTAAAAAAATGTATTTTAGAGAGTTATAATGAAGCTTTTAAAGACAGTACCCGCAGCGGTCATGCTGGCGGGGGGGCTTTTTGCGTCTGTTGGCGCAATGGCCGATGATTCTGTATTTACCGTCATGGATGACCCTTCCGCTGCCAAAAAACCGTTCGAAGGGGTGGTCAACGCAGGTTACCTGGCGCAGTCCGGCAACACCAAGAACTCCTCAATGACGGCTGATTCCACCCTGACCTGGTATGGCAACACCACCGCCTGGTCCCTGTGGGGCAACGCCAGCAACACCTCGTCCAACGATGAGCGCTCCTCAGAGAAATATGCAGTCGGTGGTCGTAGTCGCTATAACCTGACCGATATGAATTACGTCTTTGGGCAGGGCAGTTGGCTAACCGACCGTTATAACGGCTATCAGCAGCGCGATGTCCTGACGGCGGGCTATGGTCGTCAAATCCTCAACGGACCGGTGCACAGCCTGCGGTTTGAATTTGGTCCTGGCGTCCGCTATGACGAATACACCGACGGGGATACCGACACTCAACCGCTGGGCTACGCCTCCGGAACCTGGGCCTGGCAGATGACCGATAACGCCAAATTTACCCAAGGGGTATCGGTATTTGGCGCCGAGGACACCACGGTCAACTCAGAGAGTGCGTTAAACGTGGCGATTAACGCCCACTTTGCGTTGAAAGTGGCGTACAACGTCACCTGGAACTCGGAGCCGCCGGCGTCTGCGCCGGAGCATACCGATCGCCGGACCTCGCTCTCCCTCGGATATAAAATGTAATATTTTCAGGCCGGGTTCCCGGCCTGATCGTTTTAGATTTAGCAATAAGTGACATTATTTTTTCTGGCAATTCGTTTTAGTTTTTATAAAAAGAAACTGGCCTCCATTTTTTCTCCATTATTCTCCATTTGCTGACAAATATTCATTCTATTTGACACGAAAAGCTAAATATTCGACGGACAAATATGTGATCTGGATCTATACTAACAGCCACTGACCGAATGGAGACATTGTTCGGTCCGTCTTCCGTAATAAGAGAATAAACATCATGAAAAAAAGCCAATTTACCATCGCAGCCCTGGCGCTGTGCGTGCTTTCCTTTGGCGCATCGGCCGCCACGCCAGTTCCGCCGTCGGGTAACCAGGACCATACGCAGGTAGGTATCGCCAAAGCTACCGACGTTGAGGCCGGATCGAATATTGCCCCCGGTTCCCGTAGCACCGGACAATCCATGAGCGATGCCTTTAATGTGCATACGCTGGTGGCAGGCGAGTGGTCTTAATATCGCAGGCTACTGCTTCACGGGCAGTCTATTAAGCCGGGTAAAGTGGTACCGGTTTAACGACCCGCGCTAAACATCACGCAGGCAATATCAACGCGTCTCTTTTAGTTTGTCCGCATAATATCGTCCGGCTTCGCTGGTGATTATTATCGCCCCTTCCTGGCGGATATTCTGCTTTTATCCGCGCCGCTCTTGTTTTCTCCGCATTCCGCCATCATTTATGCTATTGCGGCTTTAATCACGTACCAATGATGTGTAAACTACTCCCCGGTGTTATCAGCAGGCGGCAGCAGGCGGGAACGATCGCTCCGGTCGTGCTCCTCTTTTCGCAGAGTGAAGCGGGAACTGCGCCTTAACCTGGTGATAATTATGATTATATTGTTTTGTATGTGCTCTTTCGTGTGGGGCACCACTGCAAATAAGGACATAAAATGCCTGTAATTACGCTTCCTGATGGCAGCCAACGCCATTTTGATCACGCCGTCAGCCCGATGGACGTCGCGCTGGATATCGGCCCAGGCCTGGCGAAAGCCACCATCGCCGGGCGGGTAAACGGTGAACTGGTAGACGCCTGCGACCCGATCGAAACCGATTCCACCCTCTCTATTATCACGGCTAAAGATGAAGAAGGGCTGGAGATCATTCGTCACTCCTGCGCGCACCTGTTAGGCCATGCCATCAAACAGCTGTGGCCCAACACCAAAATGGCTATCGGTCCGGTTGTTGATAATGGCTTCTACTATGACGTAGACCTCGACCACACCCTGACTCAGGAAGATATCGACGCGCTCGAAAAACGTATGCATGAGCTCGCCGAGAAAAACTACGATGTCATCAAGAAGAAAGTGAGCTGGCACGAAGCGCGTGAAACCTTCGTGAAGCGCGGCGAAAGCTATAAAGTTTCTATTCTTGACGAAAACATTGCTCATGATGACAAGCCTGGCCTGTATCATCATGAAGAATATATCGATATGTGCCGCGGTCCGCACGTGCCGAACATGCGTTTCTGCCATCACTTCAAGCTGATGAAAACCGCAGGCGCGTACTGGCGCGGCGACAGCAACAACAAGATGCTGCAGCGCATTTATGGTACCGCGTGGGCCGATAAGAAAGCCCTGAACGCCTACCTGCAGCGCCTGGAAGAGGCCGCGAAGCGCGACCACCGTAAAATCGGTAAGCAGCTCGACCTGTACCACATGCAGGAAGAAGCGCCGGGTATGGTCTTCTGGCATAACGACGGCTGGACTATCTTCCGTGAACTGGAAACCTTCGTGCGCTCCAAGCTCAAAGAGTACCAGTACCAGGAAGTGAAAGGTCCGTTCATGATGGACCGCGTGCTGTGGGAAAAAACCGGCCACTGGGACAACTACAAAGATGCGATGTTCACCACCTCTTCTGAGAACCGTGAATACTGCATTAAGCCGATGAACTGCCCGGGCCACGTGCAGATCTTCAACCAGGGGCTGAAATCCTACCGTGACCTGCCGCTGCGTATGGCGGAGTTCGGTAGCTGCCACCGCAACGAGCCGTCAGGTGCGCTGCACGGTCTGATGCGCGTTCGCGGCTTTACCCAGGATGATGCGCATATCTTCTGTACTGAAGATCAGGTTCGCGATGAAGTGAACGCCTGTATTCGTATGGTCTACGATATGTACAGCACCTTTGGCTTCGAGAAGATCGTTGTCAAACTGTCGACTCGCCCGGAAAAACGTATCGGCAGCGACGAGACCTGGGATCGCGCGGAAGCGGATCTGGCGGTGGCGCTGGAAGAAAATAATATCCCATTTGAAT
Source organism: Klebsiella sp. K5-45 (assembly GCF_030128605.1). Taxonomy (NCBI): domain Bacteria; kingdom Pseudomonadati; phylum Pseudomonadota; class Gammaproteobacteria; order Enterobacterales; family Enterobacteriaceae; genus Klebsiella; species Klebsiella sp. K5-45. The sequence continues at coordinate 117,850 of NZ_JAKUZW010000005.1, read as the reverse complement.
ATCAACTGGGTGAAGGGGCGTTCTACGGCCCGAAAATTGAATTTACCCTGTATGACTGCCTCGATCGTGCATGGCAGTGCGGTACGGTACAGCTGGACTTCTCTCTGCCGCAGCGTTTAAGCGCCTCCTATGTGGGCGAAAACAACGAGCGTCAGGTGCCGGTCATGATCCACCGTGCGATTCTCGGTTCTCTGGAGCGCTTCATTGGCATCCTGACCGAAGAGTTCGCTGGCTTCTTCCCAACCTGGATTGCGCCAGTGCAGGTGGTGGTCATGAATATCACCGATTCTCAGGCTGAATACGTTAACGAATTGACGCGTAAACTACAAAATGCGGGCATTCGTGTAAAAGCAGACTTGAGAAATGAGAAGATTGGCTTTAAAATCCGCGAGCACACTTTACGTCGTGTCCCGTATATGTTGGTCTGTGGCGACAAAGAAGTCGAAGCCGGCAAAGTGGCCGTGCGCACCCGTCGCGGGAAAGACCTCGGCAGCATGGACGTAAATGAAGTGATCGAGAAGCTGCAACAAGAGATTCGCAGCCGCAGTCTTCAACAACTGGAGGAATAAGGTATTAAAGGCGGAAAACGAGTTCAAACGGCACGTCCGAATCGTATCAATGGCGAGATTCGCGCCCAGGAAGTTCGCTTAACAGGTCTGGAAGGTGAGCAGCTGGGTATTGTGAGTCTGAGAGAAGCTATCGAAAAGGCTGAAGAGGCTGGAGTAGATTTAGTTGAAATCAGCCCTAACGCCGAGCCGCCAGTTTGTCGTATCATGGACTACGGCAAGTTCCTTTATGAAAAGAGTAAGTCTTCTAAGGAACAGAAGAAGAAGCAGAAAGTTATCCAGGTTAAGGAAATTAAATTCCGCCCTGGTACTGATGAAGGTGACTATCAGGTAAAACTCCGCAGCCTGATTCGCTTTCTCGAAGATGGCGATAAGGCCAAGATCACGCTGCGTTTCCGCGGTCGTGAGATGGCCCACCAGCAGATCGGTATGGAAGTGCTTAACCGCGTGAAAGACGATCTGGTTGAACTGGCAGTAGTCGAATCCTTCCCAACGAAGATCGAAGGCCGCCAGATGATCATGGTGCTCGCTCCTAAGAAGAAACAGTAAGGCCATCAAGAAACATTTCCGGTGGGCTTCGGCTCACTGGTTTTGTTCGCCTTTGTTTCGTTTATTAACAATGCGAAGTGGAAGTTATTAAAATGCCAAAAATTAAGACCGTACGCGGTGCTGCTAAGCGCTTCAAAAAAACCGGTAAAGGTGGTTTTAAGCACAAGCACGCTAACCTGCGTCACATTCTGACTAAAAAAGCTACCAAGCGTAAACGTCACCTGCGTCCGAAAGCCATGGTTTCCAAAGGCGATCTGGGCCTGGTTATCGCGTGCCTGCCGTACGCATAAGTCGTTAACGTTTAACTTTTTTAACTTAGAATAGATACAGGAGAGCACACATGGCTCGCGTAAAACGTGGTGTAATTGCACGTGCACGTCACAAGAAAATTTTGAAACAAGCTAAAGGCTACTACGGTGCGCGTTCTCGCGTATACCGCGTTGCCTTCCAGGCTGTTATCAAAGCTGGTCAGTACGCTTACCGTGACCGTCGTCAACGTAAACGTCAGTTCCGTCAACTGTGGATTGCACGTATCAACGCAGCAGCACGTCAGAACGGTATTTCTTACAGCAAATTCATCAATGGCCTGAAAAAAGCCTCTGTTGAAATCGACCGTAAGATCCTGGCTGACATCGCCGTATTCGACAAAGTAGCGTTCACCGCTCTGGTCGAAAAAGCGAAAGCAGCTCTGGCATAAGCCAGTTGAAAGAGGGAGCTTGTCTCCCTCTTTTCGTTTCAACACCATCAATACATTGACTTTTATCGGCGCAGGCTTTTCAATACAGGTCTGACGTTTCTTACCAGACAAGGTAATGCAAGCATGAATGCTGCTATTTTCCGCTTCTTTTTTTACTTTAGCACCTGAACTCAGGAGGCTAGCGCGTGAAAGAAGAAACGGAAAACAGCGCCAGAAAGCCTCCCCTGTGGAGGCTTTTTTCGTATATGGATTCGGAATATTAATTTCACTATAACCGGTGTCTGCACCGACATAATGAGGAAAACCATGTCACATCTCGCAGAGCTGGTTGCCAGTGCCAAGGCAGCCATTAACGAGGCATCAGATGTTGCTGCGCTGGACAACGTCCGCGTGGAATACCTGGGTAAGAAAGGGCATCTGACCCTGCAAATGACCACCCTGCGTGAGTTGCCGCCGGAAGAGCGTCCGGCAGCCGGTGCGGTCATCAACGAAGCGAAAGAGCAGGTACAGCAGGCGCTGAATGCGCGCAAAGCCGAACTGGAAGGGGCGGCGCTGAATGCTCGTCTGGCTGCAGAGACCATCGACGTCTCGCTGCCGGGTCGCCGCATTGAAAATGGCGGCCTGCATCCGGTCACCCGCACCATCGACCGTATTGAAAGTTTCTTCGGTGAGCTCGGCTTTACCGTGGCGACGGGCCCGGAAATCGAAGACGATTACCACAACTTCGATGCGCTGAATATCCCGGGTCACCATCCGGCGCGCGCTGACCACGACACTTTCTGGTTCGATGCCACTCGCCTGCTGCGCACCCAGACTTCCGGCGTGCAGATCCGCACCATGGAAAACCAGCAGCCGCCGATCCGTATTATCGCGCCGGGACGCGTCTATCGTAACGACTACGATCAGACCCACACCCCGATGTTCCACCAGATGGAAGGTCTGATCGTTGATAAAAACATCAGCTTCACCAACCTGAAAGGAACCCTGCACGATTTCCTGAACAACTTCTTTGAAGAAGATCTGCAGGTACGCTTCCGTCCGTCTTACTTCCCCTTCACCGAACCGTCCGCGGAAGTCGACGTGATGGGTAAGAACGGCAAATGGCTGGAAGTGCTGGGCTGCGGGATGGTGCACCCGAACGTGCTGCGCAACGTGGGTATCGATCCGGAAGTGTACTCCGGCTTCGCCTTTGGCATGGGCATGGAGCGTCTGACCATGCTGCGCTATGGCGTCACCGATCTGCGCGCGTTCTTCGAAAACGATCTGCGTTTCCTCAAACAGTTTAAATAAGGGCAGGACAGAACAATGAAATTCAGTGAACTGTGGTTACGCGAGTGGGTTAACCCGGCGATCGACAGCGAAGCGCTTTCCGATCAGATCACCATGGCGGGCCTCGAAGTGGACGGCGTTGAGCCGGTTGCCGGCAGCTTCAACGGCGTCGTTGTTGGTGAAGTCGTGGAGTGCGGTCAGCACCCGAACGCCGACAAACTGCGCGTCACTAAAGTCAACGTCGGCGGCGAACGCCTACTGGACATCGTCTGCGGCGCGCCAAACTGCCGTCAGGGGCTGAAAGTCGCCGTGGCGACCATCGGCGCCGTGCTGCCGGGCGATTTTAAAATCAAGGCTGCGAAGCTGCGCGGCGAACCGTCAGAAGGGATGCTGTGCTCCTTCTCCGAGCTGGGCATTTCCGACGATCATAGCGGAATTATCGAGCTGCCGGCGGATGCGCCGATCGGTACCGATATTCGCGAATACCTTAAGCTAGACGATAACACCATCGAGATCAGCGTCACCCCGAACCGCGCCGACTGCCTGGGCATCATCGGCGTCGCGCGCGACGTGGCCGTGCTGAACAAGGCGCCGCTGAACGCGCCGGAAATCACCCCGGTTGCCGCCACCATTGACGATGTGCTGCCGATTCAGGTTGACGCCCCGCAGGCGTGCCCGCGCTATCTGGGCCGCGTGGTGAAAGGCATCAACGTCAAAGCGCCGACGCCGCTGTGGATGAAAGAGAAACTGCGCCGCTGCGGGATCCGCTCCATCGACGCGGTGGTTGACGTGACCAACTATGTGCTGCTTGAGCTGGGCCAGCCGATGCACGCCTTTGACCGCGACCGTATCGAAGGCGGGATCGTGGTGCGCATGGCGAAAGAGGGCGAAACCCTGGTCCTGCTTGATGGCTCCGAAGCGAAGCTCGACAGCGATACCCTGGTCATTGCTGACCACAACAAAGCGCTGGCAATGGGCGGGATCTTCGGCGGGGAGCACTCCGGCGTTAACGACGAAACCCAGAACGTGCTGCTGGAGTGTGCCTTCTTCAGCCCGCTGTCTATCACCGGCCGCGCGCGCCGTCACGGCCTGCACACCGATGCCTCTCATCGCTATGAGCGCGGCGTCGATCCGGCCCTGCAGTATAAAGCGCTGGAGCGCGCCACGCGTCTGCTGATCGACCTCTGCGGCGGCGAAGCCGGCCCGGTGATCGACGTGACCAACGAAGAGACTCTGCCAAAACGCGCCACCATCACTCTGCGTCGTAGCAAACTGGATCGCCTGATTGGCCACCATATCGACGACGCGCAGGTCACCGACATTCTGCAGCGCCTCGGCTGCGAAGTGACGGTGGGCGAAGGCGAATGGCAGGCGGTGGCCCCGAGCTGGCGTTTCGACATGGAGATCGAAGAGGATCTGGTCGAGGAAGTGGCTCGCGTTTATGGCTACAACAACATTCCTGATGAGCCGGTGCAGGCGGGTCTGATCATGGGTACCCACCGTGAAGCCGATCTGTCGCTGAAGCGCGTGAAAACGCTGCTGAATGACAAAGGCTATCAGGAAGTGATCACCTACAGCTTCGTCGACCCGAAAGTCCAGCAGCTGATCCACGCCGGTGAAGAGGCGCTGATCCTGCCAAGCCCGATCTCCAGCGAAATGTCGGCGATGCGCCTGTCGCTGTGGACTGGCCTGCTGGGGACCGTGGTCTACAACCAGAACCGTCAGCAGAGCCGGGTACGCATCTTTGAGAGTGGTCTGCGCTTTGTGCCGGACACCAATGCGCCGCTGGGCATTCGTCAGGATGTGATGCTGGCCGGGGCCATCTGCGGCAACCGCTACGAAGAGCACTGGACACTGGCGAAAGAGACGGTCGATTTCTATGATCTGAAAGGCGATCTGGAAGCCGTTCTGGATTTAACCGGAAAATTAGCGGATATCGAATTCCGTGCTGAAGCGACCACCGCGCTGCATCCGGGGCAATCCGCAGCGATTTATCTTAAAGGTGAACGCATTGGTTTCATTGGGGTTGTTCATCCTGAGCTGGAACGTAAACTGGATCTGAACGGTCGCACTCTGGTGTTTGAACTGGAGTGGAACAAGCTCGCAGACCGCGTGGTGCCTCAGGCGCGCGATATTTCCCGCTTCCCGGCGAACCGTCGCGACATCGCGGTGCTGGTCGCGGAAAACGTGGCTGCCGCCGATGTTTTAGCCGAATGTAAGAAAGTTGGCGTAAATCAGGTAGTTGGCGTAAACTTATTTGACGTGTACCGTGGTAAAGGTGTGGCGGAAGGGTATAAGAGCCTTGCGATTAGCCTGATCCTGCAGGATACCAGCCGTACACTCGAAGAAGAGGAGATTGCCGCTACCGTTGCCAGATGTGTAGAGGCATTAAAAGAGCGATTCCAGGCATCATTGAGGGATTGAACCTATGGCGCTTACAAAAGCTGAAATGTCAGAATATCTGTTTGATAAGCTTGGGCTTAGCAAGCGGGATGCCAAAGAACTGGTCGAGTTGTTTTTCGAAGAGATCCGTCGTGCTCTGGAAAACGGAGAACAGGTCAAACTCTCCGGGTTCGGCAACTTCGATTTGCGGGATAAAAACCAACGCCCGGGACGTAACCCGAAGACGGGGGAGGATATTCCCATTACAGCCCGGCGCGTGGTGACCTTCAGACCCGGTCAGAAGCTGAAAAGCCGTGTCGAAAACGCGTCGCCTAAAGACAAATAATCTGAACTAATTAAAAAGGCCGCATCGCGGCCTTTTTCTTTTCTGTCGAAACTTACGCTTTAACGGCAGTGAGCATGATCTCCACCAGGATTTCTGGTCGCGCCATCTCCGCCTGCACGGCCGCTCGCGCCGGGCTATGGCCGTCCGGCATCCACTCCACCCACGCCTCATTGAACGCAGCAAAGTCACGTTCGATATTTTTCAGCCAGATCTGCGCGGAGAGAATGTGCCGCTTATCGCTCCCGGACTCTGCCAGCAGGGCGTCGATCTTCTCCAGCACTTCGCGGGTCTGCAAGGTGATCTCCTCCTCGTTGCTTTTCGGCGTCTGTCCGGAGAGGAACAGCAGATTGCCATACTCAACGCTGGCGGAAAGACGAGGTTGTGGATGATTGCGAATAATTGTCATGCGGTTTGTTTCCATGTGAGACCTTCTAAAGAAATGTCTGGCATCTGATTGTCGATTAACGCGCCCAGCACCACCGCGCTGCCGGCGGCGAGGGTAAAGCCGAGGCTTCCCTGGCCGAGGTTCATCCACAGGTTGGGGTAGCCGGCGCGTCCCAGCAGCGGTGGGCCGGCTGGCGTTGAGGGGCGCATGCCGGTCCAGGCTTCGGCCTTGTCCAACCCCTCGAGTTCGGGAAAGCTACGGGCGACGATGCTCTTCAGCGCCTGAATGCGGCTTTCGCGCAGTTCGTCGCCGTCGTAGCCGATGTCCACCATCGCTGCGATGCGCAACTGCTGGCCAAGGCGGGCATAGACAATTTTGTGCCCATAGTCGGTAACGCTGATGTCCGGCGCAATGCCCGTCTGTTGGGGATAGGGAAGGGTCAGGCTATACCCCTTCAGGGCGCAGAGCGGCACGCGAACGCCCAGATGTCCCAGCAGCGGGCCGCTGCCGTTTCCGGCGGCGACGACATACTCATCGCCGGTGATGCTCCCGCGGCTGGTCTCCAGGGCGCTGACGCGTCCGCCGCGCTTAGTGAGCTGCAGCACCTCACAGTGGGTCAGCAGGCTGAAGCGGCTGCTGGCGGTGAGCTTGTCGAGCAGCGCAAGGCAAAACTGATGGCAATCCGCCGTTTCATCCCCCGGCGAATAAATGCCGCCCTGTAGCGAAGGGCTGATATGTTTTAGCGCCGGCTCCAGCCGCAGGCAGGCTTCAGCATTCAGCACCTGCTGATATTGAGGATCTATCCCTTTTGCCGCTTTAGTAAAATCGTATTCCCGGCGATGGATAATTAATTTTCCGCTGCGTCGCCAGTGAAAATCGGCAAGCCTATCCTCTTCCCGCCACGACTGCATAACCTGCCGGCTGAGCAGCGACAGACGCAATATATGGTCGCCGTTTATTTTATTGGTCTGGCTATTACAGGCGCGCAGGAACTGCAGCAGCCAGCGCCACTGCTGAAAAGAGATATTGAGACGCATATTGAGCGGCGAATCGGCTTTACCCATCCATTTCATCCCCTGCAGGGGAACGCCGCTGTCGGCAAGGGGAGCGACGTAGCGGTAACTTAATTGTCCGCCGTTGGCAAAACTGGTGGCGCTGGCCGGTTCGCCATTGCGCTCCAGTAATTGCACCTGATGGCCGCGCTTAATCAGTTCCCAGGCCGTGGCCAGACCGACCACGCCGCCGCCGATAATGACAATGCGTTTGTTCATAACCCGATATATCCACCGCTGATCAATTTATCGGGTTATGTCAAAGCATTTACCCCAGCGGCGCAATTGACTTTTTATGGTCAGGGTATAACCGCAGGTTAATCTCCTTGAGCTGCTGGCGCAGGCGCTGGCAGAGAAAATCGACGAACTTTTGCGCCATCGGGCTCAGGGAAACGTCGGCCCGCCGTAACAGGCAGAGGTTAATCGCGATCGGCGGCGTAATGGGATGGATCATCTCGGGAGAAAGGTTGTGCTGGGCGGAAAAGATATCGGTAATGCTGCAGCCCATGCCGCGCTTCACGAACTCGGTGGCCATATAGTAGGTCTGGACGTTTAGCCGGGTAGTGGAAAAGTCGCGACGGGTGGCGATGGCGGCGGAGAGCGAGTGCGGCCCCGGCGAGATCCACCGCTGCTGGTCGATCTCGCTGATGTCCACCGCACCCTGACGATAATGACGGTCGATATATACCAGCGGCACTTCGGCAATCAGGGTGGTAAGGATCTCTCCCTGCTGCACCGGCTGCAGCGTCAGCGCTAAATCTATCTCGCGTAAATCCAGTTTTCTAACCAGCGTCTCGGTGTGTTCTGTGGTGAGCGTCATTACCAGGTTGCTGTTTTGTTGATAAAAATCGGTCACCAGCTCCGGTACCAGGCTTAACCCCAGGCTTGGCAGGCAGCCTAAGGTGATTTTGGCACGCGGATCGCGGGCCAGGTTATCGGCCAGCAGGCGCAGGTTATCGAGGTCCTGATAAATAGTCTGCGCTTTTTCGAAAAGTGTGATCGCCTCGCTGGTCGGCAGCAGCTTGCCGCGCACCCGCTGAAAGAGGGTAAAGCCCAGCTTCAGCTCGGCGCTTTTTAACGCTTTGCTGGCCGCTGGCTGGGAGATATTGAGCGATTCCGCTGCCCGCGACAGAGAGCCGCAGGTCATGACGGCATAGAAGATTTCCAGATGATGCAGTTTCATGAACAGTTAACTCAGGGTTATAGCCTACCGATAAAAAGTCATTTTCTACTAACACTAAGTTAACATAAATTTAATCACCAATCAGCGCATTGGTTACATATTGTGCTGCTGGCCCCGCCTGATGGCGGAATAAAACGCTCTCAGAATCGTTTCCTTTGTACCCCACCAGACCCTCAGGCCGCGGCCAATAATGAAAAAGAGGGAGGATATTTTCTGAGCAGGCCCCAATACACCACCTGACCTTTACGGTCGGATTGATTGGCATTAAGGAGTGTTATGAGTGACTCAACGCTCGCAGGCAATACGCCTGTCAGACGAAATATCACGCGAAAAAACGTTATTACCGGTCTGTTATTGCTGCTGTTCGTGTTGATTGCGCTGTGGTGCCACGGTCGACCGGGCAGCGAGCTTGGCCTGCTGGGATTTACGCCGCTGGTGGCGTTAGCGATATTATCGCTGATCGGCGTCGATATTGTGCTGGCGGTCATCTCCTCGATTATTATCGCCATGATCATGACCTCGACCGGTCTGCAGGAAATGGGCGTGATGTTGGCGAAATCCACCGGGTCATTTATTGCCACCGTCGGGCTTATCATTATGCTCGGCGCCGGCGTGGGGGAGGTAGCCACCCGCACCGGTGCGGCGGTTGAGCTGGTGAAATTCGTGGTCCACCGTATTGGGCTGTCGAGCCAGACGCGGGTCAAGTTCGGCATTGTGGTGTCATCGATTTTAATTTGCGGTTCGCTGGGCACCATGGCCGGCGGCAACGCGATTATTGTCGCAGTGATTATCCCCGTAGCGGCGGCGGTACGCTTAACGCCGCCGACGGTGGCCGCGCTGATGATGACCGCCGGTTCCGTTGGACTCTTTACCGGGCCCTTCACTCCCAGTACCGTGACGATCCTCAGCCTTGGCGGACTGAGCTATCCGGATTATCTGCTGTATGTCGGCCTGCCGATGAGCGCCGTCACCCTGTTAGCCGGCTGGATCATGGCGGGACGGATCCAGAAGATGACCGAAGGCAAACTGCGCTATGAGGTCGATCTCTCGGAAAAGCCGCAAGAGGAACTTAACGCCGCGCAGCAGCGCCGGCGTAAATTAAGCGCGCTGGCTTTCGCCGCGACCATCATCGTGATGGCGGTAGTTGGAGTGGTGATTAAAGCCGGCTTTAGCTTTGCAATTATCGTCATGCTGCTGGTGGCGCTGATGACCGGGCTGGTGGGCGGCCTGCGGCCGACGCAGATCCTGCAGGCGCTCTATCACGGCTGCGGTCGTCTGGTGTGGATGTTTATTCTCTACTGGCTGTACAACCCGATCCTTGAGCTGATGGATGGCCTGCACGCCTATCAGGGGCTGCTGGAGTATACCCAGCCGTTGCTGGAGGGGATCTCCCCGGCCTGGCTGTGCTTTAGCATCTTCGCGTTCAATATTATCGGCCATGTGCCTGGCGCGGCGGTGGCCCAGATGACCTTTACTCATAAAATCTTTGGCCCAATGCTGATGGCCGCCGGCGTGCCGCCGCAGGGGACCACCGCGGTGCTGCTGGCCTCGTCTCAGGTGGACTGGTTCGGGCCGTTCCCCTCATCGGACATGTTCGGCCAGATGGGGCTGGCACAGTCTACACATCTGAAATACATGCTCTATAACGGCTGGGCAATCGTGGTGGCGAACATCATTCTCTTCGCGCTGCTGTTTCAGATCCTGGTGTAAAGCGGGATGGTCGACGCGGGGGAGCCTCCTCCGCGTCGACGTTTGGCCGTGAGGTTTTCCTTTTCTCACCGCGACAGCCACCGTAAAATCAGCCTCTTGTTCCCAGTGCGTAATGGAATCTATGCTGACTCTCGCCCATCTCCAACAGCGCCGCAGCCGGCGTTGGCTCTTTGGTTTAACGCTGTTGCTGCTGGTCACCCTGCTGATCAGTCTGTGCGCGGGGGATCAATGGATCCCGCCCGGCGAGTGGTTCAGCGCCAAGGGGCAGCTGTTTATCTGGCAGATCCGCCTGCCGCGGACCCTGGCGGTGCTGCTGGTGGGGGCGGCGCTGGCGCTCTCCGGGGCGATAATGCAGGCGCTGTTTGAAAATCCGCTGGCGGAACCGGGTCTGCTGGGCGTCTCCAACGGCGCGGGCGTCGGGCTGATTGCCGCCGTCCTGTTGGGCAAAGGCCTGTTACCAGGCTGGGCGCTTGGGCTGTGCGCGATCCTTGGCGCGCTGCTGATCACCTTTATTCTGCTGCGTTTCGCCCGCCGCCATCTTTCCACCAGCCGTCTGCTGCTGGCGGGGGTGGCGCTGGGCATCATCTGCAGCGCCCTGATGACCTGGGCGGTGTACTTCTCCACCTCTTTTGACCTGCGGCAGCTGATGTACTGGATGATGGGCGGGTTTGGCGGCGTCGACTGGCAGCAGCTGTGGCTGATGATAGCCCTCCTGCCGGTGCTCTGCTGGGTCTGTCTGCAGTCACAACCCCTGAATTTACTGGCGCTGGGCGAAGTCTCCGCCCGTCAGCTCGGGCTGCCGCTGTGGCTGTGGCGCAAGCTGCTGGTGGTGGCGACCGGCTGGATGGTCGGCGTGAGTGTGGCGCTGGCGGGGGCGATTGGCTTTATCGGCCTGGTGATCCCGCACATTCTGCGGCTATGCGGCTTGAGCGATCACCGGGTGTTGCTCCCGGCCTGCATGCTGGCGGGGGCAAGCGCTTTGCTGGGGGCGGATATTATCGCCCGGCTGGCGCTTTCCGCCGCTGAGCTGCCGATTGGCGTGGTGACGGCGACGCTGGGCGCGCCGGTCTTTATCTGGTTGCTGCTGCGCTCGCGGTGACGGGGATAGCGCGACGCCGTCTGCAGGGACGGCGCCGGCTCGGGCTTACCAGCCTTTGATCGCGTCGCCTTTGTAGACTTCCTTCGCTTTTTCCGCGACTTCACTGGTCTGGAAGGCGGCTTTCAGTTCCTGAATTTTCTTGCTGTCCTTGTTATCCTCGCGGGCGACGATCGCATTCACGTAAGGGGAATCCGGTCCCTCCATGAACAGGCCGTCGCGGGCGGCCGACAGGCCGGCCTGGGCGGAGAAGTTGGTGTTAATGATTGACAGGCTGACGTTCGGGTCATCCAGAGTACGAGTCAGCTGCGGGGTATCCACCTCCACAATTTTCAGCTGTTTTGGGTTGTCGATGATATCCAGCGTGGTGGGTAAATAGCCGACGCCCGGTTTCAGCTTGAGCAGTCCCTGCGCCTGAAGCAGCAGCAGGCTGCGGCCCAGGGTGGTGGTTTCATTAGAGATGGTCACTGTCGCCCCCTCAGGGAGCTCGCTGATATTTTTGATACGATGTGAATAGGCGGCGATAGGGAAGACAAAGGTTTTACCCACCACCGCGAATTTATAGCCGCGCTCCTTCGACTGCGCCTCAAGGTAAGGCAGGGTCTGGAAGGCGTTGGCATCCACATCTTTGTTGTTCAGCGCTTCGTTAGGCAGCACGTAATCATTGAAGGAGACCACTTCGACGTCGAGGTGATATTTATCCTTCGCTACCTGCTCCACTACTTTCCAGATGGCTTCGTCCGGCCCGGTATTGATAGCGACTTTCACTTTATTATCTTCATCCGGAGAGCAGGCGCTCAGCAGGGCGACAGAGGCGGCGATTAACGCCAGGCTAAACAACTTCTTCATCAATAAAACTCTCTTAAATTAACAAGTAACAAAACCATATTACATTCATGGAACACTGTACACGGAAATGGTTGCCTGCCCAATTGAGAGGATTTCATGTTGTCGACGGGCAGCGAAGCGCTGTTACATCATGCGACAACTCGCGGGGATTGGCAGTAGAATGGCGGGCGCTGAATCCGCTACAGTAGATAGGGATCACCTTCACCGGAAACCGGTTTATCCATTGAGGACAGGCTATGCAACATGACATTCTGAATACCGAAGTGACGACCATTGATGGCGAGAAAACCACCCTGGCATCCTTTGCCGGCAAGGTACTGCTGATCGTCAATGTGGCCTCCAAATGCGGCCTGACGCCGCAGTACGAGCAACTGGAGGACCTGCAAAAGCAGTTTGCCGGCGAGGGCTTCAGCGTCCTGGGCTTCCCCTGCAACCAGTTCCTCGGCCAGGAGCCGGGCAGTGAAGAAGAGATTAAGACCTTCTGCAGCACCACCTACGGCGTCACCTTCCCGCTGTTCAGCAAGATTGACGTCAACGGCGAACATCGCGCGCCGCTCTATCAAAAGCTGGTTGCCGCCGCGCCGAAGGCGGTGGCCCCGGAAGGCAGCGGTTTTTATGAGCGGATGGCCAGCAAGGGCCGGGCGCCGCTGTACGTGGACGACATTCTGTGGAATTTCGAAAAATTCCTCGTCGATCGCCAGGGCAACGTCATTCAGCGCTTCTCTCCGGACATGACGCCGGACGATCCGCAGCTGGTGGCGGCGATTAAAGGAGCGCTGGCGAAATAATGTCGTTTCTGATGCAGCTACAGGATGTAGAAGCGGCGGGGCGTTTGGCCCCGTTTTCTGCGGCCTTTCGCGCCGGGGAGATCGTCCACCTGGTGGGGCCTAACGGCGCAGGGAAGAGCACGCTGCTGGCCCGCATGGCGGGACTGTCCGACGGCCCCGGTACGATTCATTTTAACGGACGACGGCTTGACGAGTGGCCGGCGACGGAGCTGGCGCGCCGTCGCGGATATCTGTGTCAACACCAGACCCCGCCGTTCGCCATGCCGGTGTGGCACTACCTGGCGCTGCATATGCAGCAGCAGGGTGATAGCGCCCGTCTGAGCGATATCGCGGCCCGGCTTGGTCTGGACAATAAGCTGGGCCGTCCGGTCAATCAGCTGTCGGGCGGCGAGTGGCAGCGCGTGCGGCTGGCGGCAGTGATCCTGCAGATCGATCCCTTAAGCAATCCCATGGGTCAACTGCTGCTGCTGGATGAGCCGATGAACAGTCTGGATGTGGCCCAGCAGGCGGCGCTGGATCGGCTGTTACGCGAGCTAAGCGCGGCGGGAATTGCGGTGGTGATGAGCAGTCACGATCTCAACCACACTTTGCGCCATGCCGGACAGAGCTGGCTGCTCTGCCAGGGGGAAGCCATCGCCTGCGGGGAGACCGCCGAGGTGCTGAATGAGGAAAATTTAACCGCCGCCTATGCGATCCCGTTCCAGCGCGTGGAGGTGGCCGGTCATATTATGCTCATCGCGTCACAGTAGCACGCAGTTATCTTGTCACTATATTGATAAACAAGCTAAATTATTGCGATAAAGAGACTAGGGACAGAGGGATCATCTGAAATGCGCTTCTGGTTCATGTTGGCGGCGGCGTTAATTTTAGCCGGCTGCAGCAGCCATCGGGCACCGCCGCCGAATCCTCGGCTGGCTGATTCCATTACGGTGGTGGCGAATCTGAACGAGCAGCTGCGCAGCTGGCGCGGCGCACCGTATCGCTACGGCGGCATGACGCCGCGCGGCGTCGACTGCTCCGGCTTTGTGGTGCGCACGTTTCGCGATAAATTTGCCCTCCAGCTGCCGCGCGAAACCCGCGAGCAGGCGGAAATCGGTACCCGGATTGATAAGCGCGATCTGCTGCCTGGCGATCTGGTGTTCTTCAAAACCGGCTCAGGCGAAAGCGGCCTGCACGTCGGCATCTACGATACCGATAACCAGTTTATACATGCCTCCACCAGTCAGGGCGTCACCCGTTCCTCGCTGGATAACGTCTACTGGAACAAAAAGTTCTGGCAGGCGCGGCGTATCTGACGTCATTCAGCGGCCTGAGGGAAGCGAGCGCTTCCCTTTTTTATGCCGATAACCCTGCACTCCGCCCGTGTTAATCCGCTGTTCCAGGCACTACACTGGAGAGAGGAGGAACCATGACCCTTTCTTTTACCACCCACTGGCGGGATGAACTGCCGGACTTTTACACTTCCCTGTCACCAACGCCGCTGGATAACGCCCGACTTATCTGGCGCAACGCCCCGCTGGCGCAACAGCTGGGCGTCCCTGACGCGCTGTTTGCGCCTGAAAGCGGGGCCGGCGTCTGGGGCGGGGAAGCGCTGCTCCCGGGCATGTCCCCGCTGGCGCAGGTATACAGCGGCCATCAGTTTGGCGCCTGGGCCGGCCAGCTGGGCGACGGCCGTGGGATCCTGCTCGGCGAGCAGCAGCTGGCGGATGGCCGTCGTTACGACTGGCATCTGAAAGGCGCCGGCCTGACCCCCTATTCGCGGATGGGAGACGGCCGCGCCGTGCTGCGCTCGACGATCCGGGAAAGTCTGGCGTCAGAGGCGATGCACGCCCTGGGGATCCCGACGACGCGCGCCCTGGCGATGGTGACCAGCGATACGCCGGTCTACCGCGAGCGCGTGGAGCCTGGCGCGATGCTGATGCGCGTGGCCGAGAGCCATGTCCGCTTTGGCCATTTCGAACATTTTTACTATCGTCGCGAGCCGCAGAAGGTCCAGCAGCTGGCCGACTATGTCATTCGCCACCACTGGCCGCAACTGCAGGATGAGGCGGACAAGTACCTGTTATGGTTCCGTGACGTTGTCACGCGTACCGCGCAGACCATCGCCAGCTGGCAAACCGTGGGCTTTGCCCATGGGGTGATGAATACCGACAACATGTCGATTCTCGGTTTGACCATCGACTACGGCCCGTATGGCTTCCTTGACGATTTTCAGCCGGACTTCATCTGCAACCACTCCGACTATCAGGGGCGCTACAGTTTTGAAAACCAGCCGGCGGTGGGGCTGTGGAATCTGCAGCGTCTGGCCCAGTCGCTGTCGCCGTTTATCAGCGCCGAAGCGCTGAATGCGACGCTGGATGAGTATCAGCACGCCTTGCTGACCGCCTATGGCCAGCGGATGCGCGACAAGCTTGGCCTGTTCAGCCAGCAGAAAGGGGATAACGACCTGCTCGACGGTCTGTTTGCCCTGATGATCCGCGAAAGAAGCGACTATACCCGAACGTTCCGCCTGCTGAGCCACAGCGAACAGCTCAGCGCCGCCTCGCCGCTGCGCGACGAGTTTATCGACCGTGCAGCTTTCGACAGCTGGTTCGCCGGATATCGCGCGCGGCTGCGTGATGAACAGGTGGGGGATGCCCAGCGCCAGCAGCGGATGCAGGGCGTCAACCCGGCGCTGGTATTACGTAACTGGCTGGCGCAGCGGGCGATCGAGCAGGCTGAGGCTGGCGATATGGGGGAGCTGGAGCGTCTGCATGCCGCGCTGGCCGATCCCTTCACCGATCGCGAGGACGACTACGTCCGCCGGCCGCCGGACTGGGGGAAACGTCTGGAAGTCAGCTGCTCGAGCTAACTCGCCTCGCCCCGCGCACCGCGGGGCGACTATTTGGTCAGGATCAACTTCCCGGCGTGGGTCTGGCGCAGCAGATAGCGCTGGCCGCCATGCTCAATGACTACCCGTCCTTCGCTGCCTAACAGAACCCGACTGCTGATCTGTCTGTCCGTCGCCACGGGATAGGGGGCATTGTCTTTTGGTTTTTCAGCTGTGGCAGTGTTATCCATACGCGTCATAGCTCTCAAAATAAAAATCAAAGCAACAATGATAATCATTATCAATAATGTTGTTTTTGACGGCAAGCGTTATTTATCGTGTTACCGAATTTGGTAGGGAATGTCAGAAGGGGTTCGCCCACCGCATGCGCGGCGGGCGGAGCGGTCACAGACGGGTGGCCGTGGCGGCCGCCAGCTCACTCAATAAACGTTCGCTGTCTTCCCAGCTCAGGCAGGGATCGGTGATCGACTGGCCCCAGGCCAGCGGCTGGCCGGGAACCACTTTCTGGGTCCCTTCCTGCAGGAAGCTCTCCGCCATAATGCCGGCGATGGCGGTAGAGCCCGCGCGAATTTGCTGACAGATATCGGCGCACACCTCCAGCTGACGGCGATGCTGCTTCTGGCAGTTGCCATGGCTGAAGTCGACCACCAGCTGCTCCGGCAGATCGAATTCCCGCAGCGCCTCGCCGGCGGCGGCGATGTCCTCGGCGTGATAGTTCGGCCGTTTGCCGCCGCGCATAATGATATGCCCGAACGGGTTGCCGCTGGTCTGGTAAATCGTCATCTGCCCCTGCTTGTCCGGGGAGAGGAACATATGGCTGGCGCGGGAGGCGCGGATGGCGTCCACGGCGATGCGCGTATTGCCGTCGGTGCCGTTTTTAAACCCGACTGGGCAGGAGAGCGCCGAAGCCATTTCACGGTGGATCTGACTTTCAGTGGTGCGCGCCCCGATGGCTCCCCAGCTGATGAGATCGGCGATAAACTGACCGGTCACCATATCGAGAAACTCGGTGGCCGTCGGCACCCCCAGCTCATTGACCTGCAGCAGCAGGCGCCGTGCCAGCTCAATCCCGTGGTTGACCCGGTAGCTGCCGTTGAGATCCGGATCGGAGATTAAGCCTTTCCAGCCCACCACAGTACGGGGTTTTTCAAAGTAGGTGCGCATCACGATCTCCAGCTGCGGCTGGTAGCGCTCGCGCATGGTCTGCAGGCGGCGGGCATACTCCATCGCCGCGTCGGTGTCGTGAATGGAGCAGGGGCCGATAATCACCAGCAGGCGGCGGTCTTCGCCGTTGAGGATTTTTTCAATTCGGCGACGGGAGGCCGAGACGTGGGCGGCCACGTCGGCCGTAACGGGATGGCGCTGGGCCAGCTCCGCGGGCGTTACCAGGCTTTCAATGCGCGCGGTACGCAATTCGTCTGTTTTATTCATTGGGGTCTCAAAAATCTGTTTCTTCGCCAGCGAAAATGCCGGGAAGTGATGCGCATCACGATAAACCAATCCCTGCTTATTGCAAGAGCAGGGCATGATCCTGTATAGGCCACGGGTGATAGCATAAACAAATTTTTAATAATGTACTAGTGTATTAGTACATCCTGCGATTCAGCCCCATGATGTCCATGATTTTTGTCGCTATTTCCTCAACGGAATAGTTGGTGCTGTTCAGGCAGGGGATTTTATTCTTGCGATACAGCGCCTCCACTTCGGTCACTTCCATCCGACACTGGCGCAGCGAGGCGTAGCGGCTGTTCTCCCGGCGCTCCTCGCGGATCGCCGCCAGACGTTCCGGATTGATGGTCAGGCCGAACATCTTATGCTGCAGGGGTTTCAGCGAGGCCGGCAGAACCAGATTGTCCATATCGTCGGCGATAAACGGATAGTTGGCGGCGCGAATGCCGTACTGCATGGCGAGGTACAGACTGGTGGGCGTCTTGCCGCAGCGCGACACGCCGAGGAGGATCACCTGCGCCTGGTCAAGGTTGCGCAGCGAGATGCCATCGTCATGGGCGAGGGTGTAATCGATGGCGGCGATACGCGCATCGTATTTGATCAGGTTCCCGGGGTTCAGGCCGTGGGTGCGGTGCGCCACCGGGGTCGGGTCGAGGTTGAGCTCCTGCTGCAGCGGGGCCACCAGCGCCTGAACGATATCCTGACAAAAGCCCTCGCTTTGCAGAATGATATCGCGGATCTCCGGAATGACGATGGAATAGAACACCAGCGGGCGGATGCCCGTTTGCTGATAAATCGCGTCAATCTGCTCTTTCACCGCCCGCGCACGGCTGATATTTTCCACAAACGGCAGGGTCACGCTGCTGATGGCGACCGGGAATTGCGACATGACGGCATGTCCCAGCACCTCCGCCGTAATGGCGGTACCGTCAGAAATATAAAATACGTGGCGATCTACAGCACTTTCCATTTTGACCATCCGGTATAATGAGTTTAATTGCCTGAAAGCGGATATTAAATTTAAGCATATCCCTGTTTGATTTGTCTCTTGTTAAAATTGAAACACTATTTTTGTTTTTTATGAAAAGGGTGGTTCATTTTCTTTTTTTTGCCGTTATTTCCAGCGTTTCTCGTCATAATTCCTAAAAATCATCAAGTTATCTATATCAGAGGAACAGTCCGAAAAAAGAAAAAATAATTTGCTTGAACGATTCACCGTTTTTTTCAGCACCATAAATATGTCAGGATAATCTTGCAGTCGATCGTGAAATTTTTTTCACTGGTATTAAATCACAAAAGGATTGTCTCGATGTCCAACAATGGCTCGTCACCGCTGGTGCTTTGGTATAACCAACTCGGCATGAATGATGTAGACAGAGTTGGGGGCAAAAATGCCTCCCTTGGTGAAATGATTACGAATCTGTCCGGTATGGGTGTTTCCGTACCTAACGGGTTTGCCACCACCGCTGATGCTTTCAACCAGTTCCTGGACCAAAGCGGTGTTAACCAGCGCATCTATGCGCTGCTGGATGAAACCGACATTGACGACGTTTCCGCATTAGCGAAAGCGGGCGCGCAGATCCGACAGTGGATCATCGATACCCCCTTCCAGAGCGAACTGGAAAACGCGATTCGCGATGCTTATGACCTGCTGTCCGCCGATGACGCCGAGGCCTCATTCGCCGTGCGCTCTTCCGCCACCGCGGAAGATATGCCGGACGCCTCCTTCGCCGGGCAGCAAGAGACATTCCTCAACGTGCAGGGCTTTGACGCCGTGCTCGTTGCCGTGAAGCACGTATTTGCTTCACTGTTTAACGATCGCGCGATCTCCTATCGCGTGCATCAGGGTTACGATCATCGCGGCGTGGCGCTCTCCGCCGGGGTGCAGAGGATGGTCCGCTCCGATCTGGCCTCCTCCGGCGTCATGTTCTCCATCGATACCGAATCCGGCTTTGACCAGGTGGTGTTTATCACCTCGGCGTGGGGTCTGGGCGAGATGGTGGTGCAGGGCGCGGTGAACCCGGACGAATTCTACGTCCACAAACCGACGCTGGCCGCTGGCCGCCCGGCGATCGTGCGCCGCACCATGGGCTCGAAAAAGATCCGCATGGTTTACGCGCCGACCCAGGAGCACGGCAAGCAGGTGCGTATCGAAGATGTGCCGCAGGCGCAGCGCGATATCTTCTCGTTAACCAACGAGGAGGTGCAGGAGCTGGCGAAGCAGGCGGTGCAGATCGAGAAGCACTACGGCCGTCCGATGGATATCGAGTGGGCGAAAGATGGCCACACCGGTAAGCTGTTTATCGTCCAGGCGCGTCCGGAAACCGTGCGTTCCCGCGGCCAGGTGATGGAGCGTTATACCCTCCACGCTCAGGGGCAGATCATCGCCGAAGGGCGCGCCATCGGCCATCGCATTGGCGCCGGTCCGGTGAAGGTGATCCACGATATCAGCGAGATGAACCGCATTGAGCCGGGCGACGTGCTGGTTACCGATATGACCGACCCGGACTGGGAACCGATCATGAAGAAAGCCTCGGCGATCGTCACCAACCGCGGCGGCCGTACCTGCCACGCGGCTATCATCGCCCGTGAGCTGGGTATTCCGGCGGTGGTCGGCTGCGGCGATGCCACCGATCGCATTCAGGAAAACCAGAACGTGACCGTCTCCTGCGCCGAAGGCGATACCGGCTATGTCTACGCCGAGCTGCTCGACTTCAGCGTCAAGAGCTCCAGCGTCGGCGACATGCCGGATCTGCCGCTGAAGGTGATGATGAACGTTGGCAACCCGGATCGCGCCTTCGACTTCGCCTGCCTGCCGAACGAAGGCGTGGGTCTGGCGCGACTGGAGTTTATCATCAACCGCATGATTGGCGTGCACCCGCGCGCGCTGCTGGAGTTTGACGACCAGGAGCCGGGCCTGCAGAACGAAATCCGCGAGCTGATGAAAGGCTACGATTCGCCGAGAGAGTTCTACGTTGGCCGCCTGACCGAAGGGATCGCCACCCTCGGTGCCGCTTTCTATCCGAAACGGGTGATCGTGCGTCTGTCGGACTTCAAGTCGAACGAATACGCCAACCTGGTAGGCGGCGAGCGCTATGAGCCGGAAGAAGAGAACCCGATGCTCGGCTTCCGCGGTGCCGGACGCTACGTTTCCGAAAGCTTCCGCGACTGCTTCGCGCTGGAATGTGAAGCCATGAAGCGCGTGCGTAACGACATGGGGCTGACCAACGTTGAAGTGATGGTGCCGTTCGTCCGTACCGTTGCCCAGGCGAAAGCGGTGGTCGAAGAGCTGGAGCGTCAGGGGCTGAAGCGCGGCGAGAACGGGCTGAAGATCATCATGATGTGCGAGATCCCGTCGAACGCATTGCTGGCGGAGCAGTTCCTCGAATACTTCGACGGCTTCTCCATCGGTTCGAACGACATGACCCAGCTGGCGCTCGGTCTGGACCGCGACTCCGGCGTGGTCTCTGAGCTGTTTGATGAACGCAACGACGCGGTGAAAGCCCTGCTGTCGATGGCGATCCGCGCCGCGAAGCAGCAGGGTAAATACGTCGGCATCTGCGGCCAGGGGCCGTCTGACCATGAAGATTTTGCCGCCTGGCTGATGGAGGAGGGGATCGATAGCCTGTCCCTCAACCCGGACACCGTGGTGCAAACCTGGTTAGGTCTGGCGGAACTGAATAAATAAGTTCGCCCTGACAACACCGATCCCCGGCAGCGATGCCGGGGATTTTTTTTGCCTGTGTCAGAGCGCCAGGTGTCGTGAGCGCAGGACAAAAAAAAGCCCATCGTGGGAGATGGGCAAAGACTACACACAGCAATTCGTTGTTTCACTCAGGGGATTTCCATGCTTATAAATCAAGGTGTTGATTTATAACCGTGAGCTAATAGTAGGCAGCGGGGCCTTTGCCGTCGATCAGATTCCTCTCAATAGTTAAATTGTTGTGAAGGTCCGGGAGGTGAAACGCGGGTGAGGGGCCTACAAGTCTGGCGTTGAGCCGGCGATCAATAAATTTTGCTTAACAATTGTGCTGGCGGGGAAACAGGCGGGTCTCCCCGCCTGACAATGCATTACTTGCGCCCGGCCTCCAGCTCGCTGAGCTCTTCGAGCACGACGTCGGGGTCTTTCGGCGGCGGCGGCACTTCGTGCACCCAGGCGTCATACAGGCGCCAGGAGACGGCCAGCAGCACCGGACCGATAAACAGACCGATCATGCCGAAGGCGATCAGGCCGCCAATGACGCCGGTAAGAATGAGGATCATCGGCAGGTCGGCGCCCATGCGGATAAGCACCGGGCGGATAACGTTGTCCATGGTGCCGACCACGCAGCTCCACACCAGCAGCACGGTGCCCCAGGTGGTGTCCCCGCTCCAGTAAAGCCAGATAATCGACGGCACCAGAACCAGCAAAGGCCCGAGCTGGACCAGACAGGTAAAGATCATCACCACGGTCAGCAGAGCGGCGTAGGGCACGCCGGAGATGGCAAGGCCGATACCGCCCAGCACCGCCTGGGTGAGGGCTGTCACCACCACGCCCAGCGCCACGGCGCGCACGGCCTGGCCGGCCAGCAGCACGGCGGCGTCACCGCGTTTAGCCGCCAGGCGCGTGGCGAAATAGCGGAAACCGTAGGCCACCTGCTCACCGCGCCAGTAGAGCAACGCGCTGAACAGCAGCATCAAACCGCAGTAGACCAGAAGCTTGCCGATGTGCGCCGCCTGACCGACAAACCAGCTGGTAGTGGTGCCAATATAGGGGCGAACCTTGGCCATAATCGCCGAGCCGCCCATATCCAGCAGGCCATGCCAGGCGGAGTAGAGCTTATCGCCCACCAGCGGCACGCTGTTGAGCCAGGCGAAATCCGGCAGCGTCACATTTCCGCTGCTGATGAGTTTGATCAGCGGAACGCTGTTATCCACCAGGCTGTTGACCAGCAGAGCGATAGGAATAACGAATAGCAAAAACAGCAGCAGGGTCATCGCCAGCACCGCCAGCATCCGTTTGCCGAACAGCACACGCTGCAGACGCAGCAGCACCGGCCAGGTGGCGATCACCACGGTGCCGGCCCAGGCGAAGGACAGAATAAACGGCTGCACAACCCACAGGCAGGATATGATAATCAGGGCCAGGAACAGCACCGACAGCAGTATTTGCGGTATGTCCCGAGGCTGATGGGGGTTAATCATAGATAAATTTTACCTTTCCAGTCGCGCCAAAAAGCTGGCGCCGCGTAAATCCATGTACTGATAATAATATCAATAATTTTGCCGGGCTGATTTTGCACAGAAAACACGTGGGCGCATATGAAAAAAATGTGATAAAAAGTTGAATGCGCTACGCAAACGTTTAGTTAGCACCAACACAATATTTTCAAACACAACATAGTCAGGCAGGGTCAAGTGTGATGATCCCACAAATTTCTCAGGCGCCAGGGGTAGTTCAGCTGGTGCTGAATTTTTTGCAGGTACTGGAGCAACAGGGTTTTACCGGCGATACCGCCACCAGCTATGCCGACAGGCTGACGATGGCCACCGACAACAGCGTCTATCAGCTGCTGCCGGATGCGGTCCTTTTTCCACGTTCCACGGCAGACGTCGCGCTACTGGCGCGCGTCGCCGCCGAACCACGCTTTAAATCGCTGATCTTCACCCCGCGCGGCGGCGGCACCGGCACTAACGGCCAGGCGCTGAACGGCGGAATTATCGTCGATATGTCCCGCTATATGAACCGCATTATCGAAATCAACCCCGAAGAGGGTTGGGTGCGCGTTGAAGCCGGAGTCATCAAAGATCAGCTGAATCAGTTTCTCAAGCCCTATGGCTATTTCTTTTCCCCGGAGCTCTCCACCAGCAACCGCGCTACCCTGGGCGGGATGATTAACACCGACGCGTCCGGACAGGGATCGCTGGTGTACGGTAAGACGTCGGATCACGTGCTTGGCCTGCGGGCGGTGCTGATGGGCGGTGATATCCTCGATACCCAGGCGGTGCCGGTGGCGCTGGCGGAGACGCTGGGCAATACGCCCTCGACGATCGGCCGGATCTACAACACGGTCTACCAGCGCTGCAAGGCGCAGCGCGAGCTGATCATGGATAAGTTTCCCAAACTCAACCGCTTCCTCACCGGATACGATCTGCGCCACGTCTTTAACGATGAGATGAGCGAGTTCGACCTGACCCGGATTTTAACCGGTTCGGAAGGGACGCTTGCGTTTATCACCGAAGCGCGGCTGGATATTACCCGCCTGCCGAAGGTGCGCCGGCTGGTCAACGTCAAATATGACTCCTTTGACTCTGCGCTGCGTAATGCACCCTTTATGGTGGAAGCCAAGGCCCTGTCGGTGGAGACCGTCGACTCTAAAGTCCTCAATCTGGCGCGCGAGGATATCGTCTGGCACTCGGTGAACGAACTGATCACCGACGTACCTGATAAAGAGATGCTCGGGCTGAATATCGTCGAATTCGCCGGGGATGACGCGGCGCTGATTGACCAGCAGGTCACCACCCTGTGCCAGCGGCTGGACGAGCTGATGGCCCGCAGCGAGGCGGGAGTCATCGGCTGGCAGGTTTGTCACGATCTTGATGGCGTGGAGCGCATCTATGCCATGCGCAAGAAGGCGGTAGGCCTGTTGGGTAATGCCAAAGGTGCCGCCAAGCCGATCCCCTTTGCCGAGGATACCTGCGTCCCGCCCGAACACCTGGCGGATTATATCGTCGAGTTCCGCGCGCTGCTCGACAGCCACGGCCTGAGCTACGGCATGTTTGGCCACGTCGACGCCGGGGTGCTGCATGTGCGCCCGGCGCTGGACATGTGCGATCCGCAGCAGGAGGTGCTGATGAAGCAGATCTCCGACGATGTGGTGGCGCTGACGGCGAAGTATGGCGGCCTGCTGTGGGGGGAACATGGCAAAGGCTTTCGCGCGGAGTACAGCCCGGCCTTCTTTGGCGAGGCGCTGTACGGCGAACTTAGGAAGATCAAAGCGGTCTTCGATCCCGATAACCGCCTGAACCCAGGGAAAATCTGCCCTCCGGAAGGGGTCGACGCGCCGATGATGAAAGTCGACGCGGTGAAGCGTGGCACCTGGGATCGGCAGATCCCCATCGCGGTGCGCAGCAGCTGGCGCGGGGCGATGGAGTGTAATGGCAACGGGTTGTGCTTCAACTTTGACGTAAAAAGTCCGATGTGTCCGTCGATGAAAGTCAGCAACCAGCGCATCCACTCGCCGAAAGGGCGGGCGACGCTGGTCCGCGAATGGCTGCGTCTGCTGGCGGATCGCGGCGTCGATCCCAATCAGCTGGAGAAGGCGCTGCCGGAGCAGGGCGTTAGCCTGCGCTCGCTGGTGGCGCGCACCCGTAACAGCTGGCATGCGCGCAAAGGGGAATATGACTTCTCGCACGAGGTCAAAGAGGCGATGTCCGGCTGTCTGGCCTGCAAAGCCTGTTCGACCCAGTGCCCGATCAAAATCGATGTCCCGGAGTTCCGCTCGCGCTTCCTGCAGCTGTATCACAGCCGCTATCTGCGTCCGGTGCGGGATCATCTGGTGGCGTCGGTGGAGTCCTATGCGCCGCTGATGGCCCAGGCGCCGAAGACCTTTAACTTCTTCATTAACCAGCCGTGGCTGAAAAAGCTGTCGGAGAAGCATATCGGGATGGTCGATCTGCCGCTGCTCTCGGCGCCGTCGCTGAAGCAGCAGATGGCCGGCCACCGCTCCGCCAATATGACCCTTGAGCAGCTCGAAGCGCTGAGCGACGAGCAGAAGGCGAAGATGGTGCTGGTGGTGCAGGATCCCTTCACCAGCTATTACGACGCTCAGGTGGTGGCTGACTTTATCCGTCTGGTCGAGGCCTTAGGCTATCAGCCGGTGCTCCTGCCGTTCTCGCCGAACGGCAAGGCGCAGCATATTAAAGGATTCCTGACCCGCTTCGCGCGCACCGCGCAGAAAACGGCAGACTTCCTTAACCGCGTGGCGCAGCTGGGTATGCCGCTGGTCGGCGTCGATCCGGCGCTGGTGCTTTGCTACCGCGATGAATATAAGCAAACGCTCGGCGACAAGCGCGGCGATTTCCAGGTCATGCTGGTGCATGAGTGGTTGCCGAAGGCCCTGCCGACCGACGCCCGTCCCGATCTCGGCGGCGAGCCCTGGTACCTGTTCGGTCATTGTACGGAAGTGACCGCGCTGCCGGCGGCGACAAAGCAGTGGGCAGAGATTTTTGCCCACTTCGGCGCGAAGCTGGAAAACGTCAGCGTTGGGTGCTGCGGGATGGCAGGCACCTATGGTCATGAAGTGAAAAACCATGCCAACTCGCTGGCCATTTACGCGCTCTCCTGGCAGCAGGCGATGCAGCGGCTGCCGCGTAACCGCTGTCTGGTGACGGGCTACTCCTGCCGCAGCCAGGTGAAGCGCATTGAAGGCAGCGGCGTTCGCCATCCGCTGCAGGCGTTACTGGAGATAATCGGATGATTTGGAAACGTCAGACCACGCTGGAGCAGCTCAACCGGCTCGGTGAGGGAAACATGGTAGGGCTGTTGGATATTCGCTTTGAGACGTTTACCGACGATACGCTGGAGGCCACCATGCCGGTGGATGGCCGCACCCAGCAGCCGTTTGGTCTGCTGCACGGCGGGGCGTCGGTGGTGCTGGCGGAGACGCTGGGGTCGGTGGCGGGTTATCTGTGCAGCGAAGGCGAACAGAAGGTGGTGGGGCTGGAGGTTAACGCCAACCACATCCGTTCAGCGCGTGGGGGCCGGGTGCGGGGCGTGTGCAAAGCGCTGCACGTCGGGACTCGCCATCAGGTCTGGCAAATTGAAATCTTCGACGAACAGTCGCGATTGTGCTGTTCATCGCGGCTAACCACCGCGGTAATATAAACCGTAAGGGGGAGGCGAATAGCCTCCCTTTTTTCAAGGTAATAAGCGGCAAAGGGCCTGGCAGCGCGAGAGATGGGGTGAGAACACTACCGCGCAGCGGCAAGAAATTATCTAATAAATAGATTATTACCGATCCAATCTCGTTATATATGCTACTCTTTTCAATACGAAATGCATAAAGGTAACAAGAGGACGGTTAACCATGGGTATTCTTTCCTGGATCATTTTTGGACTTATTGCCGGTATTTTAGCCAAGTGGATTATGCCGGGGAAAGACGGCGGCGGGTTTATTGTAACCATTATTCTGGGGATCATCGGCGCCGTGGTCGGCGGCTGGATCAGTACCTTCTTTGGTTTTGGCAAAGTCGACGGGTTTAATTTCGGCAGCTTCGTGGTGGCGGTAATCGGTGCGCTGGTTGTGCTGTTTATCTACCGTAAAGTGCGCAGCTAATTCTCTGCATTCTGTTTTATTCAAGTTAACAAAAGCTGCCGCTTATCGCGGCAGCTTTTTTATTATCGCAGGACTCAGGCAGCGTACCCACGCCAGGGCTACTGCCCGTCGGCATCCTCCGCAACCGGCACCACCTCCACGTGAACTTCGTAGTGCTTCGCCTGACCGGTCGGGATCAGGGCGGTTAGTTTGTTAATGGTTTCCGCCGGCGTATCGGTCGCGACCGTTGCTGAAAACAGCACCGGCTTGCGCGGCGGAAACGGTGGCGGGAACGGCGGCAGGGGACCATGACCCATCTCCAGCGGAGGACGGCCGCCGTTGTCGACAGCGGGCGTCGGAGCGTCGGTTTTATCAGCCGCAAAAGCGCTGGCGGCGGCCACGGCAGCAATAGAGAACAGCGCAAAGAGAGCTTTTTTCATCTGGTTTTCCTCGATAAGCAAGTGCATAAAGAGTAGAGGGCGGCGGCAGGCGGGACAATGCCGTGCGGCGCGAATCCTCTGAATCTCCTTTATTCCTCGCGAATGTGAAGGTCAGATGAGAGCGGGTGTCATTGTGTTCGGGAGCCTCTTAATTCAGCAGCACGCTCATAATCAGCAGCACGGCCATGCACATCGACATAATACTGATATCAACAATCATTCTTTACGACAAAAGCTCCAGCAAACGGGTACGGCGGCCAGGTCACAGCACGTATTATAGTGGTTAAAGATTGTACCCTGCATGCATTCCCTGGACAAACGATTATTAGCCTGGCGTTGCCTGAACTGCCGCGCCTGACCATGGCGTGATGATGATACCCCGAACCGCACCTTGCGCTTAGCGGAGCAACATGAGGATAGCTCATGTTGCAATGAATTTAAGTCGCTTTCCCTCCATCACCGACTCTGGCAAAAATAGACCCATTAACGAATCAACAACATTTACCGGTTGAAGCGCGCCAGGTCTGACTCTGCGTCGCCAGTGGAGAGTACTCCGCTTATTCCGCTTTATGCCCGACACCAGGATGGACAATCGCCATGAATAACGAATTTACCTATACGATTAAGCGCAGCCGGTTTGATGAAAATTATAACCCTGCGGAAAATACGCGTATTACCACCAATTTTGCCAATTTGGCGAGAGGGGAGAGCCGTCAGGACAATCTGCGCAATACGTTAATCATGATGAATAACCGGTTTAATACCCTGGCGCACTGGGATAATCCCTACAACGATCGCTATGCGGTGGAACTGGATATTATTTCTGTCGAGATGAATATTGCTGATGCCGCCAGTTTTCCGGTGATAGAGATCCTGCAAACGCATATTGTCGATAAAAAAACCGGTGAGCGCCATGCCGGTATCGTCGGCAATAACTTCTCTTCCTGGGTACGGGATTATGATTTTAGCGTGCTGCTGCTGGAGCATAATAAAGACCAGAGCCGCTTCAGCGTGCCCGAAAACTTTGGCGAGCTGCACGGCAATATCTTTAAGGATTTCGTGCAATCCAGCGCCTATAAGACCAGTTTCAGCAAGGCGCCGGTGATTTGTCTGAGCGTATCCAGCAAAGATGTTTATCGTCGCACCGGTAACGAACATCCGGTTCTCGGCATTGAATATGCCCAGGAAGGCGTCTCGCTGACCGAGCGCTATTTCAGCAAAATGGGGCTGCAGGTGCGCTATTTTATGCCGAAACACAGCGTCGCGCCGTTGGCCTTCTATTTTTCCGGCGATCTGCTCAGCGATTACACCAGCCTGGAGCTGATCGCGACCATCAGCACGATGGAGACGTTTCAAAAAATATATCGTCCGGAGATTTACAACGCGAATTCCGCGGCGGGGCAATACTATCAGCCCAATCTCAATCACCAGGATCATTCCGTCACCAAAATTGTGTATGACCGGGAAGAGCGCAGCCTGTTGGCGATAGAGCAGGGTAAATTTACACAACAACATTTTATCGACCCGCACAAGACGTTGCTTGAGCAATGGTCTGCTAACTTCGCGCGTTGCTAAACCAATATAAAAGGTTCCTTATTATGAAAACATGGCTTCCGACCTCCACCGCTGGCAGTTTACCGAAACCTTCCTGGCTGGCGCAGCCAGAGACCCTGTGGTCGCCCTGGAAACTGTCCAGCGAAGAATTACTGGCCGGCAAGCGCGACGCCCTGCGTTTGTCCCTCGACGACCAGCTGCGGGCCGGGATCGATATTGTCAGCGACGGCGAGCAAACGCGGCAGCACTTTGTCACCACCTTTATTGAACACCTCAGCGGCGTTGATTTTGCCAAACGCGAGATCGTGAAAATTCGTAACCGCTATGAGGCCAGTGTTCCAACCGTGGTGGGCGCCGTAGAGCGCCAGAAACCGGTCTTCGTTGAGGACGCGCGCTATCTGCGTCAGCTCACCAGTCAGCCGATAAAATGGGCGCTGCCGGGCCCCATGACCATGATCGATACGCTGTATGACAATCACTATAAAAGTCGGGAAAAGCTGGCCTGGGAGTTCGCCAAAATCCTCAATCAGGAAGCGAAAGAGTTAGAGGCCGCCGGGGTCGATATTATTCAGTTCGATGAGCCGGCCTTCAACGTCTTCTTCGATGAGGTGAACGACTGGGGGATCGCCGCGCTGGAACGAGCCACTGAAGGGCTGAAGTGCGAGACGGCAGTGCATATCTGCTACGGCTACGGCATCAAGGCCAATACCGACTGGAAAAAAACGCTGGGCTCAGAGTGGCGTCAGTATGAGGAGGCCTTCCCGCAGCTGCAGAAATCGTCCCTCGATATTATCTCTCTCGAGTGCCACAACTCGCGGGTGCCGATGGATCTGCTGGAGTTGATCCGCGGTAAAAAGGTGATGGTCGGGGCGATCGATGTCGCCAGCCATGCGATTGAAACTCCGGAAGAGGTGGCTGCTACCCTGCGCAAGGCGCTGGCGTTCGTCGATGCCGACAAGCTCTACCCCTCCACCAACTGCGGTATGGCGCCGCTGCCGCGCCAGGTCGCGACCGGCAAACTGCATGCCTTAAGCGCCGGTGCCGAGATCGTTCGCCGCGAGCTGGCGGTAAAATAAGGCGGACTGGCTTTCGTGCGCTTCTCCCGGTTAACCTCCTGAGCGGGCCGTTACCCGCTCAGCGTCAGGTTGCCGCCAGCGGGCGGCAGATCGCCCGCAGGGCGACGGCACTGCACAACGGAAACAGCGCCAGCAGAAGCCAGGGATAGACCGCCTGCGGCGAGGGGGTGAGCGCCTGGTCAAGCAAATGGCCGAGCAGCAAATTCCCGGCTAACACCGCGCACCCACCCGCAGTGGCGAGCGCCCCGTAGTGGGCGCCCAGCGTCGACTCCTCGGCAAACAGCGGGATCAGATCCTTGGCTGAGGGCACCAGCAGCATCTGGCCGAGGGTGAGCAGTGTGACAAAGCAGGCCGACGGCAATAATCGCAGCCAGCCGGCGGCGGGCGGCGAGGCGGCGAATAACGCCACGCTGACGAAGGAAGCCGACAGCAGCAGAAAGCCCACCGGCAGAATGCGCACGGCGCCAATACGACGGGCGAAGCGGGCGAGAGGAAGCTGCAGGGTGATAATCAACAGCGAGGCCAGCATAAAAAGCGGCGCCAGATCCTGCTCACGGCCGCCTGCGCGTTGGATCTCCACCGGCAGGGCGAGATACAGCTGGTTGTAGCTCAACAGCCATGAACTGTAAGCAATAATAAACGCGACAAAGCGCGGCTGGCGCAAAGGGGTCCACCACGGAACCCGGCTGCGCGTTTGGGGCCTCTGCCCGTCGGCGGGCAGACAGAAAAAGAGCACCAGCAGCGCCAGAAGAAATAGCCCCGCACCGGCGAGGGCGATATGCCGAAAGCCGATCCCGCTCAGCAGCCCCCCGGCCACCGGGCCGATAACCGCTCCCAGCTCACCGCACACCGCAAACAGCGCAAACCACTCGGCGCGGCTGCGTTTTCCGTTGGCCTGGCTGTGGGTACCGGTCCGCGCCAGCAGGGCCTCGATCGACGGGGAGAACAGCGCCCCGCCGACGCCCGTCAGGCAGGCGCCGAGGATAATCGGCTCCAGCGTTGTGCCGCACGCCAGCAGCAGATAGCCGGCGACGCGAACCACGCAGCCGGCGAGGATGATCGCCTTAGCACCATATCGGTCGGCCAGCGTCCCGCCGATGATAAACATGCCCTGCTGAGAGAAGGTGCGCAGCCCGAGGATCAGGCCGATAAGCCCGCCGGAAAGCAGCATCTCGTCGCGCAGGAAGAGGGCAAGGAAAGGGACGACCGCATAAAAGCCAATATTAAAAACGAACTGGCTTCCCAGTAAAACGGGAGGCCAGAGGGTCGCGGCAGGGCGCAGGGGGAAGAGAGGCATACTCGCCCAACCTAAACGATGAAATGAATGTGCTTTTTACCGTGGTACGGGGAGATCTCGATTTTGGTTTTCACCCGGAAAACGTCCCACAGCAGCGCTTCGGACAAAATCTCCTCCGGCGTCCCGTTGGCGAGGATCTGCCCCTGCTGCATCACGATCAGCGAATCGCAGAACATCGCGGCATGGTTAAGATCGTGAATGGCCACAATGCTGGTCACCGGCAGCTCGCTGATCAACTGCATCAGCTGCATCTGATGGTGAATATCCAGATGGTTGGTAGGTTCATCCAGCAGGATCTCACTCGGGTTCTGCGCCAGCGCGCGGGCGATATGCACCCGCTGCCGCTCGCCGCCGGAGAGGCTCAGCCACCCCTGGTCGCTTTTCTCCAGCATCGCCACCCGCTGCAGCGCGGCGGTGACCGCCTCGTCATCCTGAACGCTCCAGTTGGAGAACGGCGAGTGGTGCGGAATACGTCCCAGCCGCACGACGTCGCGCACCCGCATATTGGCCTCGGTCATGCCGTGTTGCTCGACGAACGCCACCCGGCGGGCGAGCTGCTTTTTCGCCATCCGGGCGATGTCGTGGCCGTCGAGGGTGACGCGACCCGCATCCGGGCGGCGCAGGCCCGCCAGAACCCGCAGCAGCGAGGATTTGCCGCAGCCGTTGGGGCCCAGCAGACCCACCGTTTCGCCGCGCGAGACCCGCAGCGAGACATTATTGACGATGACCTTTTTGCCTGCCTTCCAGGTGATATTTTCAGCGCAAATACTCATCACTTATTCCTTGAGCGGTAGATAATCACGGCAAAGAAAGGCACCCCAACCAGGGCGGTCACCACTCCGACCGGCAGACTCTGCGGGGCAATCAGCAGGCGCGAGGCAATCTCCGCCAGCACCATCAGAATCGCCCCCGCCAGCGCACTGGCGATCAGCAACGTCCGGTGCAGCGGGCCAAAGAAGAAGCGCATCACGTGCGGCACCACCAGGCCGACAAAGCCGATCGAGCCGGCCATGCTGACGATGGTGGCAGTAATCACCGCCGCGGTGGTGAAGAGGATCAGGCGCACGCGCGGCACGGCAATGCCCAGCGAAGCGGCGGCATCGTCGCCGAAGGTGAACGCGTCCAGCGCCCGGGCATACCACAGGCAGACCGCCAGGCCCGCGAGGACCACCACCAGAACCAGCTGGAATTCGGGCCAGCGGACGCCGCTGAAGCTGCCCAGCAGCCAGAACATCACATCGCGCGCCTGCTGCGCGCTGGCGGAGGTGCTGATGGTGTAGGCCGTGAGGGCGTTAAATAACTGCGAGGCGGCGACGCCCGCCAGAATGGTGCGCTCATTGCCGCCGCGCGCGCCGTTGGTCAGAAAGGCAACAAAGGCGAAGGCGGCGAAGGCTCCGGCAAACGCCCCGACGGAGAGGGAGATCGCCCCGGCGCCAAGGCCCAGCACCACAATCGATACCGCGCCGGTGGAGGCCCCGGCGGAGACGCCGAGGACGTAAGGTTCCGCGAGGGCGTTCTTGAGCAGGCTTTGCAGCACGGCGCCGCAGATAGCGAGGCCGGCGCCGCAGCAGGCGGCGACCAGCGCGCGGCTGAGGCGGAAATCCCAGATAACGCTCTCGGAGATACGATTGAGAGGCACCGCGGTTAAGCCGGTTTTATTGCTGATAGCGTAAAAGACGTTCTGCAGCGGGATGGGCAGTTCGCCGACGCTGACGCCCACCGCAATCACCAGCGCCAGCACGCACACGGCGACGACACACCAGCCGGTGAGCAGCATGCTGCGGCGCGTCTGCAGTACGGCGGCGCTCATCAGTTAAGCCCCATTTTTCTCAGCTGTTCGCCCACCTGCTCCGCGCCGTAAAGGGTGCGGATGGTCGGATTCATCGCCTGGCCGTCCATCACCACGATATGGCCTTTTTTCACCGCCTCCAGTTGGCTGACGGCGGGATCGCTTTTGAGGAATTTAATCTTCTCCTCGGCCTTATCCAGCGCCCAGCGGTTACGATCCAGGCTCGAGACCACGATCACATCCGGGTTGGCGGCAATGATGCTCTCCCAGCTCACCGTGGGCCACTCGGTCTCGGAGGTTATCGCATTATGACCGCCCAGCACGTTGGCGATAAAGCCGGAGGCGCTGTTTTTACCGCCGACATAGGCATCGGCCGATGGCGAGGCGCTGGAGAACCAGAAGACGAAGGAGAGATCTTTTTTGCTTTTACCGAACTCCTGACGCAGGTCGGCTTCACGTTTTTTGAAATCGGCGATCAGCGCCTGGCCACGATCTTCGACGTTGAAAATGCGGGCGAAATCGCTAATTTCCTGATACAGCCAGGTCATGTCCCACAGCTTCTGCCGGCTGCCGTACATATCGCCGGTAGCCTTTTTGGTGGCGCACATCCCCGGCGACACGTAGCTGTTCACGCCAACGGTGGCAAGATCTTCACGCCTGGCGACTTTGCTTTCCGGCCCCAGCAGCAGCGGCAACTGGGCGGGAACGAAATCGGGATTTTGCGCCAGCACGGATTCCAGACTCGGGATTTCCACCGTCAGGGTTTTAATCTTCGCGTTTTGCTCAGCCAGCTGCGGTAATACCGTAGTCGGCCAGAAGGCGCTGGCCACCACCTGCTTTTGCAGCCCAAGCAGCAGCAGGATTTCGACCGTATTTTGCCCCAGCGCGACCACGCGCTCCGGCGGCCGGGTAAAGGTCTCCTGATAGCCACAGTTTTCAATCGTCAGGGGGTAGGTTGTTGCCAGCCCGGAACTGACGGCGGTGAACATCAAGCCTAACGCGCAGAGGACCTTCTTCATTAAACGCTATCCTTGTAAACAGGCGAGTAAATGACCAGTAAATGGGAGTAATGCAAATGAAACTCATTATTGGGGCGGGGTTTTATACAATGCCGTATTTACAGTGTCAATGAGTGACTATTTCAGCAGGGAAGGGATTACCCGCGAGGCGGGTGGGTCAGCGCGCCAGAGGGCCGCGAATATACGTCTGCAACCCCTCGGCGAGGAAATTAAATACCCGCTTACAGGCGGGGCTATGGCGCAGGTCCTCATGCATCACCAGCCAGGTATCGAGATACAGAGAAAAGTCGGCCGCCAGCACTCGCTGCAGGGGAATAATGCCGTCGGCGAGGGGCACCTGGCAGATGCCGATCCCTGCCCCGGCGCGGATCAGGTTCAGCTGGGCGAGGTCGCTATCGGTGCGCATCGCGAAGGCCTCGCGCTGAAAACGGGGATAGCGCTCAAGAGCCCGGCGAACGAGGGGCGTGGCGCTGTCGAAACCAATCAGCGCGTGGCCGTCAAGCTCCTCAGGCGTAGCGGGCCGACCCTGGCGGGTCAGATAGGCATCGGTAGCATGCAGCCCAAGCTCGA
Source organism: Klebsiella sp. K5-45 (assembly GCF_030128605.1). Lineage (NCBI taxonomy): Bacteria > Pseudomonadati > Pseudomonadota > Gammaproteobacteria > Enterobacterales > Enterobacteriaceae > Klebsiella > Klebsiella sp. K5-45. The sequence continues at coordinate 83,658 of NZ_JAKUZW010000005.1, read as the reverse complement.
TCCTGCCGAGACGCCGCGCGATAAGCTGCTCCTGCTGCGGAGCGACCATCCGCACTGCGATGTCCGCCTCCCGGTGAAGCAGATCCTGAAACCGATTGGAGAGCATTAATTCGATGACGATACTCGGGCACGCTTGCCTGAGCCGGGCAATCAGCGGCGGCAGCACCTCAGCGCCGACCACCTCGCTGGCGGCCACCCGCACCACGCCACGCAGATCGGTGCTGTCGCGACTAAAGTTAGCCGCCGTGCGTTCCAGCGCCCGGGCGGTGTTGGCCATTGTCTCAGCGTGCGCCTGCAGCGCCAGCGCCGCGTCGGTCGCCAGCAGGCCGGTTTGCGAGCGGGTAAATAAGGCCTGGCCGAGGGCGGCCTCCAGGCCGGCGATATGGCGACCCGCCGTCGGCTGAGTGATGTTCAGGGGGCGCGATGCGCCCGATAAAGAGCCTTCCTGCAGGACGGCGAGAAAGGTTCGGTACCACTCCCAGGGAATAGAGGTATTCATACAAAAATGTATAGCCGCTCGATGATGGTATGCAATTTCATTTGATATGAGCCGCAGGTAGGCTGTCAAGCATCCATTAGCGAACGGGGAAAGACGATGAACAGCAGCGGCAAAGTCCTGATTTTGGGAGCAAGCGGGGGCATAGGCGGGGAAGTGGCGCGTCGGCTGGCGGCGGACAACTGGCAGGTTCGGGCGCTGAAGCGCGGCGCCCAGCTTCATGGGCCCGAAGAGGGCATGCAGTGGATTGCCGGCGACGCGCTGGATGCCGGGCAGGTGGCGGCGGCGGCTGCCGGTTGCGACGTGATCGTCCATGCGGTCAATCCGCCGGGCTACCGGCACTGGCGGCAGCAGGTACTGCCTATGCTGCGCAACACCCTGCAGGCCGCCGAACAGCAGCGGGCGTTAGTTGTCCTGCCCGGCACGGTCTATAACTATGGACCGGATGCCTTTCCGCTGATTGCTGAAGCGGCCGCGCAACGGCCGGTGACCCGCAAAGGCGCCATCCGGGTGGAGATGGAGCAGGCGCTGGAGGATTATGTGCAGCGCGGCGGCCGGGCGTTGATTGTCCGGGGGGGGGATTTTTTTGGTCCGCGCGCCGGGAATAGCTGGTTTTCCCAGGGGCTGATCAGGCCCGGTCAGCTTCCCGGCGTCATTCGCCGCCCGGGGGCGATCGGCGTGGGGCATCAGTGGGCCTGGCTGCCCGACGTCGCCGCCACCATCGCCGCGCTGCTGGCCCGCAGGCATGAGCTTGAGCCGTTTGCCCGCTTTCATATGCAGGGCCACTGGGACCCGGACGGCAGCGAAATGAGCCAGGCGATCCAGCGGGTGGTCGCCCGCTATGGCGGCAGGGCGGTAGTGAAGTCCTTTCCCTGGTGGCTGGTGAAGCTGGCGGCACCCTTCAACGCCACCCTGCGCGAAATGGTCGAGATGCACTATCTCTGGCGTCTACCGGTACGCCTGCGCAACGATAAGCTGGTGGCTTTTTTAGGCGCGGAGCCGCATACCCCGCTCGATCGTGCCGTATTTTTGACGCTGCAAGGCCTGGGCTGTCTGCCCGCCGGCGCGATTAACCATGAGGCGCGTGAGGCATAACGCGGCGAGAGAGGTGAGCAGGGCGGAGTGTTAATGTGACCAAATCATGATAACGTCACTCGTTGTCAAACGATAGCGATCGCATTAAGCTAAACGGATGACGAAAATTACCCCCACCCCAGCAAGCCGTGGCCCCGTTGACCACAGCGTTCGGGACCAGATTCTTGACGCGGCCATGGCGCACTTCAGTCGCTATGGCTATGAAAAGACTACGGTCACCGATCTCGCCAAAGCAATAGGCTTTTCCAAAGCCTATATCTACAAGTTTTTTGACTCCAAGCAGGCGATTGGCGAGGCAATCTGCGCCAGCCGGCTGGAGAAGATCATGGTGGCCGTCAGCGAGGCCATCGCCGATGCACCCTCCGCCAGCGAGAAGCTGCGCCGCCTGTTCCGGGCGCTGACCGAGGCCGGCAGTGAACTGTTTTTCGAGGATCGCAAACTGTACGATATCGCCGCCGTCGCGGCGCGCGATAAATGGCCCTCAACGGAGCAGTATGCCGGTCATCTGCAGCAGCTGATTGGTCAAATCCTGGTCGAAGGCCGCCAGGCGGGTGAGTTCGAGCGCAAAACCCCGCTGGATGAGGCGACCCTGGCGGTCTATATGGTGATGTGTCCTTTCATCAACCCGGTGCAGCTGCAATACAATCTCGACACCGCGCCCACCGCGGCGGTGCTGCTTGCCTCCCTGATCCTGAGAAGTCTCTCCCCCTGATTTGTGACCATTGACTTTATTGGTCACTCGTCTGAGAATGCAGTCACCAACCGGTCTTTTCATTAAGGTGACCCATGCTCAGGCCCAACGCCGTCCATCTTGCCGTCTGCCTCCTGCCGCTGGCCCTCGCGGGCTGCGGCGAACCTGCCGATCATGACGATCCCCGCACCCGACCGCCGCTGGTGCGGGTGGCGACCGTCGAGCGCGCGGAGGCCAGCTCGCGGGCCTTTACCGGCGTGGTGGTCGCTCGTACCCAAAGCGATCTCGGCTTCCGGGTATCGGGAAAAATCCTTGCCCGGCTGGTGGAGACCGGGCAGAGCGTCCGGCGCGGTCAACTGCTGCTGCGCCTGGATCCGGCTGATCTAACCTTGCAGGCGCAGTCCCAACAGCGGGCGGTCGACGCCGCGCGGGCGCGAGCCAAAAAGGCGGCCAACGATCTGGCCCGCTATCGCGGCCTGGTGGCCAGCGGCGCCGTCTCGGCGGCGGAGTTCGACCAGATCAACGCGACGGCAGAGGCGGCGAGAGCCGACCTCAGCGCGGCCCAGGCGCAGGCAAACGTGGCGCAAAACGCCACCGACTATGCCGGACTGCTGGCGGATGCCGACGGCGTGGTGGTGGAAACGCTCGCCGAGCCGGGACAGGTGGTCAGCGCCGGGCAGGTGGTGATCCGCCTGGCGCGGGCAGGGCAGCGCGAAGCGCGGGTGCAGCTTCCGGAGACGCTGCGCCCAGCGGTCGGCAGCGAGGCGCTGGCGACACGCTATGGCAGCGAATCTCAGCCGGTCACCGCGACCCTGCGGCTGCTTTCGGACGCGGCTGACGCCGCCACCCGCACCTTTGAAGCGCGCTATGTGCTGAACGGCGCGCTGGCGAATGCGCCGCTGGGGTCAACCGTGACCCTGCGTATCAGCAGCGACCAGGGGCCAGGCGAGGTGCTGGAGGTGCCCCTGGCGTCGGTCTACGATCCGGGCAACGGCCCTGGCGTCTGGCGCATTGCATCGCGCCCGGCCACCGTCTCCTGGCAACCGGTGACGGTGATCGGCCTGAATGATGAAACGGCGCGGGTGACCGGCCCGCTGAAGCCCGGGGAGCCCATCGTCGCCCTGGGCGCCCATCTTCTGCACCAGGGCGAGACGGTGCGGCTGGCGGAACGACGCGAGCATGATGCCGACGGGAGTCAGCCATGAGCGGCGGGCGTTTTAATCTCTCCGCGCTGGCCGTCCGCGAGAGGTCGGTAACCCTGTTTTTAATTATCCTTATCTCGGTCGCCGGTCTGGTGGCCTTCTTCGGGCTCGGGCGGGCGGAAGATCCGCCCTTCACGGTCAAGCAAATGACGGTCATCACCGTCTGGCCGGGTGCCACCGCGCAGGAGATGCAGGATCAGGTCGCCGAGCCGCTGGAAAAACGGCTCCAGGAGCTGAAGTGGTACGATCGCACCGAGACCTATACCCGTCCCGGGATGGCGTTAATCACCTTATCGCTGCAGGATCAGACGCCGCCTTCCGAGGTGCCGGAGCAGTTTTATCAGGCGCGCAAAAAGCTCGGGGATGAGGCGAATAACCTGCCTGCCGGCGTCTCCGGCCCGATGATGAATGACGAATTCGCCGATGTCACCTTTGCCCTCTTTGCCCTGAAAGCGCGGGGAGAGCCGCCGCGGCAGCTGGTGCGTGACGCTGAAGCCCTGCGCCAGCAGCTGCTGCATGTACCTGGGGTGAAAAAAGTGAATATTCTCGGCGAACAGGCGGAGCGCATTTATCTCTCCTTTTCTCATGACCGTCTCGCTACCCTGGGGCTCTCGCCGGAGGCGATTTTTGCCGCGCTGAACAATCAGAATGTGCTGACCGCCGCCGGGGCCATTGAGACCCGTGGCGGGCAGATCTTTATCCGCCTCGACGGGGCGTTCGACCGCCTGCAGCAGATCCGCGACACGCCGATTATTGCCGGGGGCAGAACGCTGAAACTCGCCGATGTCGCCACGGTTGAGCGGGGGTATGAAGATCCTGCTACCTTCCTGATCCGCAATCAGGGCGAACCGGCGCTGCTGCTGGGGGTGGTGATGCGCGAGGGCTGGAATGGTCTGGCGCTGGGGAAAGCGCTGGACGCCGAAACGGACAGCATCAATCAGAGCCTGCCGCTCGGCATGTCGTTGGCCAAAGTGACCGATCAGTCGGTGAATATCAGCGCGGCGGTCGATGAGTTCATGATCAAATTTTTTGTCGCTCTGTTGGTGGTGATGGCGGTGTGCTTTGTCAGCATGGGCTGGCGCGTGGGGGTGGTGGTCGCGGCGGCGGTGCCGCTCACCCTGGCCGTGGTGTTTGTGGTGATGGCCGCCACCGGCAAAAACTTCGACCGCATCACCCTCGGCTCGCTGATCCTCGCCCTGGGGCTGCTGGTGGATGATGCCATTATCGCCATCGAAATGATGGTGGTCAAAATGGAGGAGGGGTATGACCGCCTCAAAGCCTCCGCCTATGCCTGGAGCCACACCGCGGCGCCCATGCTGGCCGGTACCCTGGTGACGGCCGTGGGCTTTATGCCTAACGGGTTTGCGCAATCCACCGCCGGGGAGTATGCCAGCAACGTGTTCTGGATCGTCGGTATCGCGCTGACTGCCTCCTGGATCGTGGCGGTGATTTTTACCCCCTGGCTGGGCGTACACCTGTTACCGGAGAGGAAGTCCGCGGCGGCAGGCCACGCCGCGCTGTATGACACCCCGCGCTATCAGCGCTTCCGCCGGCTGCTGACCCGGGTTATCGCCGGCAAATGGCGCGTGACCGCCGGGGTGGTGGTGCTGTTTATGGTGGCGTTACTGGGAATGAGCGTGGTGAAAAAGCAGTTTTTCCCCACCTCCGATCGCCCGGAAGTGCTGGTTGAGGTGCAGATGCCTTACGGGTCGTCGATTATTCAGACCAGCGCCGCGACGGCGAATATTGAGCGCTGGCTGCAGCAGCAGCCGGAGGCGAAGATTGTCACCAGCTATATCGGCCAGGGCGCGCCGCGCTTTTACCTGGCGATGGCTCCGGAATTGCCCGATCCCTCATTTGCCAAGCTGGTGGTATTGACCGACGGTCCGGCCTCGCGCGAGGCGCTTAAGCTGCGGCTGCGGGAGGCGGTGGCCAATGGCCTTGCGCCGCAGGCGCGGGTGCGCGTCACGCAGTTGGTCTTTGGCCCTTATTCGCCTTATCCAGTCGCCTGGCGGGTGATGGGGCCCGATCCGCACACCCTGCGCGACATCGCCGATCGGGTGAAAGCGGTGCTGCAGGCCAGTCCGCTGATGCGCACCGTCAATAGCGACTGGGGGTCGCGGGTACCGGTGATGCATTTCAGCCTCAATCAGGACCGGCTGCAGGCGAGTGGGCTCAGCTCCCAGGCCGTCGCCCAGCAGCTGCAGTTCCTGCTGTCAGGGATCCCCATCACCACCGTCCGGGAGGATATTCGCGCGGTGCAGGTCATCGGCCGCGCGGCGGGCGATATCCGTCTGGACCCGGCGAAAATCGCCGACTTCACTCTCGTAGGCAGCGGCGGGCAGCGGGTTCCTTTGTCGCAGATCGGTGAAGTCGACGTCAGGATGGAAGAACCCCTGCTCCGTCGTCGCGACCGCACGCCGACCATTACCGTCCGGGGAGATGTCGCAGATAACCTGCAGCCGCCGGATGTCTCCAGCGCGCTGATGAAGCCGCTGCAGCCCATTATCGACTCCCTGCCGCCTGGGTATCGCATCGAGACGGCGGGGTCGATCGAGGAGTCAGGCAAAGCCACCCGGGCAATGGTGCCGTTATTTCCGATCATGATCGCCCTCACGCTGCTGATCATTATCCTGCAGGTACGTTCCCTGTCGGCGATGGTCATGGTTTTCCTGACCGCGCCGCTGGGGCTGATTGGCGTGGTGCCGACGCTGCTGCTGTTCAATCAGCCGTTTGGCATCAATGCCCTTGTGGGCCTGATCGCCCTGTCAGGGATCCTGATGCGAAATACGCTGATCCTGATTGGTCAAATCCACCATAACCAGCAGGCGGGGCTCGATCCGTTCCACGCGGTGGTGGAGGCGACGGTGCAGCGAGCCCGTCCGGTTCTGCTGACCACGCTGGCGGCGATCCTGGCGTTCATTCCGCTGACGCATTCGGTTTTCTGGGGGACGCTCGCCTATACGCTGATTGGCGGGACGCTGGGGGGAACCATCATGACCCTTATCTTCCTGCCGGCCATGTATGCGATCTGGTTCCGCATCCGCTCCGAGCGACCGGCTGACGCAGCGCAACGTCCGGCGCTGGACCCTCAGGGGTAATTCCCCCTTGCCGGACCGGGCCAGGGCACGCGGTCAGGCCCGGCCCCGGGCTGCGTCAGGCAGATAAGGATACCGGGACCGCACGGCTGCGCTGTTGCTCTTTTTCCAGCCGGTCGAGGCAATCGAGGCTGATGGCGGAGGGCGAGGTGGCGCCGGTGAGGGTCATGGTGACCTTCATATCCTCGGCAAATAAGCGCAGCAGGTGTGCCACCCCCGCTTCGCCTGCGGCGGCGAGGGCATAAATATAGGCCCGACCAAGCAGGACTCCCTTCGCGCCGAGGGCGAGCAGGCGAATAACGTCCACGCCGGAGCGCACTCCGGAGTCGGCAAGGACCGTCAGATCGTCGCCGACCGCATCCGCCACCCGCGGCAGCGCCCGGGCGGTGGGGATGGCGCCATCGAGCTGTCTGCCGCCGTGATTGGAGACCACAATGCCATCGGCGCCCAGCCGCACGGCATTGCGCGCATCGTCGGCATCAAGGATCCCTTTAATGATCAGCTTTCCTGGCCAGCTGTCGCGGATCCACTCCAGATCGTGCCAGGCGATGGACGGGTCGAAGTTGTTGCTGATGAACCCCATATAGTCATCCATGGTCATTTTGTGGCCGGTATAGGCTTCGATGTTACCGAACGACAGGGGTCTGCCCGCCAGGCCGACGTTCATTGCCCAGCGCGGGTGGGTGCAGGCCTGAAGATACTGTCGCAAGGTGGCGTGCGGCCCGGACATCCCTGAACGGTTATCGCGATACCGTGAGCCGGGGATCGGCATATCGACAGTGAATACCAGGGTTTTCATGCCGGCAGCCCAGGCGCGTTCCAGGGCATTACGCATATAGCCGCGATCTTTCAGTACGTACAGCTGGGACCAGAGCGCGCCGCTGGCGTGGCTCGCCACCTCCTCAATGGAGCAGACCGACACGGTGGACAGAGTGTAAGGGATCCCGGCGCGGGAGGCGGCGCGGGCCGCCTGGACTTCGCCGCGGCGGGCGTACATTCCGGTGGCCCCGACCGGCCCCAGCGCCACGGGCATCGCCCATGGGGCATCAAGGATGGTGGTGGCCAGCGTCGGCTCACCCGCTCCGCACAGCACGCGCTGGCGAAGGGCTACCGAGGCGAGCTCGGCGGCATTAGCGTTCATGGTATTTTCCGCCACCGCGCCACCGTCAATATAGTCAAAAAGGAAACGTGGCAGACGGCGACGAGCGGCTTCGCGATAATCGCTGGGGGCTGAAACAATCATGATTATATCCTTATGTCTTTTAACCTAAGTGGATGTTCTGCAGGCAAAAAAACTATAGGCTTCTAAAAGGCGGTGGGGAAATGAAATATTAGCATCCAAGCCATTCCCTAACGGAATAAACTGGATTTGTCGCTTAAATTGTTATTTCTTTTTTTTGCCTTGGGCACGCGCGTTATTTTTATTTATTTCCGCGAAGCGTGAATTCGGGCCAAATAAAAGACCCGATGTGGTGCGACAGCGTTTTGCGCTATCGCCATAGCAAGGAAGCGTGGTCAGCTCGGCGCCTGCGTTTTCCGGGAGGTGTAAAGAAGGTGATTTTGAAATTGAGCAGATGCTATCTTTTGCTAGCCTTTCTGAGGAGGACAGACGGAGCGACACCATGAAAGATAAAGATGAACAAACGGCATTGATTGGCATGGCTATCGGCGCGGCGGTCATTAGCTTAGTGGCGACCCAAAAGCAGATTAATCAGGGGAGTATCGTGGATGAGCTGGTGCGGCTGGGCAGACAGAAGGGGGATGGGGTGGAGGATGAAGTTTTTGTCCAGGCCGCCCGCCTGGTGAGAAAAGGAACTTAGCCAACCGTTAGCCTTCCTGGCTACCCGCTTTATCGCGGTTTATCTCCCCCCGATCGCGGCCACGTCCCCCGCCAGGCCGCGACCGCCCCTGCCGAAAGCGTTGCGCCTTGACGCTTTCTGCTTACGCTTTCTCATTCCGCAGGCCAGCGCCTGTTCAGCGCGCATGGCTGCTTAGTGACGCCGTCACTTTTTTGGTTTCTACGACAAGGTTAATCAGGAAGGTGGTCTGCTGCTATCGCATAAATCGGTATTTTCGATACATCTTTGCCATTGCGTGCGGTGATAGAACGATATCAGAATTAAATATTATAAATCATATGATTAGGTTCAACTTGCGCACCCTGATAATCCCCGGTCAAGGGTCTATGCTTATAAAAAGCGCTAATTGGGGCAATACCCCTGCTGGAGAAGGGTTGAAGTGATAATCATTATCACTAACATGGCGGTATGCCTTGATGGCGCCAACCTGGAGGTCTATCGATGGAAGTACAAGCAGGAACCTTTAATCCCGCCGATTTCAGCTGGCAGGGACTGACCATGACGCCGGCCGCTGCCGCGCATATTCGCGATCTGATGCGCAAGCAACCGGATAAAAAGGGGCTACGGCTGGGTATTAAAACCAGCGGCTGCGCCGGTTTTGGCTATGTGCTCGAAATGATTGCCGAGCCGGCGCCCGACGATCTGCTCTTTGAATCTGAAGGGGCGAAGCTGTACGCGCCGCTGCAGGCGATGCCGTTCATTGACGGTACGGAGCTGGATTACGTCCGGGAAGGATTAAATGAAATCTTTAAATTTCATAACCCGAAAGCGCAGCACGAATGCGGCTGCGGCGAAAGTTTTGGGGTGCAGGCGGAGTAACTATGTCGCGTAATACTGAAGCAACAGACGATGTCAAAACCTGGACCGGCGGCCCGCTCAATTATAAAGAGGGCTTTTTCACTCGCCTGCAGACCGATGAGCTGGCCAAAGGCATTAATGAAGAAGTGGTTCGCGCCATCTCCGCCCGTCGCAATGAGCCGCAGTGGATGCTGGAGTTCCGGCTCAATGCCTACCGGGCGTGGCTGGAGATGGAAGAGCCGCACTGGCTGAAGGCGCATTACGATAAGCTGAATTATCAGGATTACAGCTACTATTCCGCCCCCTCCTGCGGCAACTGCGATGAGACCTGCGCCTCCGGGCCCGGCGCGGTGCAGCAGACCGGGGCCAACACCTTTCTGACCAGCGAGGTGGAAGAAGCCTTTAACCAGCTGGGCGTACCGGTGCGCGAAGGGCGCGAGGTGGCGGTGGACGCGATATTCGACTCGGTGTCGGTGGCGACCACCTACCGTGAAAAGCTGGCGGAGCAGGGGATCATCTTCTGCTCTTTCGGCGAGGCGATCCACGACCATCCGGAACTGGTGAAAAAGTATCTGGGGACCGTGGTGCCGGGCAATGACAACTTCTTTGCCGCGCTGAACGCCGCGGTGGCTTCGGATGGCACCTTTATCTATGTGCCGAAGGGCGTCCGCTGTCCGATGGAGCTATCGACCTATTTCCGCATCAACGCCGAAAAGACCGGCCAGTTTGAACGCACCATTCTGGTGGCCGATGAAGGCAGCTACGTCAGCTACATCGAGGGCTGCTCGGCGCCAGTGCGCGACAGCTATCAACTGCACGCCGCGGTGGTGGAGGTCATCATCCATAAAGACGCGGAAGTGAAATACTCCACGGTGCAGAACTGGTTCCCGGGGGACAACAACACCGGAGGGATCCTCAACTTTGTCACCAAGCGCGCCCTGTGCGAAGGGGAGAACAGCAAAATGTCATGGACCCAGTCGGAAACCGGCTCGGCCATCACCTGGAAATACCCCAGCTGCATCCTGCGCGGCGATAACTCGATCGGCGAATTCTTTTCGGTGGCGCTGACCAGCGGCCATCAGCAGGCCGACACCGGCACGAAAATGATCCATATCGGCAAGAACACCCGCTCGACCATCATCTCGAAAGGGATCTCCGCCGGACACAGCCAGAATAGCTATCGCGGGCTGGTCAAAATCATGCCGACCGCCACCAATGCCCGCAACTATACCCAGTGCGATTCAATGCTGATCGGCCCGGACTGTGGGGCGCATACCTTCCCCTATGTCGAATGCCGCAACAACAGCGCTCAGCTGGAACACGAAGCGACCACCTCGCGGATCGGTGAGGACCAGCTGTTCTACTGCCTGCAGCGCGGGATCAGCGAAGACGATGCCATCTCGATGATCGTCAACGGCTTCTGTAAAGACGTCTTCTCCGAACTGCCGCTGGAGTTCGCCGTAGAGGCGCAAAAATTGCTGGCCATTAGCCTTGAGCATAGCGTCGGCTGATAATTAAGGAAAAAAGATGTTAAGTATTCAAGATTTACATGTCGCCGTCGAAGATAAAGCGATCCTGCGCGGGTTGAACCTTGAGGTGCGTCCGGGGGAGGTCCACGCCATAATGGGGCCAAACGGCTCGGGGAAAAGTACGCTTTCGGCCACCCTGGCCGGGCGCGAAGATTACGAGGTCACCGGCGGCAGCGTCGAATTTAAGGGCAAAAACCTGCTGGAGCTCGCCCCGGAAGATCGCGCTGGGGAAGGCATCTTTATGGCCTTCCAGTATCCGGTGGAGATCCCCGGCGTCAGCAACCAGTTCTTCCTGCAGACTGCGCTAAATGCCGTACGCAGCTATCGCGGCCAGGAGCCGCTGGATCGCTTCGATTTCCAGGACCTGATGGAAGAGAAAATTAAGCTGCTGCAGATGCCGGAAGATCTGCTGACCCGTTCGGTGAACGTGGGTTTCTCCGGTGGCGAGAAAAAGCGCAACGACATTCTGCAGATGGCGGTGCTTGAGCCGGAGCTGTGCATTCTCGATGAATCGGATTCCGGGCTGGACATTGATGCTCTGAAAATCGTCTCCCAGGGCGTGAACGCGCTGCGCGACGGCAAACGCGCCTTCATCATCGTCACCCACTATCAGCGCATCCTTGACTATATCAAGCCGGACTATGTCCATGTGCTCTATCAGGGGCGGATTGTGAAGTCGGGGGATTTCACCCTCGTCAAACAGCTGGAGGAGCAGGGCTATGGCTGGCTTACCGAACAGCAGTAACGCGCTGCAGCAGTGGCACCATCTGTTTGAAGCGCAGGGCGACCAGCGTACGCCGGAGGCTAGCCAGCATCTGCAGCAGCTGTTGCGCCTGGGGCTGCCGACGCGCAAGCAGGAGGACTGGAAATACACCCCGCTGGACGCGCTACTTAACGGCCGCTTCGTCGCCGATGAGGGGGCGTCGCTCAGCGCCGAACAGCGTGACGCGCTGGCGCTGCCGCTGGACGCCTGGCGTCTGGTGTTTATCGACGGCCGCTATCATCCTGAGCTGAGCGACGATCTCGCCGCCAGCGGCGTGGAGGTTAGCGTTGATAACCAGCGCCAGCATCTGCCGGATGCCCTGCAGCCGGAAGTGTTTCTCCATCTGACCGAAAGCCTGGCGCAGTCGGTGACCCGCCTTCGCGTGCCGCGCAACCGTCGCCTGGATAAGCCGCTGCTGCTGATGCATATCACCCGCGGCCTGGCCGGCGATGCGCTGAATACCGCCCACTATCGTCACCATCTGACGCTGGAGAGCGGGGCGGAGGCGACGATTGTCGAGCATTACCTCAGTTTCGATGAGCAACCGCACTTCACCGGCGGGCGGCTGACCATGACGGTGGCGGACAACGCACGCCTGCAGCACATCAAGCTGGCGTTCGAGAACGCGCATAGCTACCACTTCGCCCATAACGACCTGCAGCTGGGCCGCGACGCCTCGGCCTTCAGCAGCAGTTTCCTGCTCGGCGGCCAGGTGCTGCGTCACCACACCAGCACGCGTCTGGGCGGCGAAAATAGCGACCTGCGTCTTAATTCGCTGGCGATGCCGGTAAAAAATGAGGTCTGCGACAGCCGCACCTGGCTGGATCACCAGGTGGGGTACTGCACCAGCCGCCAGCTGCACAAAACCATCGTCAGCGATAAGGGCCGGGCGGTGTTTAACGGGCTGATCAACGTCGCGCCGCACGCGCTGAAAACCGACGGGCAGATGACCAACAACAATCTGCTGCTCGGGCGGCTGGCGGAAGTCGACACCAAACCGCAGCTGGAGATTTACGCCGATGACGTGAAATGCAGCCACGGGGCGACGGTCGGGCGCATAGACGAAGAACAGCTGTTCTATCTGCGCTCGCGCGGGATTGAACAGCAGGCGGCGCAGCAGATGATCCTCTACGCCTTCGCCGCCGAGCTTACCGAAGCTATCCGCAGCGACGCGCTCAGAGAGCAGGTGCTGGCGCGAATTGGAGAGCGTTTGCCGGGAGGCACAGCATGACATTTTCAGTAGAACGGGTTCGCGCCGATTTTCCGGTACTGAGCCGGGAGGTCAACGGCCAGCCGCTGGTCTATCTTGACAGCGCCGCCAGCGCCCAAAAACCGGAGGCGGTGATCGGCGCCGAAGCGGAATTCTATCGTCACGGCTACGCGGCGGTGCATCGTGGGATCCATACCCTCAGCGCGGAAGCCACCGCGCGGATGGAAGCGGTGCGCCAGCAGGCGGCCACTTTCCTTAACGCCGGATCGGCGGAGGAGCTGGTATTCGTGCGCGGCACCACCGAGGGCATCAACCTGGTGGCCAACAGCTGGGGAAATGCCAACGTCGGCGCTGGGGATAACATCATCATCAGCGAGATGGAGCACCACGCCAACATCGTACCGTGGCAGATGCTCTGCGCCAGGGTGGGGGCTGAGCTGCGGGTGATTCCCCTCAACCCGGACGGCACCCTGCAGCTGGACGTGGTTCCCGGGCTGTTTGACCAGCGTACCCGCTTGCTGGCGATCACCGAAGTCTCCAACGTGCTGGGCACCGAAAACCCGCTGTCGGCGCTGATTGCCCTTGCGCATCAGCATGGCGCGAAAGTACTGGTGGACGGTGCTCAGGCGGTGATGCACCACCCGGTGGACGTTCAGGCGCTGGGTTGTGATTTTTATGTCTTCTCCGCCCACAAATTGTATGGTCCGACCGGGATCGGCGTGCTCTACGCCCGGGCCGAGCTGCTGCAGACCATGGCGCCTTGGGAAGGGGGCGGGTCGATGATCGCCACCGTCAGCCTGACGGAGGGCACCACCTGGAACCAGGCGCCGTGGCGCTTTGAGGCCGGCACGCCGAATACCGGCGGGATCATTGGCCTCGGCGCGGCGCTGAGCTACGTCAGCCAACTGGGACTGACGCAGATCGCCGAATACGAACAGACGCTGATGCGCTACGCGCTGGAGGCCCTGCGCGCGGTGCCGGACCTGATCCTCTACGGTCCGGCGCAGCGCAAAGGGGTGATTGCCTTTAACCTCGGCCAGCATCACGCCTATGACGTCGGCAGCTTCCTCGATAACTACGGGATCGCCGTGCGGACCGGGCACCACTGCGCCATGCCGTTGATGGCCCGCTATCAGGTACCGGCCATGTGTCGGGCGTCGCTGGCCATGTACAATACCACGGAAGAGGTGGACCGCCTGGTGGCCGGCCTCCAGCGGATCCACAAACTATTAGGGTAAAGGACGTGACGATGACGGCATTACCGGACAAAGATAAACTGTTGCGCAATTTTAGCCGTTGCGCCAACTGGGAAGAGAAGTATCTCTATATCATTGAGCTGGGCCAGCGGCTGGCGCCGCTGAGCGACGCGGAGCACAGCCCGCAGAATATTATTCAGGGCTGTCAAAGCCAGGTATGGATCGTGATGGCGCAGGATCCTTCCGGCGTTGTCACCCTGCGCGGCGACAGCGATGCGGCGATTGTCAAAGGGCTGATTGCGGTGGTGTTTATCCTTTATGACCGGATGACCGCCCAGGACATCGTCGAGTTCGACGTCCGCCCGTGGTTTGAAAAAATGGCTCTCACCCAGCATCTTACCCCCTCCCGCTCGCAGGGCCTCGAAGCCATGATCCGCGCGATACGCGCGAAAGCCGCAAATATTAGCTAGAATAAACAGGTAGATTTCATTCTGTTACGTCCGGCAGGGCGCTGACCCTGCCGCCGTTCAGTCTCCTGGCGTTTTATCAGCGAAAGAAGGAATCTCAGTATGAAACGCAAAACGATGATCACCTTAGCCCTTCTCAGCGCCCTTGGCGCCTCCCCGGCCGCCTGGGCCGTCGACTACCCGCTGCCTCCGGCTAACAGCCGGCTGATTGGCCAGAACCAGTACTGGACGGTTCAGGAGAGCGATCGCAACCTGCAGGCGATTGCCCGCCATTTCGATACCGCGGCGATGCTGATCCTCGAAGCCAACGATACCATTGCGCCGGTGCAGCCGAAGCCCGGGACCCAGGTGCTGATCCCTTCACAGATGCTGCTGCCTGACGCGCCGCGGGAGGGGATTGTCGTCAACCTCGCGGAGCTGCGGCTGTACTACTTCCCGCCGGGAGAGAATCAGGTCCAGGTTTATCCCCTGGGCATCGGCCAGTTAGGACTGGAAACCCCGGAGATGACCACCCGCGTCGGGCAGAAGATCCCTAACCCGACCTGGACACCCACCGCCGGCATCCGTGCGCGCTCGCTGGAGAAAGGGGTGACGCTGCCGGCGGTGGTGCCGGCCGGGCCGAATAACCCGCTGGGTCGCTATGCGCTGCGTCTGGCCTACGGTAACGGCGAATATCTCATCCACGGGACTAACGCCCCGGACAGCGTTGGGCTGCGCGTCAGCTCGGGCTGTATGCGGATGAACGCTGATGACATCAAGGCGCTGTTCAGTCAGGTGAAAACCGGGACGCCGGTGCGGATCATCAATCAGCCGGTGAAGTTTGCCGTCGAACCGGATGGTAAACGCTACGTAGAGGTCCACAGGCCGCTGTCGCAGACGGAAGGGGAAAACACCCGGACCATCGCTTACACGCTGCCAGCGGCGTTTCACGCCTTCGCAGAGGATAAAGCGGTGGATGACCAGCAGTTGAAAAAAGCGATGTCGAGAAGGGCGGGCTATCCGGTGGTGGTATCGACGGGGGCGGGGAGCGCGGCGACGTCGCTGTCGGCGCAGAACAGTTCGTCTGATAACGGCCTGCTCACCCAGTAGCCCTCAGCGCGAGGGCAAAAAAAATGGCGCACTGAGTGCGCCATTTTTATTACCAGAACTCTTACTTACGGTAAGAGTGAGCCTGGTTGTCCAGACGCTGGTTAGCGCGAGCTGCGTCGTCTTTAGCAGCCTGAACGTCGGAACGCATTGCGTTCACGTCGTTGCTCAGCTGGTCAACTTTAGCGTTCAGAGTCTGAACGTCAGAAGACAGCTGATCGATTTTAGCATTGCTGGAGCAACCAGCCAGCAGAGTAGAACCCAGGATTACCGCGCCCAGTACCAGTTTAGTACGATTCATTATTAATACCCTCTAGATTGAGTTAATCTCCATGTAGCGTTACAAGTATTACACAAACTTTTTTGGGATGAGAATATTTTTTTTACCTGAACGCACTTATTTTTGATCGTTCGCTCAAAGAAGCATCGAATTGGTCAAAATCGCTGAAAAAGGCGAGTGAAAACAGCGCGCTTCCATCGGATTCATCTTAGATAATCTCTTATTAAATAGTAAATTCCGATTTGCATTTTTAATAGGAAGAGCTAGCCGATGAATAAAAAAAAAGCGCCCCGAGAGGCGCTTTATTAAAAAAAACCAATTAACCTGTAAATTATTACAGCACGTGCACGGAAGCGGTATTAGTGGTGCCGCTCGGGACTAATGCGCCAGAGACCATCACTACCACGTCGCCTTTGCGCGCGAGGCCGCTCTTCAGCGCCAGATCTTTGCCCAGGTGATAGAAGTCATCAGTAGAGGCAATCTCTGTCACCAGCTGCGGCACAACGCCTTTGCTCAGCACCAGCTGGCGAGCGGTGGTTTCGTTGGTGGTCAGCGCCAGGATGGTGGCATCCGGGAAGTATTTGCGCACAGCGCGTGCGGATTTACCGCCCTGGGTGGCGACGACGATCAGAGGTGCTTCCAGTTTCTCAGCGGTTTCTACCGCGCCGCGGCACACCGCTTCGGTGATGCGCAGTTTACGGTTGTCGTTGTTGAAATCCAGACGGCTGGTCATGACGCGGTCGGTACGTTCGCAGATAGTCGCCATGATGGTGACCGCTTCCAGCGGGTATTTACCTTTCGCGGATTCGCCGGACAGCATCACCGCATCGGTGCCGTCGAGGATGGCGTTGGCCACATCGCCGGCTTCAGCACGGGTCGGACGCGGGTTCTTGATCATGGAGTCCAGCATCTGGGTGGCGGTGATAACCACTTTGCGCGCGCGGATACATTTTTCGATGATCATTTTCTGCGCGAAGATAACTTCTTCAACCGGGATCTCAACGCCCATGTCGCCACGAGCAACCATGATGCCGTCAGAGGCTTCGAGGATTTCGTCGAAGTTGTTCAGGCCTTCCTGGTTTTCGATTTTGGAGATGATCTGGATGTTTTCGCCGCCGTGGGCTTTCAGGTGCTCACGGATCTCGACGACGTCGGAACGCTTACGGATGAAGGAGGCCGCGACGAAGTCCACGCCCTGTTCGCAACCGAAGATCAGATCCTGTTTGTCTTTTTCCGCCAGCGCCGGCAGGGCGATGGAGACGCCCGGCAGGTTCACGCCTTTGTTCTCGCCAAGGTCGCCGTTGTTCAGCACTTTACAGATAACTTTGTTGCCTTCGATCGCGGTCACTTCCATGCCGATCAGGCCATCGTCCACCAGAACGGTGTTGCCGACGCTCAGGTCAGAGGTGAAGCCTTCATAGGTTACCGCTACGATTTCGCTGTTGCCGATAACGGATTTATCGGTGGTGAAGGTGAAAGTCTGGCCCGCTTTCAGGGAGACGTCGTTGCCGCCTTCCAGCTTGATGGTACGAATTTCCGGTCCTTTGGTGTCCAGCAGAATAGCGGCTTTCTTACCGGTTTTGCTCATCACATTGCGCAGGTTCTGGATGCGCTGACCGTGTTCCGCATAGTCACCGTGAGAGAAGTTCAGACGCATCACGTTCATGCCGGCTTCCAGCATTTTGGTCAGCATCTCTTCAGATTCGGTTTTCGGACCGATGGTGCAAACAATTTTGGTCTTTTTCATGACAGTTTTAGTCTTTAAGTTGTGAAGGATATGGAATTCTCGCTCCGCGGGCGCACTGCCGGGGAGCCAAACCTGTATTACGAAAGTTGCTAAGCCACGCCCTAAGGATAGGTGACAACCCTGAAGCGTGCAGAAGAATGTGTGCTGGCGGTTCAGCCCATGAAATGTGGCAAGGTGTTATGCGTTTTATCATGCAGTCCAATGCGCTGAAACCATTCAAGAAAGAATCGAAGTGCATTATACGCTGCCGAAATCAAAAAGGAAAATAAAAACCTCGTTTCAAATTATGGACAAAACGCGTAACAAAACCGGCACGTTATGCATAAAACTACGCAACACAATATTTCATCAGGCGGCATGAAAAGGGGCGTAAGAAAGGGATTTTACTGACATCATGAGGCGCTAAAATACCCCATTGAGCCGTTAACGGTGGGATGATTTGCGTTGCCGGAAAAATCTATCAATAATGATTTGATTGATAATGAGAAAATGCGAGCCAGACTCAATGGGAAATAAAGCGAAAGACGACGAGCTGTACCAGGAAATGTGCCGCGTGGTGGGCAAAGTGGTGCTGGAGATGCGTGACCTTGGTCAGGAGCCGAAACACATTGTCATCGCCGGCGTGTTGCGCACCTCGCTGGCGAACAGCAAAATCCAGCGTTCACCGCTCACCGAGGAGGCGATGGCGAAGGTCATTCATGCTCTCTCCGGACACTGACGCCTTTCGCCGGCGGGTCAGGAAATCACAAAGCGGACCACCGCCCGGACGGCAATGTCGCAGTGGTGGGCCACCATCGCTTCATCGTCAATGGCGGGCAGCGGAACGTCAAGGTACAGACTGCTGAAGGTGTAGAAATTCGACACCTGATAAAAGCTGAAGCTGCTGATCAACCGGTGAACATCGCGCGCTTCCAGCCCCGCCTGAAAGACGCCCTGCTGTTGGCCGCGTTGCAAAATGTCTTCCAGAATCGACAGGGCGGTTCGATTCAGCGGCTTCAGATCCCCTGAGGTCTTCAGCCACTTGCCGCGCTGCATGTTCTCCATGCAAATCACCCGCATATAGTCCGCATGGGTGGCGTGATAGCGCACGCTCCAGCGCACCAGCCGCACCAGCGCCTCTACCGGCGGCACATTCTCCAGCCCCAACTGCTGCTCGGTTTCGCGGATCCGCGCATACACATGCTGCAGCACCTCCTGATAGAGCTGCTCTTTGCTTTTGAAGTAGTAGACCACCATGCGCTTGGTGGTCTGCGCCTCGGTGGCGATCTGCTCCATGCGGGCGCCTGACAGCCCGTGTTCGGCAAAGACGGCGATAGCGGCGCTGAAGATCCGCTCCTTCAGAGATTGTGCTTCATCATGAGCAACGACGGTCATGGCAACTCCTTTTTCTTGGGTGACAAAAAATACACATAATGATCACAATTTAGCAACCTGGTATGGCGCAAATGAACCAAATGATACATATTCAAGACTCACGTCAGCTATTGACCCGAGGACCTTATGCTGCGCTCTATCGCCACCGTTTCGATTTCCGGCACCCTGCCAGAGAAGCTGCACGCTATTGCGGCGGCGGGCTATCAGGGTGTGGAAATTTTCGAGAACGATCTGCTCTATTATACGGGGACGCCGGCGGAAATCCGCCAGCTGGCCGCCGATTTAGGGTTAAAAATCACGCTTTTTCAACCCTTTCGCGATTTTGAAGGCGCCAGCCGGGCGCAGTTTGCGGCCAATATGACCCGCGCCAGACGCAAATTTGCGCTGATGCGCGAGCTGGGCTGCGACACGCTGCTGCTGTGCAGCAATGTGCAGCCGGACTGCTCGGCGGATAGCGAACTGCAGGTGGCGGACCTGCGGGCGCTGGCCACGCTGGCGGAAGAGGAGGGGATCGTAATCGGCTATGAGGCGCTGGCCTGGGGAACCCATGTGAACCGCTGGCATCAGGCCTGGGAGCGGGTGCAGCAGGTGGACAGCCCGGCGCTGGGCCTGGTGCTCGACAGCTTCCATATCCTGGCCCGGGGCGACACCCTCGACGCGCTGCCATCGGTGCCGGTGGAGAAAATCACCTTCGTTCAGCTCGCCGATGCGCCGTATATGAAAATGGATCTCCTGGAGTGGAGTCGCCATTTCCGCTGCTTCCCCGGGCAGGGGGAGCTGCCGCTGGAGGCGTTTGCCGAGCAGATCACCCGCTGCGGCTATCGCGGTCCCTGGTCGCTGGAGATTTTTAATGACGGTTTTCGCGCCTCGCCAAACGGCGCGACGGCCAAAGATGGTTATCGTTCGCTGCTGTGGCTGGAGGAGCAGACTCGACGCCGGCTCCCGGCGTGCGATGCCGATCTGTTTTCACCGCCGCCGTTGCCGAACTATCACGGGCTGGAGTTTATTGAATTCGCCGCCAGCGTCGCCGAGGCGCAGCGCCTGGGGCAGCATCTGCAGGCTTTGGGTTTTCAGCACGAGGGAAGCCACCGCTCCAAACAGGTCACGCTGTGGCGCAACGGCGGGGCGCGGATCGTGATTAACCATCAGCCCCACAGCTGGGCCGATCACTTTTATCAACGCCATGGGGTATCGCTCTGTGCGATGGCGCTGCGGGTCGACAGCAGTGCGCCGATTGTCGCTCGCGCCCGCGCGCTGGGGTATGCCACCTGGCAGGGCGACGCCGGGCCGAACGAGACGCCGATCCCGGCGATCTGCGCCCCTGACGGCAGCCTGGTCTATCTGATCGACGCCGGAGAGGCGATCTACGAGCGCGATTTTCTCCTGCGCGACGGTTTGACGGTGCGCGAAGATTACCTCGGTATCGACCATCTGGCGCTGGGGATGGAGGCAGACAGCCGCGACAACTGGGTGATGTTCTTCCGCACGGTGTTTGGCTTTACCCTTGAACATGAGCAGACGCTGCCGGACCCCTATGGACTGGTGCGCAGTCTGGCAGTGCGCAGCCCGCAGGGCGATATCCGCCTGGCGCTGAATATCTCCCAGAGCCGGGCGACGCAGATCGCCCGATCGGTCGCCTGCTACCAGGGGGCAGGGCTGCAGCATGCCGCCTTTGCCTGCCGCGATCTGCCGGCCACCTGCGACCAGCTCGCCGCGGTTGCCGGCCATGCGCTGCCGATCCCGGCCAATTACTATGACGATCTGCTGGCGCGTTTTGGCGGCGAGTTGGACGTCGGGCAGCTCCAGCGGCGGCAGCTTCTCTACGACCGCGATCCGCAGGGCGGGGCGTTCCTGCACCTGTATACCCGGCCCTTCACCGCCGGGCGCTTCTTCTTTGAATTAACCGAACGACGGGCAGGCTACGCGCTCTATGGCGCGGCGAATGCGGCCGTCCGCCTGGCAGCGATGCAGTATTGTTAGCCTGAATCAAATGGTTCATTATGCCTGAAACACAATAACAACACCCTCTGTACCCGAGACAGGAACTGACTATGAGCTCATATAGCCCTAACCCGACGGCTGCCGCCCAGCCGGCCGTCACCGCGCGCCGCTCCCGGCGGCGCATCGGCATTCTTGCGCTGCTGGCCATCGGCACCATGATCAACTACCTCGACCGCACCGTGCTGGGGATCGCCGCCCCAAAGCTCACCGCTGAGCTGGGGATCGATCCAGCGATCATGGGGATACTTTTCTCCGCTTTCGCCTGGACCTACGCCCTGGCGCAAATCCCCGGCGGGCTGTTTCTTGACCGCTTTGGCAACAAAGTCACCTATTTTCTGTCGCTGACCCTGTGGTCGCTGTTTACCCTGTTCCACGGCATGGCGGTGGGGCTGAAAACGCTGCTGCTGTGCCGTTTCGGGCTTGGCGTCAGCGAAGCGCCGTGCTTTCCGGTCAATAGCCGGGTGGTCAGCGCCTGGTTCCCGCAGCAGGAGCGCGCGAAGGCCACGGCGGTGTACACCGTGGGGGAGTATCTTGGGCTGGCCTGCTTTGCCCCGCTGCTGTTCTGGATCATGGATGGCTTCGGCTGGCGGGTGCTGTTCGTCAGCGTCGGCGCGGTTGGCATTCTGTTTGCCCTGGTGTGGTGGCGCTGCTACCGCGAACCGCATGAAGATCCTCGTCTCAGCCAGCAGGAGCGTGAGCATATCGAAAACGGCGGCGGCCTGAGCGCCCCGACGGACCAGCAGGTGGCGTTCAGCTGGCCGCTGGTCCGCCAGCTGCTGAGCAAACGCCAGATCATCGGCGCCAGCATCGGTCAGTTTGCCGGCAATACCGTGCTGGTGTTCTTTCTCACCTGGTTCCCGACCTGGCTGGCCACCGAACGCCATATGCCGTGGCTGAAGGTCGGTTTCTTTTCCATCCTGCCGTTTGTCGCCGCCGCCGGTGGGGTGATGTTTGGCGGCTGGAGCTCCGACAAGCTGCTCAAAGCCACCGGGTCGGCCAACCTGGGGCGTAAGCTGCCGATCGTCGCTGGCCTGCTGATGGCCAGCTGTATCATCTCCGCCAACTGGCTGCAGAGTGACCTGGCGGTGATCCTGGTGATGTCGTTTGCCTTTTTTGGCCAGGGGATGGTGGGCCTCGGCTGGACGCTGATCTCCGACATCGCCCCGAAGGGGCTGGGCGGACTTACCGGTGGCCTGTTCAACTTTTGCGCCAACCTCGCGGGGATCCTCACCCCGCTGGTGATCGGCTTTATCGTCGCCGGGTTCGGCAATTTCTTCTACGCGTTGATCTACATCGGCGGCGCCGCGCTGCTGGGTGTGGTGGCCTATCTGTTTATCCTCGGCGACGTCAAACGTATCGAGTTATCGCAGTAAACAAAGGAGCAAGGCATGGTGATTAGTGGGAATACGCGGCTGATAGCGCATCTTGGCTATCCGACCGCCAGTTTTAAGGCGCCGATGATCTACAACCCGTGGTTTGTCGACCAGCAGGTGGACGTGAAGGTGGTGCCGATGGGGGTCAAACCGGAGGACTATGCCGCGTTTATTCCGCCGCTGTTTACGATGACCAATATCATCGGCGCGCTGGTGACGATGCCGCATAAAATCGCCACCTGCGAGCTGGTGCAGCGCCTGAGCCCGACGGCGGCTATCGCCGGCGCCTGTAACGCCATCCGTCGCGAGGCGGACGGCAGCCTCTCCGGGGACATGTTCGATGGTGACGGCTTTGTGCTGGGCCTGCGCCGCAAAGGATTTCATCCTGAGGGGACGCGGGCGCTGGTGGTCGGCAACGGCGGAGTGGGGTCGGCTATCGCCGCCTCTCTCGCGGCGGCAGAGGTTAGCGCTCTGACCCTGTACGATACCCGACCGGAGGTGGCGCACGCTCTCGCCGGACGGCTGCATCAGCACTATCCGCAGCTCGATATCACCCTGATGCAGCGCGATCCGGCCGGACACGAGCTGGTGGTTAACGCCACGCCGCTGGGGATGAAGGTCAGCGATCCGCTGCCGCTGGACGTGGACCGTCTGGCGCCTGGCACCTGGGTGGGGGAGGTGGTGATGACCCAGGAGTATACCCCGCTGCTGAGGGCCGCCCAGGCGCGACAGTGCCCCATTCAGCGCGGGACCGACATGCTGTTTGAAATGATCCCCGCCTATCTGCGCTTTTTCGACCTGCCGGTAGCCACCCCTGAACAGCTCCGGGCGCTGGCGGAAATTCGCTACTGACGTGGCGGCAAACCGGGTAATATAGCGCTATATTATCCGGTTTATAGCGACGATCTAAAATGTCCACTCCTCTCACGCTGCTGGCGGCGGGAAGCCTGAAAAGCGCTTTTCTGCCGCTGGTGGCGTACTTTCAGCAGCAGACTGGCCTGGCGGTCGATGCGCAGTTTGGCCCTGCCGGCCTGCTGCGCGAGCGGATCGAGGCCGGGACCCCGTGCGCGGTTTTTGCTTCCGCCAACGCGGCGCACCCGCAGGCGCTGCTCCAGACGGGTCTGGCGCAGGAATGCCAGGGATTTGCCGGCAACCAGCTGATGCTGACCGCCAGGCGGTCGCCGGACAACGATGGCCTGGACTGGCTGGCGCTGCTCAGCACGCCCCGCCTGCGGCTGGCAACCTCCACGCCGGGCTGCGATCCGTCAGGAGATTATACCTGGCAGCTGTTCGCCCGAATTGAGGCGCGCTATCCAGGGTTGGGCAACGCGATGGCCGGGCGGGCGCAGCCGCTGGTCGGCGGCAGAGACTCACTGAGCGTGCCGCCGGGAGAGATAGCCGGCGCGTGGCTCATTCGCCAGAATCTGGCGGATCTGTTTATCGGCTACGCGCACTATGCCCCCGCGCTGGCCGCCTGCGACGATCTGCGTACCCTGACCATCCCGGCAGCGTGGAATATTCGCTGCGATTACCAGTTGGCGCGCCTCAGTGCCGATCCCGCCGCGCTGGCCCTGTATCGCTTTATCCTCGGCGACGTTGGCCAGGGGTATCTCCGGCAGGCGGGTTTTATGCCGTTCAGCGACGCAGAGTAAACCCCGGCGCCAGCAGAGGGGACGCGGACGCGGGATGGTAGATCAGACGTACTGGCAGGCCGTATGCTTGCCGGAGGTGCGTTTCGCTCAGCACTTCGGCAGTCTCGCCCGCCAGCCACTGGCCCTCCGGCAGAAGCAGCAGCGTATGGCTGGCCACCTGTAGCGCATGATTCGGATCATGGGTGGTGAACAGGACGGTGCGCGCCTGGCGGTGAGCGAGGTCGTCGATCAGCTGGAGCACCACCTGCTGGTTACCGAGATCCAACGCCGAGCAGGGCTCATCCAGCAGGATATTCTGACTGGCGCTGACCAGCGCGCGGGCAATCAGCACCAGCTGCTGCTGGCCGCCGGAGAGCGCGTCGAAGTCATCCCCGGCCAGGGCGGCAATCCCCAGCTGCGCCAGCGCCTGCTCAACCCGCCGGGCATCCTCCTCGTCCGGCTGGGCAAAGAGATCCACGTGCCGGGCGCGGCCCATCAGCACCACATCGCTCACTCGCCAGCGGAAAGCGGGACGAAACGACTGCGGAACCAGGGCGACGCCGCCCTCGCACTGCGCCCGGCCGCTCAGCGGCGGCAGCACGCCGGTCAGGGTATCCAGCAGAGTACTTTTTCCCCGGCCATTGGCGCCCAGCACCGCCCAGATCTCGCCGGGACGGCAGGCCAGCGTGAGCGGGGCGAAGAGCGGCTGACGGTGGCCGTAACGTAGCGCTTCCAGCGACAATGAGCGGTTCATTGGAGCGTATTCCGGCGTCGGGATTGCACCAGCAACAAGGTAAACAGCGGCGCGCCGAGCAGGGCTGTGATGATCCCGATCGGGATCTCCGCCTGCGTCAGCGTGCGCGCCATATCGTCCACCACCAGCATCAGGGCGGCGCCGAGCCAGAAGGCGGCGGGCAGCAGGCGACGATGGTCGGCGCCCACCAGCAGACGGGCGAGGTGCGGGACCACCAGTCCCATCCAGGCGATGCTGCCGCTGACCGCCACTTGCGCTGCCACCAGCACCGCGCAGCAGACCAGCACGGCGCGACGCAGCGCGGCCACCGGAACGCCAAGACTGCGGGCATCGCGCTCCTCCAGCGCCAACAGATTGATTCGCCAGCGCAGCTTCCACAACACCCCGGCGGCCACCGCCATGGGCAGGATCATGAGCAGTACCTTATGCCAGCTGGCGGTTGCGAAGCTGCCGAGCAGCCAGAAGACAATGTTCGGTAACGTCTCTTCGCTGTCGGCGAGGTACTGCATCAGGCTGACCAGCGCGGCGAAGAAGCCGCTGAGGATGATCCCGGACAGAATCAGCCCCAGCGTGCTGTCCCGCCCCTGCAGGGCGGCGAGGGCGTAAATCAGCCCCAGCGCGACGAGGCCAAAGAAAAAGGTCGAGGCCATCATCAGCAGGCCGCCGACGCCCAACAGGATCGCCAGCGTGCCGCCGAAGGCGGAGCCAGAGGTCACTCCGATGATGTGCGGGTCGACCAGCGGGTTCTGGAACACGCCCTGTAAGGTAGCGCCGCACAGCCCCAGCGCGCCCCCGGCCAGCAAAGCTATGACCACGCGCGGCAGGCGAACCGACCAGACGATCTGTCCGATCACCCCTTCGCCTGGTGGGAGATGGATCAGGGTGTGGCCAACGGCGCTCAGGCTTAACGGGAACTGGCCGAAACAGAGAGAGGCGACTGCGATCGCCAGCGTCGCCAGCGCCAGGCTGCCCTGCAACAGCCAGGGACGGTGGTTAGCGGGCATCTGGCGTCCACGCTACGCGGTAAAAGCGTTGATAGTAATCCCTGGCTTTACTGTCCACATCGATGTTCTGGTAACGCGAAGGGTAGAGTTTTTTCGCCATCCACAGCTCGCCCAGCGCCAGGGCCTCCGGCATCGGGTAACCCCAGGCTTTGGCGTACTCCGGCATCAGCCACACGCGGTGATGTTTCACCGCATCGATCGCCTGCCACTGCGGGTCGTTCTCTATCTGTTTGACCACCTGCGGATAACGGTCCTGGACGAAGATCACCTGCGGGTTCCACGCCAGCACCTGCTCCAGCGACACCTGACGGGCGCCTGTTACGCTGGCGGCCGCCACGTTCAGCGCCCCGGCGTGCGCCATCATCAGACCGGTGTATTTGCCGGCGCCGTAGGTATTCAGATCGGGGTTGGCCATATACACCCGCACCCGCTGGTTCTGGGGAATATCGGCCACCGGCGCATTGGCTTGCTTACGCGCCTCAAAGGTGTAGTGAATCAGCGCCTCGGCCTCGGGCTGGCGTTCGACGACCTCGCCGATAAGGCGGATCCCCTCTACCAGTCCGGCGTTATAGGCCTGCTCCTCGTCAGCCATGGTGGGGTTCATTTTACTTTTTTCCCCAGCGGCATCCTGGCGCAGCGAAATGGCCACCACCGGGATCCCGGCCTGTTGGATCTGCGCGATCATCGCCGGCGGCGCATAGTTGGCGACGAAAACCACCTGCGGACGCAGCGCCAGCAGGCTTTCAATATTGACCTGAGTGAGATCGCCCGGGGTCGCCAGTTGCCCGATCTCGGGCATAAAGCGGGCGAACTGCGGCCCGAGCTGTTTCTTCCAGCTGCTTAAGACGCCGACGATATCCTCAGCGGCATGCAGTTGCACCAGCAGGTTGAGCGTCTGATGCTGCAGAACCACGACGCGGGTGACGTGGTTGGGGAGGGTGACCTGGCGACCCAGCTGGTCGGTGACAGTGCGGTCGGCGAAGGCCTGACCGGTGAACAGGCTGGCGCTGAGCAGCGTCAGGCCCAGCAGTAAGGGGTGTTTTGGCATGATCTGGCCCGAATGGCGTGAAAAATTCGTTGTGTATTAAATTATATAACGACGCCGGGCGCAATGGTTGATCGCGTTTACCCTCACTACGATCAAGGCATTTCGTACCACACTTCTTGATCCTCCATGCGCGCCTCTATCTGGCCCGCCACCCTCTGCAGCGTAGAGAGATGCTTTTGCGCCGCCTGCTCAATGGTCATGGCGCTGGCGATATAGACCAGGTTGAGGCAGCCGATGACCCGCTGCTGGCTGCAGACCGGCACGGCGATAGAGGCGATTTTCTCCTCCTGCCGCCAGCCGCGGAAGTTTTCTCCATAGCCGTTCTGGCGGGTGCGGGCGAGGATCGCCGCCAACCGCTCCGGCTCACGGGCCAGCTGATACTCCGCTTCCGGACGGGCTGCCAGCATGCTGAGAATGGCGTCGCGCTCCGCGTCGGGAGCAAAGGCCAGCCACGTCAGACCGGAGGCGGTGAGCAGCAGCGGCAGTCGCCGTCCGACCATCGCCCGGTGAAACGACAGCCGACTGAAACGGTGGGTGGTTTCGCGCACCACCATGGCGTCGACGTCGAGGGTGGTGATGTCCGTCGGCCACTGTACTTCGCGCAGCAGCTCGCCGAGCAGCGGCGTGGCGAGGGCAGAAATCCAATGTTCGTCACGAAATCCGTCGCTCAGCTGGCGGACGTTAATGGTCAGACGAAAGCTGTCATCGGAGCGGCTGCGGCGGACAAAACCCTCCTCCTGCAGCGTCTCCAGCAGCCGGCGCACGGTGGTGCGATGCAGGCCGCTAAACTCCGCCAGCAGGCCCGGCGTCGCGCCGCCGTCGAATTTATTTAACAATTTTAATAACAATAAACCCCGGCTTAATCCGCGCACCGTTTTGTACGCTGTGGACCCATCGTCATGCATCAAACCCTCCTGAAAACGCTTTATAAACAGAGCTGTGCACCTGGTGCACAGTCGATGATGTTTTGATTGTAGCCGAAAACCCCCGCCCTATACTCAGCCCATTATAAAAATACGTTTACACATGATTAACAAATGGCCTACCGGTCTGGCCGTTTCCGAGTCGTGAGGTCGCTGAGAATGACAACATCTACACCCGATATTCAACCCGCCGTGCAGCATACCGCCCAGGTCGCCATCGCCGGCGCCGGTCCGGTAGGCCTGATGATGGCCAACTACCTTGGCCAGATGGGCATCAGCGTGCTGCTGGTGGAAAAGCTCGACAAACTGATCGATTACCCGCGGGCCATCGGTATTGACGATGAATCGCTGCGGGCGATGCAGGCGGTGGGGCTGGTGGATGACGTGCTGCCGCACACCACGCCGTGGCACGCCATGCGCTTTCTGACCCCGAAGGGCCGCTGCTTTGCCGACATCCAGCCGATGACCGATGAGTTTGGCTGGTCGCGGCGCAACGCCTTTATCCAGCCGCAGGTGGATGCGGTGATGTATCACGGCCTGCAGCGTTTCCCACAGGTCCGTTGCCTCTTCTCCCGCGAGGTGGAAGCCTTTAGTCAGAACAGTGACAGTGTCACGTTAAATATCAAAGGGCCGGACGGCGAGCGGGAGACGGTGCGCGCGGACTGGCTGGTGGCCTGCGACGGCGGCGCCAGCTTTATTCGCCGTACGCTGAACGTCCCCTTTGAAGGCAAGACCGCGCCGAATCAGTGGATCGTCATCGATATCGCTAACGACCCGCTGGCCACCCCGCACGTCTATCTGTGCTGCGACCCGGTGCGGCCCTATGTTTCCGCTGCGCTGCCACACGGCGTGCGCCGCTTTGAATTTATGGTGATGCCCGGGGAAACCGAAGCCCAGCTCAGCGAGCCGCACAATATGCGCCGCCTGCTGAGCAAAGTGCTACCGGACCCGGATCGCGTCGAACTGATCCGCCAGCGGGTCTACACCCATAACGCGCGCCTTGCCGAGCGCTTTCGCATTGACCGGGTGCTGCTGGCCGGCGACGCCGCGCACATCATGCCGGTCTGGCAGGGCCAGGGATACAACAGCGGCATGCGCGACGCCTTCAACCTGGCGTGGAAGCTGGCGCTGGTGGTCAACGGCAAAGCGGGAGAGGCGTTGCTTGACAGCTACCAGCAGGAGCGTCGCGACCACGCGAAGGCGATGATTGACCTGTCGGTGACCGCCGGCCACGTGCTGGCGCCGCCGAAGCGCTGGCAGGGGGCCGTGCGCGATGGCCTCTCGTGGCTGCTGAACTACCTGCCGCCGGTGAAACGTTACTTCCTCGAAATGCGCTTTAAGCCGATGCCGCAGTATCGCGAGGGGGCGCTGCTGACCGATGGCGCAGATAAATCCTCGCCGGTGGGCAAAATGTTTATTCAACCGCAGGTGACGCTGGAGAATGGCGAGAGCCTCCTGCTCGACGAGGTTATCGGGGCGAATTTCGCCATTATCGGCTGGGGCTGCAACCCGCAGTGGGGGCTCGACGCCGGGCAGATCGCTCGCTGGCGCGCGATAGGGGTGCGCTTTATTCAGGTGGTGCCGGAGGTGCAGATCCACCGCGAGCAGGATAACGCTCCGGGCACGCTGCGGGTGGGGGATAAGCAAAACCGACTGAAGAGCTGGTTTGCGCAACATCACACCGCCATCGCTGTGGTCAGGCCGGACCGCTTTGTCGCCGCCCTCGCTATCCCGCAAACCCTCGGCGCGCAGTTGACCGCCCTGGCGGAAAAAATAGCCCTCGCAGCCGGGGATACCGCCCACGCTGAAGAGAAGGTGGCCTGATATGCATGCCTATCTGCACTGTCTGTCGCACACCCCGCTGGTGGGATTCGTTGACCCGGAGCAGGCGGTCCTTGATGAGGTCAACGGGGTGATTGCCGACGCCCGGCGGCGGATCGCTGAATTCGATCCCGAACTGGTGGTGCTTTTCGCCCCCGATCACTACAACGGTTTTTTCTATGACGTGATGCCGCCGTTCTGCCTCGGCATCGGCGCCACCGCCATCGGCGACTTCGCCAGCGCCGCCGGCGACCTGCCGGTGCCCACCGAGCTGGCAGAAGCCTGCGCTCACGCCGTGCTCAACAGCGGTATCGACCTGGCGGTGTCGTACAATATGCAGGTGGACCATGGCTTCGCCCAGCCGCTGGAGTTTTTGCTGGGTGGGCTGGATCGCCTGCCGGTGCTGCCGGTGTTTATTAACGGCGTCGCCGCGCCGCTACCGGGTTTTCAACGCACCCGGCAGCTGGGCGAGGCGATGGGCCGCTTCCTCAACACCCTCAATAAGCGGGTGCTGATCCTCGGATCTGGCGGGCTGTCGCACCAGCCGCCGGTGCCGGAGCTGGCGAAGGCCGACGCCCATCTGCGCGACCGCCTGCTCGGCAGCGGCAAACAGCTACCGCCGGACGAACGCGAGCTGCGCCAGCAGCGGGTGATCAGCGCCGCCCGCCGGTTTACCGAGGACCCGCGCTCGCTCCATCCCCTTAATCCGGTGTGGGACAACCGCTTTATGAGCCTGCTGGAGCAGGGACGGCTGAGCGAACTGGACGCGATCGGCAACGACGAGCTGTCGGCGATGGCCGGCAAATCGACGCACGAAATTAAGACCTGGGTGGCCGCCTTTGCCGCGCTATCCGCTTTTGGCCGCTGGCGTAGCGAAGGCCGCTATTACCGGCCGATCCCCGAGTGGATCGCCGGGTTCGGCTCGCTGAGCGCCACCACCGAGATTTGATTAACCGGGAGACTAACATGAGCTATCAACCGCAAACCGAAGCCGCCACCAGCCGATTCCTCAATGTCGACGAGGGGGGCCGCACGCTGCGCATCCATATCAATGACTGCGGCGACGGGAAAGAGACTGTGGTCATGCTGCACGGCTCCGGGCCGGGGGCCACCGGCTGGGCCAACTTCAGCCGCAATATTGACCCGCTGGTCGAGGCGGGCTATCGCGTGCTGCTCCTCGACTGTCCGGGGTGGGGCAAAAGCGATGCTATCGTCAACAGCGGCTCACGTTCGGACCTCAACGCCCGCATTCTGAAAAGCGTGGTCGATCAGCTGGGGATCGATAAAGTCCATCTGCTGGGCAACTCGATGGGCGGCCACAGCGCGGTGGCCTTCACCCTGAGCTGGCCGGAGCGGGTGGCGAAGCTGGTGCTGATGGGCGGGGGGACCGGCGGCATGAGCCTGTTCACGCCGATGCCGACGGAGGGCATCAAGCTGCTGAACGCCCTGTACCGCGAGCCGACCATAGAAAACCTGAAGAAGATGATGAGCATCTTCGTCTTCGACACCCGCGACCTCACCGAGGCGCTGTTCGAGGCGCGTCTCAACAATATGCTGTCGCGTCGCGATCATCTGGACAACTTCGTCAAAAGCCTCGAAGCCAACCCGAAGCAGTTTCCTGACTTTGGCCCGCGGCTGGGCGAAATCACCGCGCCAACCCTGATCGTCTGGGGACGCAATGACCGCTTCGTGCCGATGGACGCCGGGCTGCGCCTGCTCGCCGGGATCGCCGGTTCGGAACTGCATATTTACCGCGACTGCGGCCACTGGGCGCAGTGGGAACATGCCGACAGTTTTAATCAGCTGGTGCTCCATTTCCTCGCACGGGCTTAAGGAGTAAATGATGACTTTTTCTCTTGACGCGCTGGCCCGGCAGCTGCGCGACGCCGAACGGACCGGCCAGGCGATCGCCCCGCTGCGCGATATCCTCGGCGTCGACAATGCCGACGCCGCCTACGCCATCCAGCGCCTGAACGTTCAGCACCACGTGGCCCATGGCCGGCGGGTGGTGGGCCGCAAGGTGGGCCTGACCCATCCCAAAGTGCAGCAGCAGCTGGGGGTCAACCAGCCGGATTTCGGCACCCTGTTTGCCGACATGTGCTACGGCGACAACGCCGACGTGCCGTTTGGCCGCGTGCTGCAGCCGAAGGTGGAGGCCGAGATCGCCCTGGTGCTGAAACATGATTTGCCCCATGCCGATACCACTTTTGATGAACTGTATCACGCCATCGAATGGGTGCTGCCGGCGCTGGAGGTGGTGGGCAGCCGCATTCGCGACTGGTCAATCGGCTTTGTCGACACTGTCGCCGATAACGCCTCCTGCGGCCTGTACGTCATCGGCGGCCCGGCGCAGCGCCCGGCGGGGCTGGATCTGAAGCAGTGCGCCATGCACATGACCCGCAACCAGGAGCTGGTCTCCAGCGGCCGCGGCAGCGAGTGCCTGGGGCATCCGCTGAACGCCGCAGTCTGGCTGGCGCGCAAGCTGGCGAGTCTCGGCGAACCGCTGCGGGCGGGGGATATTGTGCTCACCGGGGCGTTAGGCCCGATGGTGGCGATTAACGAGGGGGACAGCTTTGTCGCCCATATCGAAGGTATTGGCTCAGTTGCGGCACGCTTCGTCGCCGCCGGAGAAGGACATCGTGATGCGTAAACGTAAAGTCGCCATTATCGGCTCCGGGAATATCGGCACCGATTTAATGATTAAAATCCTGCGCCACGGCCAGCATCTGGAGATGGCGGTGATGGTCGGCATCGACCCGCAGTCGGATGGCCTGGCCCGCGCCCGGCGCATGGGCGTCGCGACCACCCACGAAGGGGTGGGCGGCCTGATGCAGATGGCGGAATTTGCCGATATCGACTTCGTCTTCGACGCCACCAGCGCCGGGGCGCACGTCAAAAACGATGCCGCGCTGCGCGAAGCGAAGCCGGGGATCCGCGTCATCGACCTGACGCCGGCGGCGATTGGCCCATACTGCGTGCCGGTGGTCAACCTCGCGGCCAACCTCCACCAGGGCAACGTCAATATGGTGACCTGCGGCGGCCAGGCGACCATCCCGATGGTCGCCGCGGTCTCGCGGGTGGCGAAAGTACATTACGCGGAGATCGTGGCCTCCATCGCCAGTCAATCCGCCGGGCCGGGCACGCGGGCGAATATCGACGAATTCACCGAAACCACCTCGCAGGCGATTGAAAAAGTGGGCGGCGCGGGCAAGGGCAAGGCGATTATCGTGCTCAACCCGGCGGAGCCGCCGCTGATGATGCGCGATACCGTCTACGTCCTGAGCGAGCTAGCGTCGCAGGAGGCGATTGCCGCTTCGATCGCCGAGATGGCGGCGGCGGTGCAGGCTTACGTACCTGGCTACCGGCTGAAGCAGCAGGTGCAGTTTGAGGTTATCCCCGAGGATAAGCCGGTCAACCTCCCCGGCGTGGGCCGTTTTTCCGGCCTGAAAACCGCGGTTTACCTCGAAGTGGAAGGGGCGGCGCACTATCTGCCGGCGTACGCCGGCAACCTCGATATTATGACCTCAGCGGCGCTGGCGACGGCGGAGCAAATGGCCGGGGCAATGAACAGCGCGGCGGGAGCGACAGCATGAACGGTAAAAAACTCTACATTTCGGATGTGACGCTGCGCGATGGTATGCACGCTATTCGTCACCAGTATTCCCTGGCGCAGGTGCAGCAGATTGCCGGCGCGCTGGATAAGGCGGGGGTGGACTCCATCGAAGTGGCCCACGGCGATGGGCTGCAGGGATCCAGCTTCAACTACGGCTTTGGCGCCCACAGTGATATCGCCTGGATTGAAGCGGCGGCGGCGGTGGTCAGCCAGGCGAAAATCGCCACCTTGCTGCTGCCGGGCATCGGCACGCTGCACGACCTGAAAGCCGCGTATCAGGCCGGGGCGCGGGTGGTGCGGGTCGCCACCCACTGCAGCGAAGCGGACGTCGCGGCGCAGCATATTGCCTTTGCCCGCGAGCTGGGGATGGACACCGTCGGTTTTCTGATGATGAGCCATATGATCTCCCCGCAGGCGCTGGCGCAGCAGGCGCTGAAGATGGAATCCTATGGGGCGACCTGCATCTACGTGGTGGATTCCGGCGGGGCGATGAACATGAACGACATTCGCGACCGCTTCCGCGCGCTGAAGGCGGTGCTGAAGCCGGAGACCGCCACCGGGATGCATGCCCACCATAACCTGAGCCTCGGGGTGGCCAACTCTATCGCCGCGGTGGAAGAGGGCTGCGATCGCATAGACGCCAGCCTGGCCGGGATGGGGGCGGGGGCGGGCAATGCGCCGCTGGAGGTGTTTATTGCCGCCGCCGACAAGCTCGGCTGGCAACATGGCACCGATCTCTATGCGCTGATGAACGCCGCCGACGAGCTGGTGCGGCCGCTGCAGGACCGCCCGGTGCGCGTCGACCGCGAAACGCTGGCGCTGGGCTACGCCGGGGTCTACTCCAGCTTCCTGCGCCACAGCGAAGCGGCGGCGGCGCGCTATGGCCTCAGCGCGGTGGATATTCTCGTCGAGCTGGGCAAACGGCGGATGGTCGGCGGCCAGGAGGATATGATCGTCGACGTCGCGCTGGATCTGCTTAACCGCCAAAAATAACAACGCGCGGCTGACCACGCATCAGCCGCCCATCACCTGATCCGCTTGTCCGGCTATCGCCAAGGTACCCTATGACCAAGATAACGACCACAAACTCCTCGCGCCTGATGGTCACCATCGGGCTCTGTTTTATGGTGGCCCTGATGGAGGGGCTGGATCTGCAGGCGGCGGGGATCGCCGCCGTCGGCATGGCGCAGGCCTTTGCGCTGGATAAAATGCAGATGGGCTGGATCTTCAGCGCCGGGATCCTCGGCTTGCTGCCCGGCGCGCTGGTGGGCGGCATGCTGGCGGACCGCCACGGGCGCAAACGCATCCTGCTGAGCTCGGTGCTGTTGTTTGGCCTGTTCTCGCTGGCCACCGCGGTGGCCTGGAGCTTCCCGACGCTGCTGCTGGCGCGCCTGCTCACCGGCGTCGGGCTGGGGGCGGCATTGCCGAACCTGATTGCCTTAACCTCGGAAGCCGCTGGCCCACGCTTTCGCGGCCGGGCGGTGAGCCTGATGTACTGCGGCGTGCCCATTGGCGCCGCGCTGGCGGCGGCGCTGGGGTTCTCTGGCCTCGCCGCGGCCTGGCAGACCATCTTCTGGATTGGCGGCGTGGTCCCGCTGCTGCTGATCCCGCTGTTGATGCGCTGGCTGCCGGAGTCGCAGGCGTTTCAGCGCGTGGAGACCAGCGTGCCGCTGCGCACCCTGTTTGCCCCGGGACATGCTGCCGCCACGCTGCTGCTGTGGCTGGGCTATTTCTTCACCCTGCTGGTGGTCTATATGCTCATCAACTGGCTGCCGATGCTGCTGGTGGGCCAGGGGTTCAGCGCCAGCCAGGCGGCGGGGGTGATGTTCTCTCTGCAGATCGGCGCCGCCTGCGGTACTTTGCTGCTGGGCGCGCTGATGGATAAGCTTACTCCGCTGCGCATGTCGCTTCTGATATACAGCGGCATTCTGGCATCGCTGCTGGCGCTGGGCAGTGCGTCGACGCTGAGCGGGATGCTGCTGGCGGGGTTTGTGGCCGGGCTGTTCGCCACCGGCGGCCAGAGCGTGCTCTACGCGCTGGCGCCGCTCTTCTATCCCGCGGCGATCCGCGCTACCGGGGTCGGCACCGCCGTGGCGGTGGGCCGCCTCGGGGCGATGAGCGGCCCTTTGCTGGCCGGCAAGATGCTGGCCCTCGGCACCGGCACCGTCGGGGTGATGGCAGCCTTAGCGCCGGGCATCGTGCTGGCCGGCGTGGCGGTGTTCTGGCTGATGCATCGCCAGCAGCGCGCGGCCATGGTCTGATGCTGTCCGGCGGTCTGGCGGAAAAATGCCGGGCCGCCGCCTTGCCTCTCCGCGTGTCCTGGCCTAAGGTAAGACATCATTCCCTGTCGTTTATCGTCTCTATGGCTTACCGCTCCCGCTTGCTCGACGCTATCCCTGGCATCCGCCACGCGTTTCTCGATGTCCACGAAACCGCCGCTTTTCCCTATGCCGAATTGGCCCCGGTGAAGCTGGTCCATGGCAATGAGGTGCATCACTATCAGCAGCCGCTGCCGACGCGGCCGCACGCCGACGCGGTGTTTACCGCCGTGGCCGGGCAAAAGGTGGGGGTGGTGACCGCCGACTGCCTGCCGATACTGATCGCCTCGCGCGACGGTCGCTTCGTCTGCAGCGTCCATGCCGGCTGGCAGGGGCTGGCCAGCGGCATTGTCGACAACAGTCTGGCGACTTTTCGCCAACAGGGGGTGGCGCTGACCGATCTGGTCATCGCCGTGGGGCCGCATATTCACCCTTGCTGTTACGAAGTCTCCGCCGGATTTTATCAGCAACTGCTGGACCAGCCCGGCGGTGACCGGGTGGCCCGGCACCGCCAGCGGCTGTTCCATTCCCGTTCGGCCCCGGTCAGCGATCCGCTTAAAGCCGCAGCGCGCGGCAGCGATAATCTGTGGTTTGATCTGCGCGCTTTCGCTGAAGCGATCTTCACAGAGGCGGGGGTGGCGCCGGCGAGCGTTGAATGGCTGGGGAGCTGCACCTATTGCACGCCGCAATCGCTGGGCTCCTACCGGCGCCGGACCCATTTTCCGGCGCCGAAGAGCTTTCAGTACTCGTGGATCATGCGTCAGGCCTGAGGCGCGCTGGCGTTAGATCACCCGAAAACCGTGGGTGCCGTCGCGGGCCAGCTGATCCACCAGGCCGTACTCCCACTCCAGATAGGCCTGCATGGCCTCTGCGGAATTATCGGTCCCTTCATAGGGACGGCGATAGCGGTCCCGGCGCTCGACGGCGAGGCCGTCGTCGCCATGGGCCAGCGGCAGACCGGCGGCGATCCACGCCAGCGTCCCGCCGCGCAATACCTGTACCGGCTTACCGGTTAAGGCTGCCACCTCGGACACCGCGTAGCGGGCCAGCAGGCTGCTGCCGCAGGTCACCACGTAACGTTGCGCGGGAGGGATCGCTTCCAGGGCCTGGCGCAGCTGCGAGCGCGTCAGCCACCACGCGCCGGGGATATGGCGGGCGACAAAGTTGGCGCTGGTAGTGAAATCGAGCACCACCGTCCCGGGCTCCTCCAGCTGTTGCGCCAGCTGCGCCGGGCTTATCTCCTCCGCCGGCGGGGCGGGGGGCACTTCGGCGGCCGGCACCCCGCGCTCGCTCAGCTGGCTGGGAGACAGCGCGCTCAGCCGCGCCGTCTCCCAGCCCATCTGCGCCAGCCACGAGCCGGTCATCGCCGCCCGGACGCCATCGTCATCCAGTAACACTATCCGCGCTCCCCGCACGCTGGCGAAGTGATCGGTCTCCTGCACCAGCTGGCCGCCTGGCGCGCTCAGGCTGCCAGGATAGTGGCCCGCCGCGTACTCCTCGGGGCTGCGGACATCAAACAGGAAGGTGGTGCGGTCGCTCTGCTGCCGCCAGCGTTGTAGCGTCGCTTCATCGATGACTGCCACCCCGGCCCGTTCGGCGAGATGCGCCGCCTCGGCGGCCCGGACGCCGGAGGCGCGGGCGGAGGGGTCGTATTGCCGCTGCTGCTGGTGCGCCAGCGTCTGACCGGCCAGCGTCCAGCCGATAGTGCCATTGCGCAGGGCATGGACCGGGTTCGGCACCCCGGCGTTGATCAGCGACTGGGTGCCGATGATGCTGCGGGTGCGTCCGGCGCAGTTGACGATGATCGGCGTCTGCGGGGAGGGCGTCAGGCTCTCCACCCGCAGGACCAGCTCGCCGCCGGGCACGCTGATGCTGCCGGGGATGCTCATGGTCTGGTACTCATCGAAGCGCCGGGCGTCGACGATCACCACCTCCTGCCGGTTGTCGATGAGCGCCTGAACCTCCTGGGCGCTGAGCGACGGCGTGTGACGCACGCTTTCCACCAGCTCGCCAAAAGCTTTACTGGCAGAGTTGACGTCCTGAAACAGCTCGCCGCCGCTGCGGCGCCAGCCGGCGAGACCCTCGGCCAGCAGGGCCACATCCTGATAGCCCCAGGTCCGCAGCCGTTCGACGGCGATCTCCGCCAGCCCTTCGCCGTTGTCGTAGACGGTGATCGGGGTGGTGAAGCGCGGTATCCGCCGGCGGACCTCCAGCTCCAGTTTGCTGAGCGGCAGATTGACGGCAAACAGTGGATGAGCGGTGGCGAAATCGGCCTCTTCACGGACGTCGATCAGCGCCAGTTCACGACGGTCGAGCAGCGCCTGACGGATCCCGGCGGCCTGGCGATAAGCGTAAGTGGACATAATGGTTATCCTTGGTGTTCGCGGGAGGAATCCCAGATATTGGGTAAATGGCGGTTGGAGTAGCCGGATATAAACGGTTTTTGCTGGCCTTCCGGGGTATACACTGCGCGCTTCACCGCGCCGATGTTGCCGCCGTAAACATGTATGCTGATGGAGACGCGATCCGCCAGCGCATTGCTGACGCGATGAATGTCGCCATCGTCAGCGGAGACTTTCTCCACCTGACCTGCCTGCAGAAGCGTGGCGGCGCCCAGCGCGCGCGGTATGCCATCGGCATCCAGCTGGTAGCGTTGATTTTCCTCCGCGCCGCGCAACATCCCAATGGCCCCCCACACCCGGTGGTCATGGATCGGCGTCGCCTGCCCCGGCCCCCAGACGAAGCTGACGATCGAGAAGCGCTCCCCGGAGTCGGCATGCAGCAGATACTGCTGGTAATGGTGTGGGTGCGGCAGGGTGTACTCTTCCGGCAGCCAGTCGTCGTGACGCACCAGCGCCGCCAGCCGCTGCGCCACGGCGTCAAGCAGCGGCGCGGTCGAGTGGTGTTCCCGGTGCAGACGGTCAACCTCATGAATAAAATGGCGTAATTTTTCCAGTCGTGGTGCAGTCATGTGCGCTTCCTGTCAGAGGGACTGGTCAAAACGCTAACAGAGGCATTAATATTATTTAAATGCAATTTACGCATATATTAATATGCAAATTTAACATAAGGATCCTATGCGCATCGACGATATTGACGCTCTGCTGGCCACAGTGCAGTTTTCTTCCCTCAATCAGGCGGCGGACTATCTGGGGATCACCCAGTCGGCGATAACCCGGCGCCTGCAGCGTCTGGAGCAGGAGCTGAACGTCACGCTGTTAGCGCGTCAGACCCGCCCGCTGACCCTGACCGCCGCCGGTCAGCGGGTGTACGAGCAGTGCCTGAGCATTAAGCGCGAGACGAAAAAGCTCTACAGCCTGTTGGATCCGCAAGGCGAGCCGCGCGGCGCGCTGCGTCTCGGCGTACCGCAGAGTATCAGCGAGATCGCGCTGCCGGCGGCGCTGGCGGCGCTGAGCCAGCAGTTTTCCGCACTGTCCCCGCAGGTCACCTGCGGCTGGAGCGGAGAGCTGCAGCGCCGGCTGGAAAACGGCGAACTGGACGGGATGCTGGCGATGGGCCCCGCCCAGCAGACCCTCGCCGAGGGCTACAGCGGGCGTCTCCTGTGCCCCCTGGAGGTGGTGCCGATTGCCGCCCGGCGGCTGAATCTGCGGGCGTCGTCGCTGCGGGAGTGCGTCGAACAGGGCTGGATCCTTAACCCCGATGGCTGTGGCCTGCGCGCCGGGCTCATCCGCGAGCTGCAAAGCCAGGGCCTGCGCCTGAAGCTTAACGTCGAGAGCGCGGGCGCCCAGCTGCAGATGGCGCTGGTGGCGCAGGGACTGGGGCTGGGTCTGGTGCCGCGGGCGGCGCTGGCGGCCAGCCCGTGGCGGGACGAGATCGAGGTCGTCAACCTCAGCGATTTTCAGCCTGCGGTGTCGCTGTGGCTGATCCACGCTCAGTATCTGGCCAACCTGCAGTCGCCGCTGATCTTTTTCGCCAGCAAAGTGGTGCAGCAGCTGATAGTATCCGACTGAAAACACTACTCATTTTCTATTAATGCAAGCCTTGCATATTAAGATATGATAAAAATGCATTTTGTTCATTAACACACTCTGTATAGGGTAATGACCAGCGCCGCCGTCGCGG
This sequence comes from Klebsiella sp. K5-45, assembly GCF_030128605.1. Lineage (NCBI taxonomy): Bacteria > Pseudomonadati > Pseudomonadota > Gammaproteobacteria > Enterobacterales > Enterobacteriaceae > Klebsiella > Klebsiella sp. K5-45. The sequence continues at coordinate 44,198 of NZ_JAKUZW010000005.1, read as the reverse complement.
CCACTCCATTACCCTGACGCAAGGAGTTGTTCATGAGCATTCAGTTTCTTGGCATGATTGGCCACCGCCTCTCTTCCGAAACGATTGCCCCGGTGGGGCCGATCTTTGACCGCGACTATATCGTTCGCTTCGCGCAAACCCATGAAGCCGCCGGGTTCGATCGCCTGCTGGTGGGTCACTGGGCCGATCAACCCGACGGCTTTCTGGTAACCGCCCTGGCCGGACTGTCGACGCAGAAAATTCAGTACCTGCTGGCCCATCGCCCCGGTTTTGTATCGCCGACCCTCGCCGCGCGCAAATTCGCCACCCTTGAGCATCTGCTGGGGGGCCGGCTGGCGGTGCATATCATCAGCGGCGGCAATGACGCCGAGCAGCGCCGGGACGGCGATTACCTCGACCACGACCAGCGCTATGCCCGCACCGACGCCTTCCTCGACGTGGTGCGCCAGGTGTGGACCAGCGAGCAGCCTGTCGATATTCACAACGAGTTTTATCAGGCCGAACAGGCCTGGTCAGCTATTCGTCCGCTGCAAAAGCCGCATCTTCCCATCTACTTCGGCGGTTCGTCGGCAGCGGCCATCGCCGTCGCCGGCAAACACGCCGACGTCTTCGCCCTGTGGGGCGAGTCGCTGGCGCAAACCGGCGAGACCATCCAGCGCGTGCGCGCCGAAGCGGCGAAACACCAGCGTGACATCGGTTTCAGCGTCTCGTTCCGGCCGATTATCGCCGACAGCGAAGCCGAGGCCTGGGAGAAAGCCGAGCATATCCTGCATGTCGCCACCGAGCAGGCGGCGCAGCGCGGGGGCGGTTTCAAGGCCAAACCGGACAGCATCGGCGCCCAGCGGCTGCGGGCCACCGCCGCGCAGGGCAGAGTGGTGGACAAACGCCTGTGGACCGGCATCGCCCAGCTGGTGGGCGGCGGGCATAACTCTACCGCCCTGGTGGGCACCCCGGAGCAGGTGGCCGATGCGCTGCTCGATTACTACGACCTCGGGGTGCGCAACTTCCTGATCCGCGGATTCGACCCGCTGAACGATGCGGCAGACTACGGCCGGGCGCTGTTGCCGATCGCTCGTGAAAAAGCCGCGCGGCGTGCGGCGGCGGAGCGCGCATCGTGATCCATCCTGAGCGCGACGACTGGGCGCAGCAGCTGACGGCGGTACGCCAACAGATGGCGGAGCAGGCGGCCAGCCTCGACGCCAGCGGCGACTTTCCCTGGCGCAATATCGACCACCTGCGCGCGGGGGGCTGGTTAAGCCTCGCCGTGCCGCGTGCTTACGGCGGCGCGGGCGCCAGCCTGGCCCAGCTGCAGCAGGCCATCGCCGCCATCGCCTGGGGTGAGCCGGCGACGGCGCTGATCGTCTGCATGCAGTATCTGCACCATTTGCGGCTGGCGGAAAACGACGCCTGGCACGCGCCGCTGCGCCAGCAGGTTTTTCACGACGCCGTCGAACGCGGTGGCCTGATCAACAGCCTGCGCGTTGAGCCGGAGCTGGGTTCCCCGGCGCGCGGCGGCCTGCCGGACACCGTGGCGAGCCGCTGCGCGGACGGCTGGGACATCAACGGTCATAAAATCTATACCACCGGCATTGAAGGGCTACGCTGGCTGGCGGTATGGGCGAGAAGCGATGATAACCCGCCGCGGGTGGGCACCTGGCTGGTGCCTGGCGACAGCGCCGGGATTCGCGTGGTGAAAAGCTGGGATCACGCCGGGATGCGGGCCACCGGCAGCCATGAGGTGATTTTTCGCCACGTGCGTGTGGCGGCAGAGCACGCGGTGGATGTCTGGCCGGTCGATGCGCCACCCGCTGCCCAGGCGGAACCGTTGCGCCTGTTCGCCAACCGGCAGACGGCGCTGCTGGCGGCGATCTATGACAGCATCGCCCGCGCCGCTCACGACTGGCTGGTGAGGTGGCTGACGGGGCGGGTGCCTGCGGGCCTCGGCCATCCGCTTTCCCGCCTGCCGCGGGTGCAGGAGAAGGTCGGGCAGATCGCCGGGCTGCTGCTGGTGAACCGCAGCCTGCTGGAGCAGGCCGCCGCGCTGCGCTTTTCCGCCATCGAGGCGAATCTGGCGAAAGTCACTATTACCGACAACGCCATTCAGGCGGTGAATATCGCGCTCGAGCTGACCGGCAATCATGGCCTCAGCCGACAGAACCCGCTGGAACGCCACTACCGTAATGTGCTCTGCGGCCGGGTGCATACCCCGCAGAGCGACGGCGCCTGGCTGGCAGCCGGCCACTTCGTCTTTCAATCACAAGGATAATCACGATGCGTCTATCATTCTCAGGCCGGGTGGCGGCAGCGCTGATGCTGCTGGCGCTGGGCGGTTACGCGACGGCGCAGGAGCGGCTTACCCTGCGCATCGCCGATCAAAAAGGCGGCATGCGTTCGCAGCTGGAGGCGGCCAACGCCCTGCAAAACCTCCCCTATGACATTAAGTGGGCTGAATTCCCGGCCGCCGCGCCGCTGGCGGAAGCCCTTAACGCGGGCGCAGTGGACGCGGGGATCATCGGCGATGCGCCGCTGCTCTTCGCCCTGGCTAACGGCGCGCCGGTGAAAGCGATTGCCGTGGACAAAAGCAATCCGGCGGGGACCGCGGTGCTGGTTTCCCCCGGCAGCGCGATAAAAACCGCCGCCGGGTTAAAAGGCAAGCGCATTGCCACCGGCAAAGGGTCGATTGGTCATTTCGTGGCGCTGAAAGCGCTCGAGCAGGCGGGCATCTCGCCGAAGGAGGTGCAGTGGGTGTTCCTCGGCCCGGTGGACGCCAAAGTGGCGCTGCTTAACGGTTCGGTGGACGCCTGGGCGACCTGGGAGCCCTACACCACCCAAATGGTGAAGACCAACGAGGGGCAGATCCTGGTGAGCGGCAAAGGGCTGCTGCCGGGGAATACCTTCCTTGCGGCAACGGATTCCGCGCTTAACGATCCGCAAAAGCGCGCCGCGCTGCAGGATTATCTCCAGCGCCTGGCCGGCGCCGAGCGCTGGGCCTACGCCAATCTCGACAGCTACGGCAAAACGCTGGGGGAGATCATCCGATTCCCGGCGGAGATCGCCCGCGCACAGTTTGCCAACCGCCAGTCGCAGTGGCAGCCGCTGGCAGAGGAAACCGTGACCCAGCAGCAGGCGACGGCGGACTTTTATCTCGCCAACGGCCTGATCCGCACCCGGCTGGACGTGAAGCCGACCTTTGACCCCAGCTTTAGCGTGCCCGCCGCGGCGGTCCACGCGGAGGTGACGCCATGAGCCGATCCGCTTTTTCCCGCCGCCGTTTTTTACAGCTTAGCGGCGGCCTGGCGCTGGCCGGGGTTTCTCTGCCGCTGTGGGCTCACGATATGGCGGAGATGGCCAGCGGCGATGCCCATCCGGCGCTGCGCCTGCCTCAGCCCTACAAGATCAAGCTGGCGATCAACAAAAGTGCGGTATGCCTCGCGCCGGTCGCCGTCGCCGAGCAGCAGAAGATTTTCAGTAAATATAACCTCGACGTTGAGTTTGTTAACTTCGGTAACTCCACCGATGTGCTGCTGGAGGCGATCGCCACCGGCAAGGCCGACGCCGGGGTGGGGATGGCGCTTCGCTGGCTGAAGGCGCTGGAGCAGGGTTTTGACGTCAAGCTCACCGCCGGTACCCACGGCGGCTGTCTGAACCTGCTGACGGCCAAAGACTCGCCGTTCGGCGGCCTCGAGAGCCTGAAGGGACAAACCATTGGCGTCACCGACATGGCCGGGCCGGATAAAAACTTCTTCGCCATTCTGCTTAAGCGCCACGGTATCGACCCGATCAGCGACGTGCAGTGGAAAGTCTACCCGGCGGATCTGCTCAGCGTGGCGCTGGACAAGCGCGAAATCGCCGCCATCAGCGGCAGCGAGCCGTTCAGCTATCGGCTGCTGAAGACCGGCAAGTATCAGCTTGTCGCCAGCAATATGACCGGAGATTATGCCAACCTCAGCTGCTGCGTGCTGGGGGTGAGCGGGAGCCTGGCGCGGGACCATAAACCGGCCGCCGCGGCGCTCACTCAGGCGATCCTTGAAGCGCACAGCTATGCCGCAGAACACCCGGAAAGCGTGGCGCAATCCTTCCTTGCCCATGCGCTCAATACCAATGAAGCGGAGGTGAGCGGTATTCTGCACGGGCAGGGGCACGGCCACCACGCGGTGGGTGAGGCGTTCGTGAAAGAGCTGACGCAGTACGCGGTCGACCTGCAGCGGGTGCAGGTGATCAAACCGGGCACCGATCCCCATCAGTTTGCGGAGAGTATCTATGCCAACGTCTTCGCTTGAGCAGGCTCTGGCGCGCCCCACCGGCCGCGCGCCGCTGTGGGGAGAAGGGCTGCTGGCCGCCGCGCTGTGGCTGCTGGGCGGTCTGTTTACTCTGACCTGGCCCGATGCCGGGCGGCGCTGGCCGTTTAGCGAGGGCTGGGCGCTGGCGCAGTTCACCTTCGGCGGCGGCTTGCTGCTGCTGGCGCTGAGCTATCGCTACTGGCGAGCGCGCGGCGCGCGCGTGCGGCATGCCGGCAAGTGGCTGGCGCTGCTGCCGGTGCTGTTCGCTGCCTGGGAAGGGCTGACCGCCAAGAGCGGCGTGCTGCCGGTGCCGTTTTTCGCGCCGCCGCAGGCGCTGATCGAGGTGCTGCATGATGACTGGCCGCGCCTGCTCGACAGCCTGTTGCACTCCCTGGGGCTGCTGGGGCTCGGCGTGCTGCTCGGCACCAGCAGCGGGTTCATCACCGGTCTGGCCATTGGCTGGTCGCAACGGATTGGCTACTGGGTCCATCCGGTGTTACGCCTGCTGGGGCCGGTGCCGTCTACCGCGCTGCTGCCGCTGTGCCTGTTTATTTTTCCGTCAAGCTTCGGCGCCAGTGTGTTTTTGATTGCGCTGAGCACCTGGTTCCCGGTCACGGTGCTGACCTGGTCCGGGGTCATTGGCATTGACAAGGCATGGTACGACGTGGCGCGGACCCTCGGCGCCAGCCAGCGTTTCCTGATCCTGCGGGTGGCGATCCCCGCCGCGCTGCCGAACGTCTTTGTCGGCCTGTTTATGGGGCTTGGCGCGTCGTTTTCGGTGCTGATTGTGGCTGAAATGGTCGGGGTGAAGTCGGGGATCGGCTTTTACCTCCAGTGGGCCCAGGGCTGGGCGGCCTATCCCAATATGTACGCCGCGCTGCTGGTGATGGCCTTGCTGTGCTCCGGCCTGATTAGCGGATTATTTATGCTGCGCGATAAGCTGCTGAGCTGGCAGCGGGGAGGGATGCAATGGTAACCGCGACATCAGGTTCGCAGACGATAGCGCGCGGCGCGGCGGTATCGATAAGCCATCTTCATCACGCGTTTACGCTCGGCAAACAGGCGGTGCCGGTGCTGGAGAATATCAGCCTGCAGCTGCGGCCGGGGGAAAGCGTGGCGCTGCTGGGTCCTTCCGGCTGCGGTAAATCCACCCTGCTGCGGCTGCTGGCCGGGCTGGAAGCGCCGCAGAGCGGACAGATGCAGTTCGACGGCGCGCCGCTCGGCGCTCCCGGGCCGGAGCGCATACTGGTGTTTCAGGATCCGACGCTCTATCCGTGGCTGACGGTGCGGCAGAACGTACTGCTGGGCCCGCAGGCGCAGGGCAAAAGGGGGCTGGAAGCCAAGGCCGACGCGCTGATTGACCGCATCGGGCTGCAGGCCTTCAGCGAGGCGTGGCCGCGGCAGCTGTCAGGGGGGATGGCGCAGCGCGCCGCGCTGGCGCGCGCGTTGTTGAACGAGCCGCGCCTGCTGCTGCTCGACGAACCGCTGGGCAAGCTGGACTCGCTGACCCGCATCAGTATGCAGCGGGAGCTGATCGCCCTCTGGCAGCAGCAGGGTTATACCAGCCTGCTGGTGACCCACGATATCGAAGAGGCGCTGCTGCTGTGCGAGCGGGTGCTGGTGATGTCGCCGCGTCCGGGGCGGATTATCGCCGAGTTCGCCTTGCCGCTGGCCTTTCCCCGCCATCGCGATAACCCGCAGCTGCTGCAGCATCGTCAGGATATATTGCGCATCCTCGGCCAGGAGGAGGACTGGTAAGGTGAACGCAATGCCCGGTGGCGGCTGCGCCTTACCGGGCCTACGAACTCCACAGTAAGGGGAAGGACCGTAGGCCATGCTGTTGTAGGCCGGTGCAAGCGCAGCGCCGCCCGGCAATGGGCATCCGGCGCCATGCGCCACGTTTTGCCCGGTTGCGGCTGCGCCTTACCGGGCCTACGAACTCCACAGGAAGGTGAAGGACCGCAGGCCGGTGCAAGCGCAGCGCCGCCCGGCAATCGACATCCGTTGCCAGGGTAAGGGTTAAAAATCCATCTTCACCGTGAACTGCACCTCGCGCGGATCGCCAATCTGGTTACCGAGGTTATTGGTGCCGATGGAAGAGGTGTAATAGGTCTTATCAAACAGGTTCTTCACGTTCACCTGCAGCGTCACCGGATACTGCAGCTTCATCTTATAGGCGGCGAACACGTCTGCCACCGCATAGCCCGGCAGATAATAATCCGCGCCGTTGGTGCCGGAGCGCTTGCTGACCGCATGGCCGCCGCCGCCGATCGTCAGGGTGTTGCTGTTGTAGACGTTATGAATGTCATAGGTCAGGAACAGCGAACCGGTGTGCTTCGGTACGTTCGGCAGCGGTTTCCCCGCGTAATCCGGATCTTCCAGCACTTTGGCGTCGGTATAGCCGTAGCTGGCAATCATGCTGAGGTTATCGGTAATTGACCCGGCCAGATCCACCTCCACCCCTTGGGAACGCACCTTGCCCGCGGTTTTCGCCACCGTCTCATCACCAATACTCTCGGTGTACAGCACGTTGCGCTTATGGATATCAAACAGCGCGATATTGGCGGTAATGCCCTCCAGCAGGTCGAATTTGGCGCCCACTTCGTAGGCGGTGGACTCTTCCGGCGGCAGCTCGCCGATATAGCTGGCGATCGACGACTGCGGCATAAACGACTGGGCGACGTTGGCGAACAGCGACACGTTCGGCGTCACTTTGTAGACCAGGCCGGCTTTCGGCGTCCATTTCTCATCGCGGCTGTCGGTATTGACGTTAAACGGTCGGCCTTTACCGGCGTACTGGGTGTAATACTGGTAGCGCACGCCGGCGACGGCGATCCAGTTGTCGGTGAGGTACAGCGCGTCCTGCACGTAAGCGGCATAGCTCTCCTGCTGGATCCGCTGATCGCTATCGGACGCGGAGACGGTATTGCAGGTGTCGAGGGTGCCGTAGACCGGATGATAGATGTTAAAGCCTTTCACGTTCTTGCAGCGCAGCATATCGGTGCGCAGCAGATCGTAATTCTCATAGGCGACGCCGGTCAGCAGTTCGTTATAAAAACCGCCTACCACCACGTTGCCCTGCAGGTCAGCGCGGGTGGAGTGCATCTTCTGCGTTGAACCGTGGGTACCGTCGACCCGGCGGGTGAGGTTGCCGGTCGCCGAATCATAGGCCACCACCCGCGCCTGGTTATCGTTGTAATTATCCTGGCTGTAGCTGTAGTCGAAGCGCGCGGTCCAGGCGTCGTTAAGGCGATACTCGGCGTTCAGCTGGGCGAGGTCGGAATAGCCATCGGTAATATTAAAGGCTTCATCGAAGCGGGTTTTGCGATCGACGTTCACCGCATGCCCGGTATTGAGATCGAAGATAGTGCCGCGGTCGAAGGGGGCGCTGTAGTCGCGGTGCGAATAGGACGCGGTCACCGTCGCCCGGTCGCCAAACCAGGTCAGGGAAGGGGCGATAAAGCGGCTTTTGTTTTTACCAAAGTTGCGCCAGTAATCCTCATTCTGATATTCGCCGATCAGCCGGTACGCCAGATTCGTGCCTTCGATGGGGCCGGTGACGTCGACGCTGCCGGTGCCGCCGCCAAAGCTGGTGGACGTCCCGGAAACCGAACCGGAGAACTGCCGCTCCGGACGTTTGGTGATGACGTTGATCAGCCCGCCGGGATCGAGAATACCGTACAGCGTCGAGGCGGGTCCCTTCAGGACTTCCACCCGTTCGGTGGCGGCGTTAAAGCTGCGCGGCAGCACGGTGCGCAGGCCGTTGGTCATGATCGAGCCGTCGCGGTTAGCGCCGAAGCCGCGGCGGGTAAAAGCGTCCTGGGTGCCGCCAAGGGTGTTGGTTTGCACCACGTTGGCTACGTTATACAGCGCCTCATCGAGCGAGGTGGCGTGCTGATCTTCGAGAACCCGATCGCTGACGGTATTCACCACCTGCGGAATATCCAGCAGCGGCATTGAGGTCAACGTCGCGGTAGAGGAGCTGAGCGGTTGATAGCCGCTGGTGGCGCTCTGCCGGGCGTCGTTGGCCACCACGATGATGGTCTCTTCCGCATCGTTGTTATCTTTCGCCGCGTGATTTTCCGCGGCCATTAATCCCGGTGAGGCTAAAAAAAGAAGCGAAAAAAGCGCCCGCCCTTGCAACGAGGTGAAGGCGACATGGGGTTGAGTCATTATCTTTTTCTCGTGAACGAATCTGCCTTTGCGGTCAGATAAAGCCAATAAAATCATTGCCCTGAATAATAAAAACACGTGGTTTAGCGTCTGAACGCGCCTTTATATGTGTAATTGAGAATCATTCAACCATGAAGGAATGTAGTAGTAAACGTTAGGCAAGATAAAATTTCAGCGGCGAGGAACAGGACGTTTTAAACGCCTCCAGTAGGGAGCATTATGTAGTTATCGCTTTGATATTGTTTTATTTTAATTCTATTGCGTTGGCGCAGCCTCGCTGTAGTCAGCGTCCCCGCAGGAAGACGATGGCGACTATTGACTACTACATTCATCCCCGTCATGATCAAAAGAGAATGAGATTTATTTTGATTTGACTGCAGAATGTCCAGCCATCGCCTGGAACGCTGCGGCGCAGGAGCGAGTTATGCCACAGCGGGTGACACCTGCAGTGCAGGGGATCGTACTGGATGCCCTGTCAGCCGGCTACGGCCAGACCCTGATCGTTGACGACATCAACCTGACCATCCCCAGCGGCAAAATGACGGTGCTGGCAGGGGCGAACGGCTCCGGCAAATCAACGCTGTTGTCGACTATCGCCAGGATGCTGAAGCCGCTCGGCGGCTGCGTGCGTCTGGACGGGCAAGCCATTCATCAGATGCCGACGAAGGCCGTCTCGCGCCAGCTCGGCATCCTGCCGCAATCGCCGCTGACCCCGGAAGGGTTAACGGTTTTCGAGCTGGTCTCGCGTGGGCGCTATCCGTGGCAGGGTCTGATGCGCCAGTGGTCAGACGCCGATGAGCTGGCGGTGGAGGAGGCGCTGCGCTTAACGGGCACCCGCGAGTTCGCTCATCTGCCGGTGGACAGCCTCTCCGGCGGCCAGCGTCAGCGCTGCTGGATCGCCATGGCGCTGGCCCAGCAAACGGCCACCATTCTGCTCGATGAGCCGACCACCTGGCTCGATCTGCGCTATCAGGTCGATATCCTCGAGCTGCTCCAGACCCTGACCCGCGAACATGGCCGCACGGTGGTGACGGTGCTCCATGACCTCAACTTTGCCGTGAACTACGCCGATCTGCTGGTGTTTCTCAAACAGGGGCGCATCGCCGGTACGATTAGCGACAACGAAGTCTGTAGCCCTGAGCTGATTAAACGCGTGTTTGACGTTGACGTGCAGATGTCGATTAACCCGCAAACCGGCAAACCCTTCTTTATGCCGTTTCGCGCCCGCCAGGCGGCGGCGCAATGAGCGTGACTATCCTGCTTTCCGCGCGGCGGCGCGCCCGTCCCCGACTGGCGCTGCTCCTGCTTACGCTGCTGCTTATCGCCGGTTCGCTGGTGCATCTTGGCCTGGGCGCCCGCTGGATCGCCCCGCAGACGGTGCTGCAGGCGCTGCTGGAGTACAATCCGCGCAATTTCGAGCAGCGGATTATCGTCGAACTGCGCCTGGTGCGGCTGGCGGCGGCGCTGCTGACCGGCGCGGCGCTCGGCGTCGCCGGGCTGCTGCTACAGACGGTGATCCGCAACCCGCTGGGCGAGCCGCATATCCTCGGCCTTAACGCCGGCGCGTCGCTGGCAGTGGTGGCGACCTCCGCGCTGGGGCTCTCTCTCGGCGCTTTCCCCGCCGCGCGGCCGCTGACCGCCGCCTGCGGCGCGGCACTGCTGTTCGGCGGGGTGATGGTGCTGGCCTCTGCCGGTCGCGGCGGAGCGACGCCGCTGCGCATCACGCTGTGCGGGGTAGCGCTGTCGGCGTTTGCGTCGGCGGTGACGGCGGCGATATTAATTCTCGATGAACAGACGCTGCTGGCGATGCGCACCTGGCTGGCGGGCGATCTGGCCGGGCTGAACTGGAGCACGCTGCGGACGGCGCTGGTCCCGGCGCTGATCGGCCTTGGCGTCGCGCTGTTCCTTGCCCCGCGCCTCAACGTGCTGGCGCTGGGGGATAAGGTGGCGCTGGGCCTCGGCGTGAACCTCGTCCAGACGCGGCTGCTGGGCCTGCTGGCGATTGCGCTGCTCTGCGGCGCGGCGGTGGCGGTGGCCGGACCGATCGGCTTCGTCGGGCTGGTGGTGCCGCACGTGGTGCGCCGTCTGGTGACGGAAGATATCCGCCTGGCGCTGCCCCTGGCGGCGCCGGTGGGGGCGCTGGTGCTTCTCCTGGCGGATATCGCCGCCCGGACGCTGGTCGCGCCGCAGGAGCTGGCCACCGGGGCGATGACCGCCCTGGTGGGCGCACCGCTGTTTATCTTTATCGCCGCGAGGTTTTTTAAATGACGCGCGCCGTTCACCGGGCCGGTTTTCGGCCGCTGCTTTTCGCTTCCCGCCAGCTGCTGCTGCGCCCGGCGGCGCTGAAAATTGCCGCCTTTATGCTGCTGATGCTGCTGGCGCTCGGGCTGTACAGCCTCAGCCGCGGCAGCTATCCGCTGCCCGCGTCGACGCTGGCGCAGGCCCTGCTGGCGCCACAGGAGATGGGCGAGCAGCCGCGCTTTATTCTGTTTGATATTCGCCTGCCGCGGATCCTGATGGCGCTGCTGTGCGGGGCCATGCTGGGGCTGGCCGGCGCGGCGATGCAGAGTATCACCCGCAACGGGCTGGCCGATCCGGGGCTGATCGGCGTTAAAGAGGGGGCCAGCATCGTGGTCCTGGCGCTGGTGCTGTTTTTCCCGGCGGTAGGCCTGGTCTGGCGGCCGCTGGCGGGGATGGTCGGCGGCGTGGCGGTGGCCCTGCTGGTCCTGACGCTGGCCCGCGACTGCTCGCGGCCGCGCTTTATTTTAATTGGCATCGGCGTCTCCTGGACCCTGGCGGCGGCGGTCGGCATCTTTATGACCACCGCCGACGTACGCGACGTGCAGACGGCGATGATCTGGCTGGCGGGCAGCCTGCAGGCCGCCACCTGGCCGCTGCTGGCGGTGGCCTTTTGCTGGGCGCTGCCCGGGGCCATCATCCTGTTCTGTACCGCCCGGGCGGCGGACGCGGCGCTGCTGGGCGACCGAACCGCCATCGGCCTCGGGGTGCGTCTGCAGCAGTTGACTCTGCTGCGCTTTTTCGCCCCGGTGCTGCTGACCTCGGCCAGCGTCTCCTGCGTCGGCAGCCTGGGCTTTGTGGGCCTGATGGCGCCGCATATGGCGCGTTTCGTGCTGCGCGGCGGCCAGGTCTCGCTGCTGAGCGGCAGCGCCCTGATTGGCGCCTTGCTGGTGCTGGCGACCGATACCCTTGGCCGGTTGGCGTTTGCGCCGCTGCAGATCCCGGCGGGGATTGTGATTGCCCTGGTGGGCTGCCCGTTCTTTGTTGTCTTGCTCTGGCGTCGCCGTGATGCCCTTTAATCAGGAAGGTATTATGCGTTGGTTCGTCTCATTGCTGCTGTTGCTGACGGGGGCCGTCAGCGCCGCCGACCCACATACTCAAACTTTTACCGATGATTTAGGCCGCAAGGTCACCGTCCCGCTGCATCCGCAGCGCATTGTTTCGATGCACGATCTCGATATTACTATTCCGCTGATTGAGCTCGGGGTACCACCGATCGCCAGCCACGGCCGCACGCGCCCGGACGGCAGCCACTATCTGCGCTCCAGCGCCCAGCTCACCGGTGTCGATTTCGATAACAGCGATATCCGCTTTATTGGCACCGCCGATATCGATCTGGAAGCGGTGGCTGCCGTCAGGCCGGATCTGATCATCACCGAGCCCAGTCGCCACGTGTCGGTGGAGCAGCTGGAGAAGATTGCCCCGACGGTGAGTATCGACCATCTGCAGGGCAGCGCCCCGGATATTTACCGCAAGCTGGCCCAGCTGACCAGCACCCAGCCGCGGCTGGCGATCCTTGAGCGCCGTTATCAGGAACAAATCAAGCAGCTGAAAGCGATGGTCAACCCTTCTCAGTACACTGTCTCGGTGATCCAGGCGAACAATGGCAAGGTCACGGTGCATCATTCGTATCATGCCCTGGGCCGGGTGCTGCGCGACGCCGGGTTCCGCTTTCCGCCGCTGATTGAGCGGATCCCCGATGGCCAGCGTATTGACGTCAGCGCGGAACAGCTGCCGGAGCTGGACGCCGATTTTGTCTTCGCCACCTGGCGGTCGGATACCGGCGGCAAGCCACAGGATGAGCTGCAGGCGATGGAAGCGGTGATGCCCGGCTGGTGCGACTTTATGCGCGCCTGCCGCACCGGGCACTATATTTTACTGCCGCGGGAGGAGGTGATCTCCAACTCCTACGCCGCGCTCTCCCTGATGGTGGCCCAGGTGCAGTCGCATATTGCCGGCAGGCCGCTCCCGGCGGAGGCCAAATGAAAAGCGCGATAAAAAAAGAGAAGGGCAAAGTCGACCTGTTCGGCGAACGCTATCGCGCCCGGGCGCACCAGCTTTCCCCCCGGCTACGGGCCGTGGTCAGCTATATCAACGACAACCGCGAGGTGGTGCTGGAGCAGACGGCGATGGAGATCGCCGCTGCGACCCAGACCTCCGACGCCACGGTGGTCCGCGCCATCCAGGCGCTGGGCTTCGCCGGGCTGCGCGAGCTTAAGCAGACCATGGAGCGCTGGTTCGGCACCTCGGTCACCTCGGCGGAAAAGATGCGCTCCACGGTCACCGCGCTCTCCAGCGACGTCAATTCCAGTATTGATTTTGTGCTGGAAGGCCATCAACGGGTTTGCGAGGTCCTGTCGCGGGCCGACAACCGCGCGGCGGTGGCTCAGGCGGTGGCATTGCTCAGCGACGCACGCCAGGTGGGGATCTTCGGTATCGGCGCCTCGGGGATCCTCGCCGAGTACACCGCCCGGCTGTTCAGCCGCATTGGCCTGCCGGCGTATGTGATGAACCGCACGGGTTTCAGCCTCGCCGAGCAGCTCATCGGCCTGCAGCGCGGCGATGTGCTGATCATGATGGGGCAAAAATCGCCCCATCGCGAAGGGATGACCACCCTGCGCGAAGCGAAGCGCTTGGGTATTCCGACCATCCTGCTGACCCAGGCGGTGGACTCGCGCTTCAGCCAGGAGGCGCAGGTAGTGATTGACGTTCCGCGCGGCGGGGACAGTAGCCGGATGCCGCTGCACGGCACGGTGCTGGTCTGTCTGGAGATGATTGTTCTGTCGGTGGCCTCCACCACGCCACAAAAAACGGTGAAATCCCTGAAGCGAATCAACGACCTGCACCGGACCATTGGTAAATCCGGCGGTAAACGCGGCAGTTGATAAGATAATTCACCAGCAGGAAGGTTTCCGGTTGCATATAAAAGTCAGTGTGTGTATTTTTATGCAAAATAAATGCATAAAAAGGAAATCTCATGGTCAAGAATTTGCTCAAAGCGTGTTTCATGATGGCCGCGCTGACGGCAGCCGGACAGGCGGCTGCGGAAACCTATACCGTCGGCTCCGGCGGCACCTACAGGCCGTTTGAATTTGAAAACAGCCAGAAACAGCTGGAAGGTTTCGACATCGACATCATTAAAGCCATCGCCAAAGCCGAAGGCTTTGACGTCAAGCTGGTCAATACCCCATGGGAAGGCATCTTCGCCACGCTGAACACCGGCGACCGCGACATCATCATCTCCGGGATCACCATCACCGATAAACGCAAACAGATGGTCGATTTCTCCGCGCCATACTTCCCGGCCGAGCAGTCGATCGTCGTCGCCCAGGACTCGAAGGTGGATTCGCTGGCGGCCCTGAAAAACGAGAAGGTCGGGGTGGTGAACTCCAGCACCGGCGATATCGTGGTTTCTGAGGTGCTGGGCAAGAACAGCACGGCGATCAAGCGCTTCGACAATACCCCGCTGATGCTCCAGGAACTGTTCGAGGACGGCGTCAGCGCCGCGGTGGGTGACGTCGGGGTAGTGAAGTACTACATCAAACAGCACCCGGAGAAGCAGTTCAAGCTGGTGCCGGATGCCAAATTCGAACGTCAATATTTCGGTATCGCGGTGGCGAAAGGCAACAGCGAACTGCTGGGCAAAATCAACGCCGGTCTGCAGAAGATCGTTGCCGACGGGACTTACGCCAAAATCTATAAAACCTGGTTCGACGACAACGTGCCGACGCTGCCAGCGCAATAAGCCACCTTTTTCAGTGACCACGGCTATCGCCCAGGCGATAGCCGTATTTTTTAGGGAAGGACTATGACGGGATTCCGTTGGGAGATCATCGAGGAGTACGGCCCGCTGTTTGTGGACGGCGCCCTGATGACGATTAAATGTACCATTATCTGCGTGATCCTCGGGACGCTGTGGGGGTTAACCCTCGGTCTCGGACGGATGGCGAAGGCCGAGCACGGGCCGTGGAAATATATTCTCCGCTACCTGGTGCAGTTTCCGGTGCGCTTTTACGTTAGCGCCTTCCGCGGTACGCCGCTGTTCGTGCAGATCATGGTGGTGCACTTTGCGCTGGTGCCGCTATTTATCAACCCGCGCGACGGCCTGCTGGTGACCAGCGGCCTGATGAGCGCCGACTTTGCCCGCGAGCTGCGTGCCAGCTACGGGGCGTTCCTCTCCTGCATCGTGGCGATCACCCTTAACGCCGGGGCCTATGTGTCGGAGATTTTCCGCGCCGGCATCCAGTCGATCGACAAAGGGCAGATGGAGGCCTCCCGCGCGCTGGGCATGCCGTGGTGGAAAACCATGCGCAAGGTTATCCTGCCGCAGGCGTTTCGCCGCATTCTGCCACCGTTGGGCAACAACGCCATCGCCATTGTTAAGGACTCTTCGCTGGCCTCGGCGATTGGCCTGGCCGATCTGGCCTACGCCGCGCGCACCGTCTCCGGCGCCTACGCCACCTACTGGGAACCCTACCTGACCATCTCCCTGGTCTACTGGGTGATCACCTTCCTGCTGGCGCAGCTGGTTAACCGTCTGGAAAAGAGGTTTGGCAAAAGTGATTCACATTAATAACTTACATAAGCGCTTCGGCGACAGCCACGTGCTGCGCGGCATCAGCTGCGATATTAAACCGCAGGAAGTGGTGTGCATCATCGGCCCGTCCGGCTCGGGGAAAAGTACCTTCCTGCGCTGTATGAACGCCCTTGAGACGGTCAGCGAAGGCGAGGTGGTGGTCAACGGCTTTGCCGCTCACGACCGCACTACCGACCTCAACAAGATGCGCGAAAGCGTTGGCATGGTGTTCCAGCGCTTTAACCTGTTCCCGCATATGACGGTGCTGGAAAACCTGATTATGGCGCCGATGAATCTGCGCAATATGCCGCGCCAGCAGGCGGTCGACCTGGCGGAAGCCTTGCTGGCGAAGGTGGGCTTAAGCGATAAGCGCGACGCCTGGCCCTCGAGCCTGTCCGGCGGCCAGCAGCAGCGGGTAGCCATCGCCCGCGCGCTGGCGATGAAGCCGTCGATTATGCTGTTTGATGAGCCCACTTCGGCGCTGGATCCGGAGCTGGTGGGCGACGTGCTGGAGGTAATGAAAAACCTCGCCAGCGAGGGGATGACCATGGTGATCGTGACACACGAAATGGGCTTTGCCCGCGAAGTGGCCGACCGGGTGATCTTCATCGACCAGGGCGTGATCCAGGAAGAGGGCAAGCCGGGGCAGATCTTTAGCGCGCCGAGCAACCCACGCACCGCCGCGTTCCTCAGCAAGGTGCTGTAAACCGAGCGGGCTGGCGCCAGGCCAGCCCGCTGAGTGTTGTCAAATATATTGATGATGTTTTTCATCATCAGTATAAACATTGACTGAACTCATATATCCCGCGATAACCCCTTTGTTAATCTCCGGGTATCGCTTTGGGCTTCTTCAGGAATATAACGTTGGAAATCTTTTTTTAACCCACTGAAAAATAGAGACTAACTATTTTTCATACGCCAAAAATCATGGTCCGTTAATGACGGACTCGGTTTCGTATGGGTTAAAAAAGGTACGTTATGACAGTTACATGGACGGTCACGCCCGTGGGGTATCAGCACATTGCCAAACGCTGCCCCGCCTGCAATGTAAAACGCGACTTCGCACCTTCCGGCGCCATCCGGGTGAATTCGCAAAAGAAGCTGCTGGATATCTGGAGCATCTATAAATGCACGCACTGCGATTACACGTGGAATATCGCCCTGTTTTCCAGGCTGCACGTCAGCAAGATAAACCGTAAACTGCTTCAGCGCTTGATGCAGAACGATGCAGCTATGGTCCACTATTACGCCGCTGACCTCGCGACCCTGAAGCGCAACGGCGCCGAGCCGTCGGGGCAACCTGATTTTCGTATTCATGAGCAATGGTCGGTGACGCTGATGGCGTGCCCGCGGATAACGGTGCGCGTCAGAGTCAGTCGGCCATTTCGCATCAGCCTGCTATCAATACTGAAAAAGCAGCTCAAGCTGAGTACGGCTGAAATCCGGTGGTTGGTCGCGACAGGGCATATCGAGGGTATTCCACTAAAACAGCTCAAGACGAAAAAGCTGAAGGCGATGGAATATCATTTTCAGCTGGCGGCGGAAACGCTGTATGCGCGACGCCGGATTACGTTATCACTTCGCGGTAGATAACTCGTCGGGGAGAGAAGTCGTAGCGCTTTAACCGCGGTTTTTCGTGATTCTCAATGAAATCAGGACGGCGAAGTCGGCCGTCCTGAATGACGCATTACTGCCTGAAAAAGGCACTTCCGCAGCAGCCATTCAAGCTGCCGACGCATAATAAACAAACGCCAGCTTATTGCCGTCGGGATCGCGGACGTAGGCGCTGTGAAAGCCGTTGCCATATTGTGGGCGGTGACCGGGAGCGCCTTCGTCACGTCCGCCGAGTTGCAGGGCGAGGGCATGCAGTTCCGCAATATGTTCGACGGAGCGGGCGTTAAGCGCCACCATCGTTCCATTACCCACCCCGGCAGGCTGCAGGTCAAAAGGAACGCCCACGCACAGCCCACAGGTGTGGTTGCCGTTGAAGGTGCCCCAGGACGCCCCCTGTTCGTTACGGCCGGCTTTGGGGTGCCCCAGCAATGCCATTAACGGGTCATAGAATTCGATGGCGCGTGGTAGATCGTTCGTTCCCAGCATAATGTATGAAAACATAGTGTCCTCCTGTTGCGGGCAAAAAGGTGTCTTTCGCCCGCTTACTGCGTGAAGCTGATCGCAACAGACCCGGCGCTGCGCTCAGCCTCGCCATGGTAGACCGCCTCAATATTATTCCCCTGCGGATCCAGCACAAAAGCGGCATAGTAACCAGGATGATAATGTCGTTCGCCAGGCGCGCCGTTATCGCGGCCGCCATGGGTCAGCGCCGCATGGTAAAAAGCGTCCACCCTGTCACGATCTCTGGCCTGGAACGCCAGGTGGTGGCGTCCTGTCAGTTTCCCGGCAGCCTCCGGGCTGTGGCGTGAGGCCACCACCAGTTCGTCGGCCAGCAAGTAGTCATTAGCGGTGGTAATAACCGGGATCTCCAGCGCCGACAGTACGGCGGTATAGAAGTCTTTGCTTGCCTCAAAGTCTTCGACAACCAGCAGGATATGATCGATCAATCTGCCACGATGTAACGTCATGCTTTCCATGGAATTTCCTCTCGGCAGGGGGCCGGCAATGGTTACAGCAGTGAGCCAGCAAGAACAGGATACCCTCAGGTAAGGGCCATAAAAAAGGGCTGGCGCCAGGCCAGCCCGTCAGGACTACTGCGCGGACTCCGTCGCTTCGTCCATGTCGTCTTCCTGCTCGCTGGCGAGCAGGGTTTTCTCGTTTTTGCACAGACACTGGATCAGCAGGAACAGCACGCCGCTGGCCACCAGGGTGGCGATCAGGCCGTCGTAGCCGGTGATGCCGATCAGCATGCCGCTGACTACCGGCCCGGCGACGCTTCCGGCGGACCAGAAAAAGCCGAACAGGGCGTTAATCATAATCAGCTTCTGTCCGCTGAAGGTTTTCCCCGCTCGCACCAGCGACAGGGTATAAAGCGCCCCCGCCGCGGCGCCCAGCAGCAGGCAAATGGCCATCAGCTGAATGCGCGAACCGAGCATCAGCGGCAGGGCCAGCAGCGACAGGCTGAAGACCACCGCGCAGGCCAGATGCACGCGGCGAATGCCGACCCGGTCGGCCAGCCAGCCGAGCGGGGTCTGGAACATCGCATCCCCGGTAAGTACCACGGTCACCAGCAGCACCGCCATTCCTTCATTAAGCCCTTTATCCATACCGTACAGTGGCAGCAGGGCGAGGATGCTGGCGTCGAAGAAGGCGAAGCAGAAGACCCCGGAGGCCAGTACCGGCAGGAAGGCGCCGAGGCTGCGCCAGCTGGCGCGCTCCCCAAGGCTTTCGCGGGTGCCGGTGGGCAGATGGCGCAGCATCAGCAGGCAGACGGCGGTGACCGCGACGATCGCCATCAGCGCCGAAGCCTGCCAGGCGGGGCCGACGGAGATCAGCAGCGGCCCGGCCAGCTGGCAGCCGGTAAAGGCCGAGGCGTAGATACCGGTGAGGGTGGCGCGCTGGTTGCCTGCCGCGCCGCCGGTGATCCAGCTTTCACCGAGGACGATAATGACCCCGGAGGCCAGGCCGGTCAGCAGGCGCGGCAGCAGAAGCAGCGTCATATCGGTGGTCATGCATGAGGCGATGGTCGCCAGCGCCAGCAGGATCAAACTGCCGCTCAGCAGCACGCCCATCTCAACGCGCCGGCACAGCGCAGGAGAGAGGAAAGAGGAGATCATCATGCCGGCGGGCGGCAGGGCGGCCAGCAGGCCGACATACAGCGGCGCGATCTGCTGCTGCGCCAGCTCAAGACTGATTAACGGCACCGTATAGCCGGTGATAAATCCCACGAGCGACGCGGCCATGATCATCGCCAGCGTGGGAGCAAGACGATTCTGGTCTGGGTTAAACATTTTATTTCCGATGACGGAGAGGTCAGTAGTGGATCCTTCGGCAAATTGCCGTCCTGAGCTGCATAATAATTAATCGCCTGGCCGTTGTCACCGTTGAAATCACTACCAAAAAAGGACCGCCGGGCGACGGCAGGCCTGTACGCCGCGCCGCCGCCGCATTTCGTGACGTTGTCAGCGTGTTAACGACAGGATATAACGGAGGGAGCGGCAGCGAACCGACGCCGGTGAGCGACGGGTAAAAACGCAACGCATGACCAAATTATTCAGCATTACGCTATGCAGGAAAGGAGTAATACATGGCCGTATCGCCGTCACTGATCGCCGAAGCCACAGGCTGGCGACGTGAGTTTCACGCCGCGCCTGAGCTCGGATATCAGGAGCAGGAGACCTCGCGCCGCGTCGCCGAGCTGCTGGCCTCGTTTGGCCTGCAGGTTCATCGCGGGCTGGCCGGCACCGGCGTCGTGGCGACGCTGGAAAACGGCCCCGGGCCGGTCATCGGCCTGCGCGCCGATATGGACGCCCTGCCGATCACCGAGCTGGGGAGCGTCAGCTACCGTTCGCGCCGCGCCGGGGTCATGCACGCCTGCGGCCACGATGGCCACACCGCGATGCTGCTGGCGGCCGCCGCCCATCTGGCGCAGACCCGTCAGTTCAGCGGCACCGTCCACTTTGTTTTTCAGCCAGCGGAAGAGAACCTCGGCGGCGCGCGCAAAATGGTGGAGGAGGGATTATTCGAACGCTTCCCGATGGATGCGATTTACGCGCTGCATAACTGGCCGGGGATCCCGCTTGGCGAAGTGGCGCTTAGCGATGGCGCGATGATGGCCTCCCTCGACGCCTTCGAGATCACCCTGCGCGGCAAAAGCTGCCATGCGGCGATGCCGGAGAGCGGGGCCGATCCGATCGTCGCTGCGGCGCAGCTGATTATGGCGCTGCAGACCATTCCTTCCCGCCGCCTGTCGCCACAGGATTCGGCGGTGGTCAGCATCACCCAGATAAACGGCGGCGAGGCGATCAACGTCCTGCCGGACACCGTGGTGCTGCGCGGCACCTTCCGCTGCCTGAGCAATCGCGTTCGCGCCCGCGTGCGGGAGCTTATCGAAAGCTATGTGGCGACCCAGCCGCAGGTGTCCGATGTGCAGGGCGAGATTAGCTGGTTTCCGGGGTATCCGGTGACCAAAAACCATGCGCCGCAGGCGCAGCTGCTGCGCGAGGTGGCGGTCGCCACCCTCGGCGCGGAGGCGGTGCGCTGGAACCAGGCGCCGTCGATGGCCTCTGAGGATTTCGCCTGCATGCTGGAGGCCTGTCCGGGGGCCTATTTCTGGATCGGCACCGATGGCGAAACGCCGTCGAAGCCGCTGCATAACGCCAGCTATGACTTTAACGATGCGCTGATTAGCCACGGGGTGGCGATGTGGGTGGCGCTGGTGGAGAAACAGCTGCCGGCGGCGTAACCCACCGGCAGCGGCAGCAGGGAGCGCGCGCGCTCCCTGAGGTCACACGTCGGCGGCGGCTTTCAGTCGCGCCTTCATGTCGCTGTAGGCCGTCCAGGCATAGCGCTCCGCCCACTGCTGGTCGGCTATCGCTTCCACTTTCACCGCACAGTATTTGGTTTCCGGCGTTTTGGAGATCGGATCGAGGTTATCCTGGGTCAGCTCATTGCAGGCGCCCACCCACCACTGATAGGTCATATAGACCGCGCCCGGGTTGATGCGATCGCTGAGGTCGGCGCGGGTGATGACTTTCCCGCGTCGGGAGCTAACCCACACCAGCTGTTTGTCAGCGATCCGCAGCCGTTGCGCATCCACCGGATTCATCTGCACCCGTCCCGGCTCGTCGGCCAGCGACTGCAGCGCGGCGCAGTTGCCGGTCATCGAGCGGCAGGAGTAGTGCCCCACCTCCCGCACCGTGCAGAGCACCAGCGGCCATTCATCATCCGGACGCTCCGCCGGCGCGCGCCAGGCGGTGGCGAACAGCTGCCCTTTACCCGATGGGGTGTCGAAGCGGTTGTCTTTATACAGCCACGGCGTGCCGGGGTGGTCGAGGGTCGGGCACGGCCACTGAACATGGCCCATATCGCCCATTTTCTCCCAGGTCACGCCGTAGAAAAGCGGGCAGAGCTCGCGCATCTCGTCCCAGATCTGCTGGTTGTTCTCATAGTGCATCGGATAGCCCATTTCGCTGGCCAGCAGACTGATGATCTCCCAGTCGCGCTTCACATTCCCCGCCGGAGGGATTGCCTGTTCAAACCGCTGAAACCCGCGGTCGGCGCAGGTGAAGACGCCACCGTGCTCGCCCCAGGAGGTGGCCGGCAGCAGGACATCGGCAATCTCCGCCGTTTTGGTCATGAAGATATCCTGCACCACCACGAAGTCCAGCGCCTCGATGCCTTTGCGCACCAGGCCGAGGTCGGCTTCGGTCTGCAGCGGATCTTCGCCCATGATGTAGTAGGCTTTGATCTCGCCGGTCAGCGCTTTATGCGGCACTTCGGTGATGCGGGTGCCGACCTGGTCATCCATTTGCGCCGGGTCGATCCCCCAGGCGGCGGCGAATTTGGCCCGCACGGCGGGGTCGGTGACCTCCTGATAGCCGGGGAACAGGTTCGGCAGCACGCCCATATCGCAGGCGCCCTGCACATTGTTTTGCCCACGAACCGGGCCCACACCGACGTTCGCCCGCCCCAGGTTGCCGGTGAGCAGCGCCAGGCTTGCCAGGCCGCGCACCACGTCCACCGCCTGGCCAAACTGGGTGACCCCCATGCCCCACATAATGGTGGCGGAAGGGGCGGCGGCAAACATGCGCATCGCCTCGCGAATAGCCTGCGCGCTGACCCCGACAATCTCTTCCACTGCTTCCGGGGCGTAATCCTTCACCGCCTCGCGGTAGGCGTCCAGCCCTTCGGTGTAGCGTTCGACATAGGCTTTGTTGTACAGCTCCTCCTCCAGCAGGACATAGCCGAAGGCGTTCACCAGCGCCATATTGCTGCCGTTGTTGAGCTGCAGATGACGGTCGGCTATGCGTGCGGTTTCAATGCGTCGCGGATCGCAGACGATGATCTTGGCACCGTTTTCCCGGGCTTTGATCACCCGGCGGGCGACGATGGGATGGGAGTCGGCGCAGTTGTAGCCAAAGACCAGCAGGCACTTCGAGTTTTCGATGTCGCTTATCGAGTTGCTCATCGCCCCGTTGCCCAGCGCCTGCTGTAGCCCGGCGACAGAGGGGCCGTGGCAGACGCGGGCGCAGCAGTCGACGTTATTGGTGTTCAGCACCGCGCGGGCGAACTTTTGCATCACATAGTTGGTTTCGTTGCCGGTGCCGCGCGAGGAGCCGGTGGTCATGATGGCGCGCGGGCCATGCTTCTCTTTGATCTCCCTGAGCTTGCTGGCGGTATAGCGAATCGCCTCCTGCCAGCTGACCGGCGTAAAGGCGCCGCCTTTCTGGTAGCGGATCATCGGTTGTTTAAGACGGGGCGTCAGGAGCTGCGTGTCGTTCAGAAAATCCCAGCCGTAATAGCCTTTCAGGCACAGCTGGTTCTGGTTGGTGACGCCGTCGGCGGCTTCCGCGCGAATGATTTTATTGTTGTCGACAACCAGTTTAAGTTTGCAACCCGCCCCGCAGTAGGGGCACACGCTCGTGATTTTTTTCATCAGTAACAGACCTGTTAACAGTGAACAGAGGATCGCTGTCGCGCCGGGCCCGACGGGCAACGATCGCGGTATCGCCTGGTGGTGATGCGGACGCAGGCCCGCTGCGCTATGCAGGTCTCGTGCCAGATTTTAATGTGTTGATTTATAATGAAAAACTTCAGATGGATGATGACGGGAGCGTGACCTCGTCACTAATGACGATGACGCAGAGCGCCGACGTCAGACGCTCTGCGGGGGAAAACGCCGCTACGCGAGAGGGCGGCAGCGGGTGATATGCGACTCGCTCAGGCCGACGTCGCGTGCGGCGGCGCAGATTGCCTGCCAGCTGCCCGCATCCAGCGGGATCCCCTCGGCCAGGCGCGCTTCGCGGTTGGCGGCTTCCCATTCGCCGGGGGCCAGCACCGGGGCATCGGGATCGTGCGGCGACTGTTTACACCATGCGATAAAGGCCTCCGTCTGCGCCTGGCTGTCCGGGGCATCGAACGCGTCCGGGCGCAGGATCACGGTGGTCATGCAGTTAAAGATGGCGTCGACGCTGGTCTGCAGGCTTTCCTGATGGGTGGTTTGCCCCCCGGAGAGCGCGCCGCCGAGCACTTCACACAGCGTCGCCAGGGCATAGCCTTTGTGCTGGGCGAAGGTGAGCAGGGCGCCCAGCGGCGAGGTTTGCATCACCGCCGGGTCGGTGGTGGGCAACCCCTCTGCGTCGATCAGGCAGCCGGGGGCCACGGCTTCCCCTTTGTGCCAGGCGACGCGGGTTTTACCAAAGGCGATGGCGCTGGTGGCGTAGTCCAGCAGCAGCGGCGGATGGCCCTCTCGCGGAAACACCACGCACAGGGGGTTGGTGCCGAAGCGACTGTCTTTTCCGCGGAACGGAGCGACCATCGGGTCGCCGATCACGCTGACGAAGTGAATAGAGATCAGCCCGGCGGCGGCGCACTGCTCGGCCCAGTAGCCGATGCGCCCGACGTGATGCGCATTGCGCAGGGCGATAGCCGCCATGCCGTGCTGCTTCGCCTTTTCGATACCTAACTGCATCGCTTCGTGGGCGACCACCTGGCCGAAGCCGGCGTTGCCGTCGAGGGTGACCACGGCGCCGGCGTCTTTGGTGACCGTGGCGTGGCGGTTGAGCTGCAGAAAACCGCCGGCATGGGATTTCACATAGCTTGGGATCATCCCGACGCCATGGGAGTCATGCCCGGCCAGGTTGGCGGCGATCAGGTGGTCGGCGACCAGCGTCGCTTCTTCTGAGCGGCTGCCGAGATGGGTAAACAGTGAGACGACAAACTGATGCAGATCCGTCGCCAGAAAGCGGTGTCCTGTTGGCACTGATTCTCTCCTGTAGTCTGTTGTTATTTTGTTATGTTTGCCGTTTTATGCTGCGCCGCCCGGCGCAGAAGGTCAAGGGCGGGGGCTCCGGGCGTCACGCCACTGCGCCAGCGTCTGCGTTATACGCCAGACGATAAAAAACCGGTCCGCGATCGCGTTTTAATTAACGTCATAAACACCACATTTTTAAATTCTGCCACTGTCACAAAAGCCAGAAAAAAGCCAGCCCCGGCGTTGCAAGGGCAGCTGATACCACTATATGTTAAATTTGTGTTTATTAATTGATGATTAAAGGTTGGTATCATGTATAATAAAATAAGTGGTTTAGTGGTTTCACTGACGGCCGTTTTCGCCTGTGCCGCCTGGGCGGAGGTGCCTGCGGGCTATCCGGCGGATTATCAAAAAACGGTTGATGCCGCCGTCAAAGAGGGCAAGGTGGTGATCTATTCCACAACCGATACCAAAGCCGCCGGGCCGTTAATTAAAGGATTCGAAGCGCAATATCCGGGCGTCAAAGTCGAATATAACGACATGAACAGCACCGAGCTGTATAACCGCTATATCAGCGAGCAGGCCGCCGGGGGCGGCAGCGGGGACGTGGTGTGGAGCTCATCGATGGATACGGCGCTGAAATTAGCCACCGAATACGCGGAACAATATGCCTCGCCGGAGGTGAAGCAATTGCCCGACTGGGCGGTGTGGCAGCAGAAAGCCTATGGCACCACCTACGAGCCGGTGGTATTTATCTATAACAAACGGCTGATCCCGCAGAATGAAGTTCCGGATTCGCATACCGCGCTGGCAAAATTGATCGCCAGCCAGGCCGATAAATTTAAAGGCAAAGTCACCACCTACGATATCGAAAAATCGGGCCTCGGCTTTATGCTGGCGGTGCAGGACAGCCAGGCCGACGCGAACTATTTTACCGACCTGGCGAATATCGCCAAAGGCGGCCTGACGGTGCAGTCTTCCACCGGAACGATGATGGAGCGCGTCTCCTCTGGCGAAAACCTGATCGGCTATAACATCCTTGGCTCCTATGCCGAAGCGCGGGCGAAAAACGATCCCTCTTTAGGCATTGCCTATCCGAAAGATTACGTGCTGGTGCTCTCCCGCGTCTCGTTTATTAGCCAGGAGAGCGAACATCCCAATGCGGCAAAATTGTGGCTGGACTATGTCCTGTCGGAAAAAGGCCAGCAGATCCTCGCCAGTCAGGCGGATATTCCCTCTATTCGTCGCGATATTGAAGGCAAAAATGATATCGACGGCATGACCGCGCTGCTGGGCAAAGCGTTAAAACCGATCCCGGTCAACGAAACGCTGCTGGATTATTTACAGCCGCAAAAACGTCTGCAGTTTATTAAACAATGGCGCAGCGCCGCCGCGAAATAATCCTCCCCCGGGGCATCGCCGATGCCCCTTATTCACACCCGGCGGGTTTATTCACCTGACCAAAGGGATGAACCATGAATGTATTACGCAGAAAGTGGCAGGGGCTGCCGCGCGGCGTGGTGGTGTGCATCACGGCGCTGGTGATTTATGTCCCGCTGTTATTTATTGTGGTGCAGAGTTTTCTCTCCGCGCCGTTCTTTTCCCGCTCCAAATCCTGGAGCCTGGAAGCCTTCGCCTTTATTTTTACCGACCCGGATTTTTATCTGGCGTTAAGGTCAGGCTTTATTCTGGCCTTTGGCCTGGTGATTATCGCCATTCCACTGGGCGGTATTTTGGCCTTTCTGATGGTACGCACCGATTTACCCGGCCGGCGTTTCATTGAGCCGCTGATCCTGGTGCCGATCTTCGTCTCGCCGATGGTGCTGGGCTTTGGCTACGTGGTGGCCGCCGGGCCGGTAGGCTTCTTTTCCCAGTGGGCGCAGCAGCTGATCGGCTTTGTGCCGTGGAATATCTACTCGATGTTCAGCATTGTGGTCATCGCCGGCTTAACCCACGTGCCGCACGCCTATCTTTATATCTCTTCGGCGCTGCGCAGCGTCGGTTCCGACGTGGAAGAGGCGGCGCGCACCGTCGGCGCCACGCCGCTGCAGGTGATGACCTCGGTGAGTCTGCCGATGGTGCGGCCGTCCATTCTTTACGCCTGCGTGCTGCTCTTTTTCCTCGGTCTGGAAGTCTTCGGTCTGATGCTGGTGCTGGGCGACCCCGAGGGCAACATGGTGCTGGCGACCTATCTCTACAAGCTGACCAACAAGCTCGGCACCCCCTCCTACCATCTGATGGCGGCGGTGGCGGTGGTGCTGATCTGCATCACCATCCCGCTGGTGATGCTCCAGCGGCGGCTGATGCGCACCGCCAACCGCTTTGTCACCATGAAGGGCAAGGCGTCGCAGGCGCGGGCGCTGCCGCTGGGCAAATGGCGCTGGGTGGCCGGGGCGGTGGTAGTGGCCTGGCTGACGGTGACCATCGGCGTGCCGCTGCTCGGCGTGGCGCTGCGCGCTTTTATCTCCAACTGGGGCGTCGGCGTGTCGCTGTGGGATGAGCTGTCGCTGACGACGTTCCACAATATCTGGCAGCAGCCCAACCTGCTGAGGGCGATCGTCAACTCGATGGCTATCGGCATCGTCGGCGGCGCGCTGGCGGTGATCTGCTATCTGTTTGTCGGTATCGCCATGCACCGCAAAGCGGACAACGTCACCCGCTTTCTTGATTACAGCGTACTGGTCCCGCGCGCGGTGCCGGGGCTGCTGGCCGGTCTGGCCTTCCTGTGGGTGTTCCTGTTTGTGCCGATGTGGCTCGATCAGTCGCTGAAGCACGGCTGGCTCTCGGCGCTGCCGGTGGCCGACTGGCTGCGGGAGCACCTTATCGTGCAGCTGCGCGCGCTGCGCAACACCATCTTCAGCGTCTGGCTGGCCTACACCGTGGTATGGATGGCTTATGGCCTGCGGCTCATCTCTTCGACGCTGCTGCAGGTGGGCCCGGAGCTGGAGGAGGCGGCGCGCAGCACCGGCGCCTCGCGGGGGCAGATCACCCGCCACGTCACCGTCCCGCTGTCGCGCTATGGGCTGATTGGCTCCTGGCTGCTGATGTTCCTTATCTTTGAGCGCGAATATTCCACCGGCGTCTATCTGCTGTCGCCGGGTACCGAAACCATCGGCTCGATGCTGGTGTCGCTGTGGGCGGCGGGGGCCATCGATATCGTCGCGGCGCTCTCCTTTATCAATATTCTGCTGGTGGTGATTGGCCTTGGCATCGCCCTGCGCTTTGGAGTGAAATTACATGATTGAGTTATCGGTAGAAAACCTGCATCTCACCTATGGCGACAACCCGGTGCTGAAAGGGGTGTCGATGACGCTCGGCCGGGGAGAGGTGGTGTCGTTGCTGGGGCCGTCGGGAAGCGGCAAAACCACGCTGCTGCGGGCGGTGGCCGGGCTGGAGAAGCCGACGAGCGGACGGATCGCCATCGGCAACCGCACGGTGTACGACGGCACGCCGCGCAGCGAAATCCCGGCCGAAGAGCGTAACCTCGGGCTGGTGTTCCAGTCCTATGCCCTGTGGCCGCACAAAACGGTGTTCGACAACGTGGCCTATCCGCTGAAGCTGCGTAAAGTCGCCGCCGGGGAGATAAAAGAGCGGGTGCAGCGCGTGCTGGATCAGCTGGGGCTGGGGCACCTTGGCAACCGCCATCCGCACCAGCTCTCCGGCGGCCAGCAGCAGCGGGTGGCTATCGGCCGGGCGCTGGTCTACAACCCGCCGGTGATCCTGCTGGATGAGCCGCTCTCCAACCTTGACGCCAAGCTGCGCGAAGAGGCGCGGGTGTTTCTGCGCGAGCTGATCGTCAAGCTGGGCCTGTCGGCGCTGATGGTCACCCACGATCAGAATGAGGCGATGGCCATCTCGGATCGTATTCTGCTGCTGAACAATGGCGTCATCGAGCAGCAGGGGACGCCGCAGGAGATGTATGGCAGCCCGGCGACGCTGTTCGCCGCCGAGTTTATGGGCAGCAATAACCGCCTGCACGGCAAGGTAATGGCGCTGGAGAACGGCAGGGCGCGGATCGAAGGCGCCAGCTGGAGCCTGTGGGGGCGAGCGGGCGAGGGGGTTAGCGTCGGCGAGCCGGCGACGGCGGTGATCCGCGTCGAGCGCCTGCGTCTGGACGGCGCGGCGCAGGATAACAGTCTCCAGCTACCGCTGCTGACCAGCATGTACCTCGGCGACCGCTGGGAGTACCTGTTCCGCACCGAGGGCGACGATTTCCCGCTGCGCGCCTACGGAACGGCGCTGCGCGATGCCGAACACTGTCATCTGACGCTCCCGGCGGAGGATGTGTGGATTTTTCCGCAGCGGTAACCGCTGGTTAAGACGCCAGATGGCACACGGCTTCAATATTGTGCCCGTCTGGCGCAATCACAAAGGCGGCGTAATAACTGGCGTGGTAGTTTGGTCGTAACCCCGGCGCGCCGTTGTCCTTTCCTCCGGCGGCCAGCGCCGCCTGCCAGAAGGCATCGACCTGCTCGCGGCTGTCGGCGCGAAAGGCGATATGCAGCGGCGCCGGTTTTTCCGTACTTTGATAGAGGCATAGAGAGACATCGCCGCTGCCGGCCAGCTCTGCGCCGTAGGTCGGCTCGCCTTCGCCGACCAGCGTTACGCCAAGCGGGGCAAGGGCTTGTAAAAAGAACGCTTTGCTCGCGGCATAATCACTGACGCCGAATTTCACATGATCGAACATATCTTCTCTTCTCCTGCGGATGGGATATCGCCAGCCGAACGCGTTAGCCGGGAAATAGATGCAAAATAGTTAACAACGGTTATTAACTTTTTTAACAGCTCAAAATGTTTAATTATTCCTAATACGAGTATTTACAGACGTTTAATCTGCCATGTACCATAAACAAAAAATAACATTTGTGATACAAGTCACTCTTTTTTGGCGCATGGGTAAGCTCAGCGCGGTGTGAACGCCGCCGGTTTACCGCCTCAAGGTTATGGCAGCACCCTTCTCACGATGACATTCCGGTGAATTTCTCTCCGATTTCCCGCGTTTCGTTGAGAATCGTCTACTATCCAAACGATAACCCTATAAATGATATCGCCTCTGGCGATGTTTTATCCGACTTGCCGGGCCGGGCCAGACGCTAAGCGGTTTAAAAGCGCAATGGTATCGGTTCCAGCACGACATTCACTGGTTTTGTCTGCGACAAAAACAGTAATTTTCAATGACAGGAATGTGATGATGTCGAGCGAGAAAACTAACAATTCCAGGCGTGATTTCCTGGTGAAGTCGATGGCGCTGATCCCGACGGTGGTGATCGGCGGCGCGGGAGCAGGGGCCATTGGCGTGGCCACCAGCGCGACCGCGCAGGCGGCCCCCGCTTCAGAGCCAGCCTCCGGAAACACGGCGGCGGCCAGCGACTGGAAGCCGCAGTTCTTCAACGACCGTGAGTGGGCGTTTATCAACGCCGCCGTCGCGCGCCTGATCCCAGCGGATGAACTTGGCCCCGGCGCCAAAGAGGCCGGCGTGCCGGAGTTTATCGACCGCCAGCTCAATACCCCTTACGCCACCGGCTCCATCTGGTATATGCAGGGGCCCTTCAACCCCGACGTGCCGAAAGAGATGGGCTATCAGCTGCCGCTGGTGCCCAAACAGATCTATAACCTCGGGATCGCCGACGCCGAGGCGTGGTGTCAGGACAAGTATCACAAGACCTTCGCTGAACTGAGCAACGAGCAACAGGACGAGGCCCTCGGCCTGTGGGAATCCGGCAAAGCCGAGTTCAAACAGCTACCGGCCTCGCTGTTCTTCACCTATCTGCTACAGAACACCCGAGAAGGCTTCTTCAGCGACCCGATCCATGGCGGTAATAAAGGCATGGTCGGCTGGACGCTGATTAATTTTCCCGGCGCGCGCGCCGACTTTATGGACTGGGTTGAACGGGGCGAACGCTACCCCTTCCCGCCGGTATCAATTAATGGGGAGAGGGCGTAATCATGGCCACCGTATTGAAAAAAACCGATGTCGCGATCGTCGGCTTCGGCTGGGTTGGGGCGATCATGGCCAAAGAGCTGACCGAAGCCGGGCTCAACGTCGTGGCGCTGGAGCGCGGTCCGATGCGCGACACCTGGCCGGACGGCGCCTATCCGCAGGTGATTGATGAGCTGACCTACAACATCCGCCGCAAGCTGTTCCAGGATCTGTCGAAAAGCACCGTCACCATCCGCCATAACACCAGCCAGCAGGCGGTGCCGTATCGCCAGCTGGCGGCTTTCCTGCCGGGTACCGGCGTGGGTGGGGCCGGGCTGCACTGGTCCGGCGTCCATTTCCGCGTCGATCCCATCGAACTGCGGATGCGCAGCCACTATGAAGAGCGCTACGGCAAAAACTTCATTCCCCAGGATATGATCATCCAGGATTTCGGCGTCACCTACGACGAGCTGGAACCGTTCTTCGATAAAGCGGAGAAAGTGTTCGGCACCTCCGGGACTGCCTGGTCGATCAAGGGCAAGGTCGTCGGTAAAGGCCGCGGCGGCAACGCTTTCGCCCCGGACCGCTCAGACGACTTCCCGCTGCCGGCGCAGAAAAACACCTGGTCAGCGCAGCTGTTTGAAAAAGCGGCGCTCGAGGTGGGTTACCATCCCTACAACCTGCCGTCGGCCAACACCTCCGACTCCTATACCAACCCCTATGGCGCGCAGATGGGTCCGTGCAACTTCTGCGGTTTCTGCAGCGGCTACGCCTGCTACATGTACTCTAAAGCCTCGCCGAACGTGAACATCCTGCCGGCGCTGCGCCAGGAAAAACGCTTTGAGCTGCGGACCAACGCCAACGTGCTGAAGGTCAACCTGACCGACGACAAATCCCGCGCCACCGGCGTGACCTACGTCGACGGCCAGGGGCGCGAAATGGAGCAGCCGGCGGACCTGGTGATCATCGGCGCCTTCCAGTTCCATAACGTGCACCTGATGCTGCTCTCCGGGATCGGTAAACCGTACAATCCGGAGACCGGCGAAGGGGTGGTGGGGCGTAACTTCGCCTACCAGAACATGACCACCATCAAGGCCATTTTCGACAAAGACACCTATACCAACCCGTTTATCGGCGCGGGCGGCAACGGCGTCGGCGTCGACGACTTCAACGCCGACAACTTCGACCACGGCGCGGCCGGCTTTGTCGGCGGTTCGCCGTTCTGGGTCAACCAGGCCGGGACCAAGCCCATCTCCGGTTTCCCGGTACCGCCGGGCACCCCGGCGTGGGGCAGCAAGTGGAAAGCGGCGGTGGCCGATACCTACACCCATCACCTGTCGATGGATGCCCACGGCGCGCACCAGTCCTATCGGCAGAACTACCTCGATCTTGATCCGAACTACAAAAACGTCTTTGGCCAGCCGCTGCTGCGCATGACCTTCGACTGGCAGGAAAACGACATCAAGATGGCGCAGTTTATGTTCGATAAGATGGCGCCGATCGCCAAAGCGATGAAGCCGAAATATATCCTCGGCAGCCCGAAAAACGCCAACAGCCACTTTGATACCACCACCTACCAGACCACCCATATGAACGGCGGGGCGGTGATGGGGGAGGATCCGAAAACCAGCGCCGTTAACCGTTATCTGCAAAGCTGGGACGTGCATAACGTCTTCGTCATCGGCGCCTCCGCTTTCCCGCAGGGGCTGGGCTATAACCCAACCGGCACGGTGGCCGCGCTGGCCTACTGGTCAGCGAAGGCGATCCGCGAGCAGTATCTGAAAAATCCGGGTCCCCTGGTGCAGGCATAAAGGAAGGCAGATGATGAAAATGCAATGGTTATCGGCCCTGGTGCTTGGGGCATTGAGCTGCGCGGCCTTCGCCGAAGAGGCGCCTGTGGACAGCAATCTGATTAAGCAAGGGGAGTATCTGGCGCGGGCGGGGGACTGTGTCGCCTGCCACACCAACGGCAAAGCGGGCAAACCTTTCGCCGGCGGTCTGCCGATGGAGACGCCGATCGGCACCATCTACTCCACCAATATCACGCCGGATAAAGAACACGGCATTGGCGGGTACACCTTCGAAGAGTTCGACGACGCGGTGCGCAAGGGCGTGCGGAAAGATGGTTCCACGCTCTATCCGGCGATGCCGTATCCCTCGTTCGCACGGATCAGCGAAGCGGACATGCGCGCCATGTACGCCTACTTTATGCACGGCGTGGAGCCGGTGAATGTCGCCAACAAGGACACCGACATCCCGTGGCCGCTGTCGATGCGCTGGCCGCTGGCGTTCTGGCGCGGCATCTTCGCGCCGACGCCGAGCGACTTTGTCGCCAACCCGCAGGTTGACCCGGTGCTGGAGCGCGGCCGCTATCTGGTGGAAGGCCTGGGCCACTGCGGCGCCTGTCATACCCCGCGTAGCCTGACGATGCAGGAAAAAGCGCTCAGCGAAAGCGAAGGCGATGATTACCTGGCGGGCAGCAATGCGCCGATTGACGGCTGGGTTGCCTCCAGCCTGCGCGGCGAAAACCGCGACGGTCTGGGGACCTGGAGCGAAGCCGAGCTGGCCGAGTTCCTGAAAACCGGACGTAACGATAAATCGGTGGTCTTCGGCGGCATGAGCGATGTGGTGGAGCACAGTCTGCAGTATCTCTCTGATGACGACATCACCGCCATCGCCCGCTATCTGAAGTCGCTCCCGCCGCGCGGCGGCAAACAGACCCCAGCCCCGGTGGAAGACAGCGTGGCGAAAGATCTGTGGAAGGGTAACGACAGCAAAACCGGCGCCGCGCTGTACGTCGATAACTGCGCCGCCTGCCACCGCACCGACGGCGCAGGCTATAAACGCGCCTTCCCGTCGCTGAAGGGCAATCCGGTGGTGCAGACCGAAGATGCCACTTCGCTTATCCATATCGTTCTGACCGGGAGCACCACGCCGGCGGTGAAAGACGCGGTCTCCAACCTGACCATGCCGTCGTTCGGCTGGCGTCTGGACGACCAGCAGGTGGCGGATGTGGTCAACTTCATCCGCACCAGCTGGGGCAACAACGCGCCGGCGGTCAGCGCCAGCGATGTGGCGAAGGTGCGTAAGGAGACCGCGGCGCACGATGAGAAGGCGTTAGGCAACGCTGATATCTCGAAGCTGCCGGGGGCCGGACAGTAACCGTCAGGGTTGCGTCGCCCGCGCGGCGCAACCCATACTTAGCCAGGACGTAAAATACTGTCTGAATCAAGGAGTTTGCCTTCATGCTGCATGCAGAGCGACTGACCTGCATCGTTGACGATCGACCGCTGTTTGCGGAGCTGACGCTGTCCCTTGCTGCCGGTGAGCTGCTGCAGGTCGCCGGTGATAACGGCGCGGGGAAAACCTCGCTGCTGCGGATCCTCTGCGGCCTGGCGCGCCCGGAAAGCGGCGGGGTGAGCTGGCAGGGCCAGCCGCTGGCGAAGGTCCGGGAGTCATTTCATCGTCAGCTGCTGTGGCTGGGCCATAAGCCCGGCGTCAACGCGGCGCTGACCGCCGATGAAAACCTGCGTTTCTTCTTTCCGGCCAGCCGCCTTCAGCAGCGGGAACGCGCCCTCGCCGCCGTCGGCCTCGCGGGCTATGAAGATCTCCCCTTGAGCCAGCTCTCCGCCGGGCAGCAGCGCCGGGTGGCGCTGACCCGCCTGTGGTTAACCGACGCGCCGCTGTGGATCCTCGATGAGCCGTTCACCGCCCTCGACGCCACGGCGATGGAAACCCTGACCCGACGCCTGGAGCAGCACGCCCGGCAGGGGGGAAGCGCGATCCTCACTACCCACCAGCCGCTGCGGCCGCTGCGCTGCCCGTTGCGCACCCTGCGCCTCGGCGGCGACGCTGGAGGCGGGCAATGATGCGAGCGCTGTTGGCCCGGGAACTGCGCCTGGCATGGCGCAGCGGGGCGGAGATCCTCAATCCGCTCTGGTTCTTTCTGATCGTCATCACCCTGTTTCCGTTCGGCGTCGGCGCCGCGCCGCAGCTGCTGGCGCAAATTGCGCCGGGCGTGGTGTGGGTCGCCGCACTGCTGGCGGCGCTGCTGGTGATGGATCGGTTGTTTCGTGACGACTGGCAGGACGGCTCCCTGGAGCAGCTGTTGCTTCTGCCGACGCCGCTGGTGGCGGTGGTGCTGGTGAAGGTGGTCGCCCACTGGATGATGAGCGGCCTGCCGCTGCTGATCGTCTCTCCGCTGGCGGCGCTGCTGCTGGGGATGAGCGTGCATGACGCCGGCGTGCTGGCGCTGACCTTGCTGCTCGGCACCCCGACGCTCAGTTTTCTTGGCGCGGTGGGGGTTGGCCTGACCGTCGGCCTGAAGCGCGGCGGCGTCCTGCTGAGCCTGCTGGTGCTGCCGCTGGCGGTGCCGCTGCTGATTTTCGCCACCGCGGCCTGCCAGGCCGCCGCCGCCGGGCTCCCGGTCGGCGGCTATCTGGCGATGCTGGCGGCGTTCTTAACCGCCAGCGCCACCCTGTGTCCGTTCGCCACCGCCGCCGCTCTGCGGCTAACCGTGCAATAATTCGCTGCGCCTGTGGGCGCGGCCATCAAAACCGTGTGAGTAAGCGTCTATGTGGAAAGCGTTACATCAACTGGCGATCCCCGAGCGGCTGTACCGCCTGTGCGGATGCTGGATCCCCTGGCTGGCGGCGTTGAGCGCGCTGTTGCTGGTCATCGGCTTGGGATGGGGCTTTGGCTTCGCCCCGGCGGACTATCAGCAGGGGGAAAGCTACCGGATCATGTATCTTCACGTCCCGGCGGCGATGTGGTCGATGGGGCTGTACCTGGCGATGGCCGTCGCGGCCTTCATCGGGGTGGTCTGGCAGATCAAAATGGCCGATCTGGCGATTGCCGCCCTGGCACCGGTGGGGGCGGTCTGCACCCTGGTGGCGCTGGTCAGCGGCGCGGCGTGGGGCAAGCCAATGTGGGGGACCTGGTGGATCTGGGACGCCCGCCTGACCTCGGAGCTGGTGCTGCTGTTTCTGTATGCCGGGGTCATCGCCCTGTGGCACGCCTTTGACGACCGGCGGCTTGCCGGGCGCGCGGCGGGGATCCTCGTGCTGGTCGGGGTGGTCAATCTGCCCATCATTCATTACTCGGTCTACTGGTGGAATACCCTGCACCAGGGTTCGACCAACCTGCAGCAAACCATCGACCCGAGCATGCGTCTGCCGCTGCGGATCTGTATCTTTGCTTTCCTCGCGCTGTCGGTCACCCTGACCCTGATGCGCCTGCGTAACCTGATACTCCAGCTGGAGCGCCGTCGACCGTGGGTGGTGGCGCTGGCTAACAAAGGAGCCGTCCGATGAGTCCCGCCTTTTCGTCTTTCGCCGCCTTCCTGAATATGGGCGGCTATGCCCTGTACGTCTGGCTGGCGGTGGCGGTGGCCGTCGCCGCCTTTGGCCTGCTGACGGTGCACACCCTGTGGGCGCGGCGGGCGCTATTCCATGAAGTGCGACGCCAGCAGGCGCGCGAGCGGCGGATCGCGGCTGCCCGCGAACATGACAAGGAGGCCGCGGATGCAAGCGCGTCGTAAAACCCGGCTGTATATCGTGCTGGCGGTGCTCGCCGGACTTGGGCTCACCGTCAGCCTGACGCTGTACGCCCTGAGCAGCAATATCGATCTGTTCTACACCCCGGGGGAAATTATCTACGGCAAAACGGAAACCCTGGCGCTACCCCATACCGGGCAGCGCCTTCGGGTAGGAGGCTACGTTCAGCCGGGCTCCCTGCAGCGCGACCCGCAAACTCTCGACGTGCGCTTTAAGCTGTATGACGCCCGCGGGGTGGTGGACGTTAGCTATAAGGGCATTCTGCCGGACCTGTTCCGTGAGGGGCAGGGCGTGGTGGCCCAGGGCGTGCTGGACGGCGAGCGGCATATTACCGCCCAGCAGGTGCTGGCCAAACATGATGAAAATTACACCCCGCCGGAGGTGAAAAACGCCATGATGCCGGAGAAAACGGGGGCGCAGCCATGATGCCGGAGCTGGGCAACTTTTTACTGTGTCTGGCGGCGGGGCTGGCGCTGCTCCTGAGCGTCTATCCCCTGTGGGGCGCGGCGCGGCAGGACCGCCGGCTGATGGCCCTGGCCCGGCCGCTGGCCTGCGGGCTGTTCGCCTGTATCGGCGGCGCCTTCCTGCTGCTGGTGCACGCCTTCGTGGTCAACGACTTTACCGTCCGCTACGTGGCGGAAAACTCCAACAGCGCGCTGCCGGTGTGGTATCGGGTGGCGGCGACCTGGGGGGCGCATGAGGGCTCGCTGCTGCTGTGGGTTCTGCTGCTCAGCGTCTGGACCTTCGCCGTCGCCCTCTTCAGCCGCCGGATGCCGCTCGACGCCGTCGCCCGGGTGCTGGCGGTGATGGGGATGATCGCCTTGGGGTTCCTGCTGTTTATCCTCTTTACCTCCAACCCGTTCAGCCGCGGCCTGCCGCAGTACCCCATTGACGGCCGCGACCTCAATCCGCTGCTGCAGGATATCGGCATGATTTTCCATCCGCCGATCCTCTATATGGGGTACGTCGGCTTCTCGGTGGCTTTCGCCTTCGCCATCGCCTCGCTGCTGGCGGGCCGGCTGGATACTGCCTGGGCGCGCTGGTCGCGTCCCTGGACCCAGGCGGCATGGATGTTCCTCACCCTCGGCATCGTGCTGGGCTCGGCGTGGGCCTATTACGAACTGGGCTGGGGCGGCTGGTGGTTCTGGGACCCGGTGGAAAACGCCTCGTTTATGCCGTGGCTGGTTGGAACCGCGCTGCTGCACTCCCTGGCGGTGACCGAGAAGCGGGGCAGCTTCCGCGCCTGGACGGTGCTGCTGGCCATCGCCGCCTTCTCCCTGTGCCTGCTGGGCACCTTCCTGGTGCGCTCCGGGGTGCTGGTCTCGGTGCATGCCTTCGCCTCGGATCCATCGCGCGGGCTGTTTATCCTGGCGTTGCTGATTGTCGCTATCGGCGGGTCGCTGCTGCTGTACGCCCTGAAGGGCGGCCGGGTGCGGGCGCGGGTGGAACATACCCTGTGGTCGCGCGAGTCGTTCCTGCTTGGCAACAATATTTTGCTGATGGCCGCGATGCTGGTGGTGCTCCTCGGGACGCTGTTGCCGCTGGTGCATAAGGAGCTGGGCCTCGGCAGCATCTCCATCGGCGAGCCGTTCTTCAATACCATGTTCACCGCCCTGATGGCGCCGTTTGCGCTGCTGCTGGGGCTGGGACCGCTGATCCGCTGGCGGCGCGATGACATCGCCAGGCAGATTAAGCGCCTGATTATCGCCCTGGTTGTGACGTTGTCACTTTCTCTGGCGCTGCCGTGGCTGCTACAGGACCGTATCACCGCCATGGCGGTCATTGGCCTGATGATGGCCCTGTGGGTGCTGATCTTCGCCCTGCTGGAGGTTCACGAACGGGCCACTCATCGCCACGGCTTCTGGCGCGGCCTGCGGACGCTGACCCGCAGCCAGTGGGGGATGGTGCTCGGTCACGTCGGCGTGGCGGTGACCGTTATCGGCATCACTTTTAGCCAGAACTACAGCGTGGAGCGCGATGTACGGATGCGCCCCGGCGACAGTATCGATATCCATCGCTATCACTTTGTGTTTAACGGCGTGCGCAATATCGTCGGCCCCAACTGGACCGGCGGCGAAGGCATTATCGCCGTGACCCATAGCGGACGCCCTGAAGCGACGCTGTATGCCGAGAAACGCTTTTACACCGCCAGCCGGATGATGATGACCGAGGCGGCGATCAGCGGCGGGCTGACCCGCGATCTGTACGCCGCGCTGGGGGAAGAGCTGAGCGACGGCAGCTGGGCGGTACGTCTGTACTACAAACCGTTCGTTCGCTGGATCTGGTACGGCGGGGTGCTGATGGCCCTCGGCGGTCTGTGCTGCATGCTCGACCCGCGCTATCGGATGCGTAAGAAACTGCAGGAGGCCTCATGAACCGGAAGCTGCTGTTTATCCCGCTGGCGCTGTTTCTGGCGCTGGCCGCCGCGCTGTTCTGGCAGCTGATGCGCAATGCCGATGGCGACGACCCGACGACCCTTGAGTCGGCGCTGATTGGCAAACCGCTGCCGGAGTTTCGCCTTGAAGCGCTGAATACCCCCGGTCAGACGCTGGACCGGCGGACGCTGATTGACGGCAAGCCGCTGCTGCTCAACGTCTGGGCCACCTGGTGCCCAACCTGTCGCGCCGAGCATCAGTTTCTCAACGGCCTGGCGCAGCAGGGCGTGCGGGTGGTGGGGATGAACTACAAAGACGATCGGCAGAAGGCGATGAGCTGGCTGCAGCGCCTGGGTAATCCGTACAGGCTGAGCCTGTACGACGGCAACGGCATGCTCGGCCTGGATCTGGGGGTTTATGGCGCGCCGGAAACGTTTCTTATCGACGGTCAGGGCATCATCCGCTGGCGGCACGCCGGCGACCTGAACGAACGGGTGTGGCGCGAGGAGCTCCAGCCGCTGTGGAATCAATACAACCGGGGGGCGGGCTGATGAGAGGGGTAATGGGCATCCTGCTGGCGCTGATGCTGACCGGCCAGGCGTGGGCCGCCATCGATACCTGGCAGTTTAAGGATGAGGCCCAGGAGCAGGCTTTTCGCGAGATCACCTCCCAGCTGCGCTGCCCGAAATGCCAGAACAACAGCATCGCCGACTCGAACGCGATGATTGCCGCCGATATGCGGCAGAAGGTGTACGAACTGATGCAGCAGGGGAAAACGAAAGGGCAGATCGTTGACTATATGGTGGCCCGCTACGGCAATTTTGTCAGCTACGAGCCGCCGCTGACCGCGGGCACGGTGCTGCTGTGGCTGGGGCCGGGGCTGTTCGTGCTGGCGGGCGCCGGGATGATTGTCGCCCGCGCGCGTCGTCGCGACATCCCTGACGCGGCGCTCAGCGCTGAAGAGCGCCAGCGGCTGGCGGAATTATTGAAAGAAGGAAAAGAACGATGAGCCTGTTGGTGGTTATCGCCGGGCTGTTGCTGGCTGGCGCGCTGGGACTGCTTTATTACCCATGGACGGGCAACGGGGCGGTGGACCGCGATACCCTCAACCGCGCCCTGTATCAGTCGCGCCTGCAGGAGCTGACGCAGGAGCGCGGCGAGGACAACCCGGCGCTGGTCGTCGAGCTGCAGCGCACGCTGCTGACCGATATCCCGCCCCAGGCACAGCCTGGCGAACGGCCGCTAAGCCGCTGGGCGCTGCTTCCGGGGGCGCTGCTGCTGGTAGTCCTGAGTCTGGGCCTGTATCTGAAAACCAGCGATATCGGCCAGGTGCTGCTCTGGCAGCAGGCTGAACGGCATTATCCTGCGCTGTTGCAGCAGGTTAAGGACCCGACGGCGGCGCCGCTGCGAATGGATGAGCTGGCGGAGCTGCGGCTTGGCCTGCGCAGCCACCTGCAGGATACCCCGAATGACCTCCCCGGCTGGCAGCTGCTTGGACGGCTGGGCCTGTTGTTAAACGATGGCGAGACGGCGATCGGCGCCTTTGGCCGGGCGCATGCTCTGGCGGCGGATGACCCGGCGGCGGCTTTCGATTACGCCAGCGCGCTGGTGCGGGCGGGAGATAGCGGTCAGGTTCGGATGGGCGAGCTGCTGCTGCGTGACCTGCATCAGCGGCAGCCGAACAGCCTGCCGGTGCTGGAGATGCTGGCCCTGAGCGCGGTGCGTAATGAAGATTACCCCGAAGCCGTGGCCGCCCTGCAGGCGCTGCTGGCCCGGCTGCCGGAAGGGGATGCGCGGCGCGAGGCGATCGTCCGCCAGCTGGCGCAGGCGCAGCAGCTGGCGCAGTAACTGCCCGGCGGCGCTGCGCAGGCGCGGGTCTGGGGCATGCCACCAGAAGAGTACGGGCAGCCCTGTTTTCGTAGGCCGGGTCAGGCGCAGCCGCCACCCGGCACAAAATCGGCTCCGTGCCCGCTGTCCTTGCCCGGCGGCGCTACGCTTGCGCGGGCCTACGAAGGGCGCGAATAGAGCGCCAAATCGCGGGTAGCCTTTGTAGGCCGGGTAAGCGAAGCGCCACCCGGCAACATGTTGAGCTCGGAGCCTGATATCTTCCCGGCGGCGCTGCGTTAGCGTGGGCCCGGGGATATGAGCTGACGGGAGGTCTTTGTAGGCCGGGTAAGGCGCAGCCGCCACCCGGCAACATGGCGGCCACGGTGCGATATCTTGCCCGGCGGCGGGGGAGACTGTTATCGGTTTTACAGGTTCTCAGCCCGGGCAAAGCGTTTATCACGCGTGACTTCAGCGTAGTTTGCGCTCCAGGTTAATCGTCTGCGTTATGCCTGGCATGGCGCAGGGAGCGCACAGGGGGCGGCCAGTCGCCGCCGCTCCCTGTACCCCCGGGCTCCGGCCAGCAAAATCGCCACTGCGTGGTCCCTTCGACTTATCCCTGCAGGCTTCGGGTCGGGCCGAGGCAGCGTCCGTGCAAAACACGGCCCTCAGCCCGCATCCATGCGGGCTGCCCCGGCCTTCCGGGAACGTCTCAGCGATTTTGAGGCCGCCAGCACCGGCAGTTTCAGCAAGGCTGGTGAATAAATTAACGACAGGTCGCACGAACTGTAGGCCGGGTAAGGCGTAGCCGCCACCCGGCACAAAATCGGCTCCGTGCCCGCTGTCCTTGTCCGGCGGCGCTACGCTTGCGCGGGCCTACGAAGGGCGCGAATAGAGCGCCAAATCGTGGGCAGGGTAAGGTGTAGCTGTCACCCGGCAAAAATACGGCACAAGAGCGGCCCAACAGCGTAGCCGGGATAAGGTGCCATACGCCGCCATCCGGGATTTTCTCTGCTGTCGCTATGCTCAGCCGCTTCCGTGTTGCTATTGCAGAACTTCATGTTTGCTGGTGACCAGGAACAGACCATACCCTGATGAAGTCAGTCAGGATATTTGCCGGATAAACGCCCAATAATTTACGTAGCCGGGAGCCATTCAACAATAGTTCTTGCCAACTCCCTGGGCTGTTCGAGCGGAATCATATGGCCGCAATCCCGAATAATTCTTAACGACGCAGAAGGTATGGCTTCGACCAACTCTTTTGCCTCCTTCATCGAACGGATGGCATCATCTTCACTGGCTATAACCAATGTTGGACAGCATATTGTTGCAGAAGGTATACCTTGTCTGGATAAGGATGATTGCGTGATGAAGGCTTCAAATCCCAGAGAGTATCCCATTTTCTGGATAGCTGAAATCATATCCTGATTTGATGTGTTGAGAGGGTGGAGTGACCGGGCAATAGCATAGCTGCTCAGCCCCTTAAACGTTGTGGGGGACAATGACTGCACATTTTTCCGCTTTGCTTCAGCCTCTAACGGCGTATCTTCCCGTAAGGAACTGGCAATAAGCACTAAGGACTCTACACGTTCAGGGAATTCTGCTGCCAGTTGTCGGGCAATATACCCTCCCATCGAAAAACCTATCAAAGAAAACTTCTCAGGCAGAAAAGTAATCAGATGCTGCACTACATCATGAATGGTTCGTCCTTCAGTTACAGATGCATGATGAACAATACAGTTTGACGGCAGGTATCTTTCAAATTCATGCCACAGCATTTCATTCAGCATAAACCCGGGAATTAAAACGATTTTACGCGGCTTTAAACTCATATGTCTCGCTTAAATGTATCAGTGTATTTATTGGGTTTGACAGGTCAAAAATATCTTATTAACTGCGACAATATCAAATCCCAGCCCTGGATAGGCGCTGTCTATTTCCACAGAGTCCCTTAACGTTTCTAACGTCCTCCCAGGCTTCCTCCACCATCAACAGGCAGTACTACGCCAGTAATAAAACTCGCGTCTGATGATAAAAGAAAGGCTATTGCTGAAGCCACTTCAGCAGGAGAACCAAGTCTGCCCATAGGTATTGTCGATAAAATGCGTTGTTCTGCTTCACTTCCAACAGGTCGTGTTCTATGAAAAAGCTCTGTCTCTATTGGCCCGGGAGCAATCGCGTTTGCGGTGATCCCGAATTGAGCAAGCTCTAAGGCCCAGGTTCGTG
Organism: Klebsiella sp. K5-45; assembly: GCF_030128605.1. Classification (NCBI taxonomy): domain Bacteria; kingdom Pseudomonadati; phylum Pseudomonadota; class Gammaproteobacteria; order Enterobacterales; family Enterobacteriaceae; genus Klebsiella; species Klebsiella sp. K5-45. The sequence goes on along the minus strand of NZ_JAKUZW010000005.1, from coordinate 2,102 downwards.
TACAACCTACCAGAGCACTTTTGGCCGCTGCGTAAGCTGTTCTGTCAGTCGCACCGAAAATAGCACGGCTACATACATTCACAATTCTTCCCCAGCCTCTGCTCTTCATGTTGCTAACCAGCGCTTGTGTTATCTGAACTGCCACCCGTACATTGATATCCATAACATTCAGGAACGTTTGAATATCAATGTTTCCCAATTGTTGAGGTAAGGCCACACCTACATTATTTACGATGCCGTGAATTTCATGATTTTCGGTAATTTTTAATAAAACTACGCGAGTTTCATCAGCACTACTCAGGTCGGCCGTATATAAAACCCCCGGAAAGCCGGCATCAACATGACGGGCAATACCCACAACAAGGTGACCCTGTCCTGATAATTTGTCACTGAGCGCTCTTCCTATCCCTCTGGTTGCGCCAGTAATAAGAAAAGTACGATAAGGTTCCATAGTAGAATCCTCTGTCTCATTAGGAGGGATGCGAATCAGATGATTACTGAAATCCCATTTTTGTGTTCACCGTCTATCAGACTAGCAGAATAATGACCAACTTCCGCTCCTCGCTGATGGCGGACCTTTGGCTCAGCTGGTTTGTCCGCTCTATGCCAGGAGCGGAAAGCGCTGACATGCCCAGGTACCACTCAACGCGGCGTAAGCCAGTCAGTTAGCGAGTTTTTGTAGGCCGGGTAAGGCGCAGCCGCCAACCGGCAAAAATACGGCACAAGAGCGGCCCAACAGCGTAGCCGGGATAAGGCGTCACGCATCGCTATCCGGGATTCTCCCTTCTGGCGCTATGCTCAGCCGCTTCCGTGTTAAGCTCCCAGGTGTCGCAGCAATGACTGAAGAATCTCCCCCTTAGCATCAGCAGCAAGCCCGCGGAGAACACCCTCATAACGTTGCAAGCGCTGGAGATCCCGAGCACCGAAGTTAAAAAGGATTAGCTAATGGTCTTCAGCGCGGGACGCGAATAAATGCTAATCACTTGGGGGTGTTAGCTCGGCCATGTTCCCTGGCGAACCGGATAGTGCTGCTGACAGCTGGCATAAGAATCGTTGATTTAGTCGCTCAGCGCCCACTAGTCCTGATAGCGAAACGTCATCGGGAATGGATGTAGTACGAAACGCCTGGTCAGGAGGTCAACGTGATTGCTACTGAAGACGCGGTATTCAGTGATCATCTCAGCTGGTAACCTGTCACTCGCGCCATTGGTAACGTGAAGATTCATGATTAATTTTGGAGTTCGGACGATTTATGAAAGCTATCAGACTATTCACTCTGATTCTGCCATTGTTCCTGGCACTCTGCGCCGGCACACAGGTCAGCGCCAGCACACCTTCAGGCAGCATTTCCTCTGCAAACACAGCAATTACCACTCGTGATAAGAACGGAAACCTCCTGCCGAGTTTCCTGCGGCTTCAGTACGATGTGTGGACTGACCCCGCCCCGGTAGACGATCCTGCCCTATAGTTGGACTGACCCCGCCCCGGTAGACGATCCTGCCCTATAGTTTGAGCATAGGAGGAGCGTATGGGCACACCACGATTTACACCTGAATTTAAGGAAGAAGCCGTCCGCCAGATAACGGAACGCGGTTATTCCGTCGCCGAAGTTTCTGACCGGCTGGGCGTTTCAGCACACAGTCTCTATAAGTGGTTACGGGCTATTAAACCCGATAACAGCGAGCAGCATGCCCGTGATTTACTGGAAGCGAAAAGCGAGATCCTGAAGCTCAGGGCCCAACTGAAGCGCACTGAGGAAGAACGGGACATACTGAAAAAGGCCGCGCGGTACTTTGCAAGGGAGCCCGACTGAAGTACCGCTTTATCAATGAGCACCGCTCTGTATGGGGTGTCATGACGATGTGTCGGGTGTTGTGCGTTGCCCGGGCCGGGTTTTATGCGTGGCTGCATAACCCGGTCTCCGCGCGGGATAAAGATAACCAGCGCCTGCTGACGCTTATCCGTGACTCCTATTCACTGAGCGGAGGCGTATACGGTTACCGCCGGGTTCATGGCGACCTGAACGAAATCGGGGAAATCTGCGGTAAAAACCGGGTGGGCCGCATTATGCAACTGAACCGGATTAAAGCCGTGCGCGGCTA